>JAGQIK010000092.1 GCA_020431405.1 Myxococcales bacterium
GGCCGTGGCGATCGTCGCGCAGCGCGCGCTCGGCGAGCTCGCCGTGCCGGTGATCGTCTGCGACGACACGCGGCGCGCGCTCGGGACCGCGGCGGCGGCGCTCGCCGGCCAGCCCGACCGCGACCTGGCGCTGGTCGGCGTGACGGGGACCAACGGCAAGACGACGACGACGTTCTTGCTCGAGGGCATGCTCGAGCGCGCCGGCATCGTCGGCACGGTGGCCTGCCGCTACGCGCCCGAAGGCGAGGTGCGCCTCGACGAGCCGACGCGCTTTACGACGCCGACGCCGACGCTGCTGCAGCCGCTGCTGGGGCGCATGCGCGACGCCGGTGCGCTGCGCGTGGCGATGGAGGTCTCGTCGCACGCGCTCGAGATGGGGCGCGTGTGGGGCTGCACCTTTCGCGTCGCCGCGTTTTCGCACCTCACGCAGGATCATCTCGACCTGCACGGCGACATGCAGAGCTACCTGGCGGCCAAGCGGCTGCTCTTCGAGCGCCACCTGGCGCCGGGCGGCACGGCGGTGATCAACGTCGACGGCGACGGCGCCGAGGCGATGCTCGAGGCGGCGCGCGCGCGTGGCGATGTCGAGATCGTGCGCTGCTCGCGGGCGCGGCGCGACGTCGAGGCGCGCATCGAGCAGCTCGTCTGCGACATCGACGGCCTGCGCGGCGAGCTATGTCTCGGCGACGAGCGCGCGGCCTTCGCCTCGCCGCTGCTCGGCGAGTTCAACGCCGACAACGTGCTGCTCGCCGCCGCCTGCGCGCGCGCGGCCGGCTCGTCGATGCAGCGTATCGTCGCTGGCGCCGCCGCGGCGCGCGTGCCGGGGCGTCTCGAGCGCGTCGACGACGCTAGCGGCGCGCAGCCCGCGGTACTGGTCGACTACGCCCACACGCCGGACGCGCTGCAGCGCGCCGCCGCCGTGCTGCGACCGCTGTGTGCTGGGCGGCTCTACGTCGTCTTCGGTTGCGGTGGCGACCGCGACCGCAAGAAGCGTCCGATGATGGGGCGCGCGGCGCGCGAGCAGGCCGACGTCGCGTACGTCACCTCGGACAACCCGCGCAGCGAGCGGCCGCAGGCGATCATCGACGAGATCCTGCCCGCCTTCGAGGGCGCGCCCGCGGATAGCTACGTGGTCGAGGTCGATCGGCGCGCTGCCATCGAGGCGGCGATCGCGGCGGCGGCGCCGGGCGACATCGTGCTCGTCGCCGGCAAGGGCCACGAGGACTACCAGATCCTCGGCGCGCAGCGCATCCACTTCGACGACCGCGAGGTGGCCCGCGAGGCGCTCGCGGCGCGTACGTGAGCCGAGAAGCGCAGCTGCTCGACGCCGTGCTCGCGGCGCCCGACGACGACACGCCGCGGCTGGCCTACGCCGACTGGCTCAGCACGCGAGGCGACGCTCGCGGCGAGCTGATCGCAGTGCAGTGCCAGCTGGCGCGTGCAGGTGACGATGACGCGCGTGCGCCGGCGCTGGCGCAGCGCGAGCGCGAGCTGCTGGCCGAGCACCACGCGCTGTGGAAGCGCCCGATGCGCGGCGTGATCGTGGCGCGCTTCGAGCGCGGCTTCGCGGCGCATGTTTGGCTCGACTCGTTCATCGAAGACTACGGCGTCGTGGCGCGATACTTGGCGCGCCTGCCGCGACCGGCGGTCGAGCCGAGCGCCTGGTGTGGCGGTGACGAAAAGGGTGGCGCGGCGCTGCGGGCGATCCCGCGCCTGCACTTGGGGCTGCGAGGCGCCGACGCCGAGCGGCTCGGCGAGCGCGACTTTACGCGCTGGGGACTTCACAGCATCGAGGCGTTGGAGCTCGTCGGCGCGTTTAGCCCAGCGCAGCTCGAGGCGCTGGCGAGCTTAGCCGGCGACGACAGCGCGTTGCGCTCGCTCGCGCTGCGCACGCAGGATCGGGCGTTTTACCGCGCGCTGCGTGGTCACCCGCTGCGCGGGCAGCTGACTGCGCTTTCGCTGGAGGTCGCAGAGCCGGCGGCCATCGACGAGCTCGCCGCGCTCGAGGCACCGCGGCTTCGCCGGCTCGAGGTGCGCGCCGGCATGTCCGAGGGACCACTCGTGCAGACGCTCGACCGCCTGCTCGCTGCGCCGTGGGCCAGGCAGGTCGACACGCTGGTGCTCGCGAGCCACCGCGGGATCGACGACGGCTCCGACGCTGTTCTCTCCGCGCTGCTGCGCTGGTCGGGGCTTGACTCGCTGCGCACGCTCTCGCTGGTCGACCTTGGCGCGCGCGCGAGCGACGACGTGGTGCGCGCCCTACACGGAAGGGGACCGCTCGTGCTGCGGCGATTGCACGCGCCTGGCAACGCGCTCGGTGCGGGGATCGAGGCGCTGCTCGTCGCTGCGCCGGAGCTGCACGCCGTCGACTTCGCACGCGACGATCTCGGCGCGGCGGCCGTCGAAGCGCTGACGGCCTGCGCCGCGGGCGGTGCGCTGCGCGAGCTTTCGCTCGCCGGCTGCGCGCTCGACAACGCGGCTCAGCGCGCGCTCGCGCGGGGGGCCAAGGCGGCACCGCTTATCCGCACACTCGATCTGACCGGGGTCTCGATCACATCGCTCGAAGCGCTGCGTGCGCTTCGCAGCGCGGCGTCGGCAGCGGTGCGCGGCTGTGGCATGTCGAAGCTAGTGGTTGGCGGCATGACCAGCGCATGCACGGTCGGCGCCGAGCGCACCAAGGCGGTCGCCCGCTGCGTCGACGGCTGCGCCGACGGCCTCACTGCGCTCGAGGCGCTGCGCGGTGCCGGCCTGTTGCCGCCCGCCGAGGCGCTTTCCTTCGCGCTGTGTTTTCGTCCCACAGCGCGCGAGCCTTGCCCGAGCTGTGACGGCGGCCTTTACGCCATGATCGGCGCCGGCGACTTCGACCCGTCGCCGCCATGCGCGTTGTGCGGCGACAGCGGCGAGGTCGCCGCCGCACCGCTGGAGGCCGAGGCCACGCCGCGCGAGGCCAAGCAAGCGGCGCGCTGGGCGCGGCGCGCGACTGCCGAGACGTTGCAGACGCTCTGCCGCGCGCGGCAGGCGTTGCTCGAGGCCTTCGCAGACGAGCTGCCCGACGAGCTAGCGGTGATCCTCGACTTCGACGTGCGCTATCCACGCTGGCCCGTCCGCTCAACGCTGCACGAGCGCGCGCTGCAAGGCCTGCTCGGCGACGACGAGCCCCTGTTCGCGGGCTGCGACACGCCGGTGAGCGGCTGGGCTGCCCTCGCGAGCGAGCTGTGGCAGCAGCAGATCGGCGCTAGCGAGCCGGACCCCTTCGCGCCGCTGGTGGCCCTTTGCCGCTGCGGGCTGTCGCTTTACGCGCTCGACGCCGGCGGCCTCGTGCTCTACGTCGGGCACTGATTTCTGCATTAACAAAGACCGCCGCCCGTCGATCAAAGGATCGTGCAGCGCGCTCCGATCACGCGCGCTCTGGCATGGTTGGTGTTGTTCGCCCTGAGCGCGTGCAGCGCCGAAACGCCGGAGGGTCAAAGCGGCCGCGATCCGGGCTCCGGCCTCGGACCGGAGCTCGTCGCACCATCGGGTGCGCGCTACCTCGCGCACGAGGTCATCGCCCGTCCGGGCGCCGACGAGGCGGCCTTTGTCGCCGAGCTCTCGCGCCTCGGCGCGCGCGTGATCTCCAGCGCCGACGACATCGTCTCGCGCAAGCTCGGCTATCGCCGCGTGCTGCTGCCGCCGACGATGAACGCCGACGCGGGCATCGCCGCGCTGCGCGCCGCGGGCGTGACGCGCATCGCCGAGCGCCACTACATCGTCGAGACCACCGCACAGCCCAATGATCCGTTCGCCGGCTTGCAGTGGGGGCTGGCGAAGCTCGGGCTGTTCGACGCGTGGGACGTGACCACCGGCGACCGCGCCGTGGTGGTCGCCGTCAGCGACACGGGCGTCGACTACAACCACCCCGATCTGGCGGCCAACATCTGGACCAACCCGGGCGAGATCCCGGGCAACGGCATCGACGACGACGGCAACGGCTACGTCGATGACGTGCACGGCTACGACTTTCACAACGGCGACGCTGATCCGATGGACGACAACCGCCACGGCACCCACGTGGCGGGCACCATCGGCGCGCTCGGCAACAACGGCGCCGGCGTGGTCGGCGTCAACTGGCGCGTGAGCATCCAGGCGCTCAAGTTCCTCAACAACCAAGGCAGCGGCGCGCTGTGGAACGGCGTGTCGACGGTGCTCTACGCCGCCGCAAAGGGCGCGCGCGTGGTCAACGCCAGCTGGGGCTGCAACTGCTACAGCAGCGCGCTGGAAAACGCCATCGAGACGCTGCGCCAAGCAGGCGGGCTGTTCGTCGCAGCCGCCGGCAACAACGGCAGCGACGCCGATCAGGTGCCGTTCTATCCGGCCGCGCACACCAACGAGAACGTCATCTCGGTGGCCGCCAGCCGCTCCGACGAGACGCTGGCGAGCTTTTCCAACTACGGCGCCACCAGCGTCGACATCGCCGCGCCGGGCGACACCATCGAGAGCACGCTGCCGAACGGCGCCTACGGCTACCTCAGCGGCACCTCGATGGCGTCGCCGCACGTCGCCGGCGCGGCGGCGTTGGCGCTCTCGTTGGCGCCGTCGCTCGACTATCGCGCGCTCAAAGACAAGCTGCTCGCCAGCGCCACGCGCCACGCGGCTTATGCCGGCAAGGTCAAAAGCGGCGGGCGGCTCGACGTCAACGCCCTGCTCTCCTCGGTCCTCGACGACGGCGCGCCTCCGGCGCCGAGCGGCGTGAGCGCCGAGGCGGGCAAGCGCAACGACGTCACCGTGCGCTGGCAGGCGAGTAGCTACGCCAGGCTGGGCATGTACCTGGTGCGCTGGGGCAGCAAGAGCGGCGACTACAGCGAGGAACGCTCGGTGGACAAGGGCGAGACCTCGCTGCGCATCACCGGGCTGCAAAGCGGCGTGCGCATCTACGCGGTGGTCATCGCGGTGAGCAGCAGCGCCAATCGCAGCCCGGCCTCGGCCGAGGTCAGCGCGCTGCCGAGCGACGCCACCGCGCCGCCGCAGGTCATCGACCTCGAAGCGCGCGCGATGCTCGGCGGCCTCGTCGCCGGCAGCGTGGCCGCCGCCAGCGGCGAGCTCTCGAGCTACTGGGCGGCCAGCAACGCCTACGACGGCTCCGCGCTGACGGCGTGGATCTCGCCGCCGCGCGACAGCGCGCGCGCCGAGTATCTCGTGCTCGATCTGCTCTCGCCGCGCTCCATCGACCACGTCGCGCTGCTGCCCAACGCAGCCTACCCGGCGTTCTTTCCGGCGGACTTCGACATCGAGATCTCCGACGACGCCTCCTCGTGGCGCGTGGTGGCGGGCAAACGTGGCTACGTGGCGAGCAAGGGCGTGTGGGTCACGATGACGTTTCCCGCCGCGCGCGCCAGCTACGTGCGGGTGCACAGCCTGCGCGGCGCGCAGCACCCCGCCGGCGCCTACTACACCAGCGTTGGCGAGGTCCAGGTGCGCTCGGTGAGCGCGCGCGTCGACGCGCTCGAGCTGCGCTTCACCGCAGTACGACCTGCGCTACAGCACGGCGCCGATCACCGAGAGCAACTTTGCCAGCGCGACGCCGGTGCCGCTGACGCAGCCGCCCGCGGCCGCTGGCGTGCGCGAGCAGATCATCGTCTCGGGCCTCGCCGCCGAGACGACCTACTACTTCGCGCTGCGCGCCAGCGACGAAGCCGGCAACCGCTCGCCGATGTCGAACGTGGCCGAGGGCACCACCGTGGTGGTGCCGCCTTCGACGATCACCGACCTGTCCGTCAGCGGGAGCGGCGCCGGCTCGGTGTCGCTGCAGTGGAGCGCGCCGGGCGCCGACGCCACCGTCGGCCAGGCAGCGCGCTACGATCTGCGCGTCTCGCGCCAGCCGATCACGGCCGCCAACTTCTACGGCGCGACGCAGGTGGCGGGCCTCGGCGCGCCGGCGGCCGCTGGCAAGCGCGAGCAGTTTCGAGTCACCGGCCTCGTCGACGGCGCGCTGCACTACTTCGCGATCCGCGCCAGCGACAGCGGCGGCGCCGATGGCGCCGTCTCCAACGTCGTCACGGCGGTACCGGGCGGCGGGCCGGACACCACGCCGCCGGCGACCATCGGCGATCTGACGAGCAACGCCTCGAGCGAGGACGTGCTCGTCAGCGGGGCGACGATCATCGATCGGTCGAGCGAGTACTCGTCGGCCTACCCGGCCGAAAACGCCATCGACGGCTCGCTCGGCACGCGCTGGATCAGCGCATGGGGCAGCGAGACGCAGCCCGAGTGGATCACGCTCGATCTCGGCGCGGTCAAACCGCTGTCGCGCTTTCGCATGCACGCGCCGACGATCTCCGGCTTCTTCCTGGTGTTGCCGCGCGACTTCGCCTGGCAGGCCAGCGCCGACGCGGTCAACTGGACCACGCTCGTCGACGTACAGGGGCTCTTGATCAAGGACAACACGTGGCACAGCCACGCGGCGCCCACGACCTACGCACGCTACGTGCGCTTCTACGCCAGCCGCCGCCAGACCGACGGGCTGACCGAGCTTGGCGAGATCGAGGTGCGCGCGCTGCGCAACGCCGGCGACGTGGCGCTCAGCTGGAGCGCGCCGGGCGACGACGGCTGGGTCGGCACGGCGACCGCCTACGAGCTGCGCCGCTCGACGTCGCCCATCGACGAGAGCAACTTCGACGCGGCCGAGGCCATCGCCACGTCGGCGCCGCAGCCGGCGGGCCTCATCGAGCACGTCTTCGTGCGCGATCTGCCGCTCGAACAGACGCACTACTTCGCCATCCGCGCGGTGGACGACAGCGGCAATCGCGGCAAGCTCTCGCCGTCGGTGCGCGTCGACACGCCGGCGATCCCGCCGGCTGCCGTCACCGATCTCGCCGTCGCCAGCGCGACGAGCAGCAGCGTCGAGCTGAGCTTCACCGCCAGCGGAGACGACGGCAACCAGGGCACGGCGCACAGCTACGATCTGCGCTACGACACCAAGCCGCTAAGCGCCGCGTCGTGGCCCAAAGCCACGCGCGTGCTCGGCGTGCCGGCCCCCAAGCCGGCGGGCAGCGCCGAGCGCATCAGCGTCACGGGGCTGGCGTCGAACACGGTCTACTACTTCGCGCTGGTGGTGCAAGACGAGCGCGCCGCGAGCTCGCTTTTGTCCAACGTCGCCGAGGGCGCCACCAGCGACGCCATAGCGCCGGCCGCCGTGAACACGCTGGTGGCGACGCCCGTCGATCCGCAACAAGCGCCGCCGCTCGCTGCCACCGTCGTCGAGTCGAGCGGCAGCTACAGCGACGCCTACGCGCCCGAGAAGCTGCTCGACGGCGACGCCGCGACGGCGTGGCTGAGCCCCGGCCGCAGCGCGCCGCAAAGCGAGCACGTAGTGCTGGCGCTGGCGGGCAAGACCAACCTCGGGCGCATCCGCCTGCGTGCCGCCACGAGCTACCTCGATCTGTTCCCCGTCGAGTTTGTCGTCGAGGTGCGCGAAAGCGCGAGCGCGGCGTGGACCACCGTGGTCAGCGAGCAGAGCTTCTCGGCCGGCAGCGCCTGGCAAGAGTGGTCGCTCGGCGCCGTGCCGGCGCTGCAGGTGCGCGTGCGCGCGCTCAAGGGCGGCGTGTGGACGGCCAAGCACTTCGTCGCCATCGCCGACATCGAGCTCTACGCCGATCCGAGCGACTACACCACGATCCGACTGTCCTGGACGGCGCCCGGCGACGACGGCAACGTCGGCCAGGCGCAAAGCTACGACATCCGCCACGCGGCGGCGCCGATCGCGAGCGACGCCCAGTGGCAAAGCGCCACGCAGGTCGCCTCGCCGCCCGCACCGCAGGTGGCTGGCTCGCTCGAGCGCTTCGAGGTGCGCGACCTCTCCGCGCAGACGACCTACTGCTTCTCGCTGGTCAGCAGCGATCAGGCCGCCAACCGCTCGCCGCGCTCCAACGCCGCCTGCGCCACCACGCCGGGCGTTCCACCGGCGACGATCACCGACCTTCGCGTGGAGAGCACCAGCAGCGGCGCGGCCACGCTGGCGTGGAGCGCTGTCGGCGCCGATGGCCACGCGGGCGGCGCGGCGGCCCGCTACGAGCTGCGCTACAGCACGCAGCGCATCACCAGCGCCAGCTGGAGCAGCGCCACCGCGGCGAGCGCGCTGCCCACGCCAAGCGCACCGGGCCAGACCGACCGCGCCACGATCTCGGGGCTCGCCGCGGTCACCACCTACTACTTCGCCGTGCGCGCCGTCGACGCGCAGGGCGCCGCGGGCGCGCTCTCCAACAACGCGCGCGCCACCACGCGCGACGCCACGCCGCCCAGCACGGTCACAGACCTCGTCGCGACGACCTTCAGCGACAGCAGCGGCGCCATCGCGCTGGCATGGACTGCGCCCTCGGACAACGGCAACGGCGGGCGCGCCGCTGTCTACGACCTGCGCGTCTCGACCACGCCGATCAGCGCGGCCAACTTCGCGGCGGCGCGTGTCGTCGCAACCGCGGTGCCCGGCCTCGCCGGGGCGCGCGAGACCGCGCTCGCCAGCGGGCTTTCGCCCGAGACGCTCTACTACGCGGCGCTGATCTCGCGCGACGGCGAGGGCAACGCGTCGGCGCTGTCCAACGTCGTGTCGGCGCGCACGCGCGACGAGGCGCCGGCGGCCGTCTCCGATCTCGCCGTCGTCGGCGGCAGCGGCGCGGCGCTCGGCCAGGCGACGCTCGTGCTGCGCTGGCACGCGCCCGGCGACGATGGCACGCAGGGCACCGCGTCGAGCTACGAGCTGCGCTACAGCACGGCGCCCATCGGCGCGCACAACTTCGCCGCCGCTACCGCGGTGGCCATCGCGGCGCCGCGCCCCGCGGGCACGCTCGAGTCGGCGACCATCGGCGGCCTCGTGCCCGGCACGCGCTACTACGTGGCGCTGCGCACGCGCGACGAGCGCGCCAACGTCTCGGCGCTCTCCAACGTCGCCTCGTCCGTCACGCCAGACGGCGTGGCACCGGCGGCCATCGACGACCTCGTCGCCAGCACGCCGAGCACCTGCAGCGGCTGTCTGACGCTGCGCTGGACCGAGCGCGGCGACAACGGCGGCACAGCGCGCGTCGACAGCTACGACCTGCGCTGGTCGACCCAGCCGATCACCGCCGCCAGCTTCGCCGCGGCCACGCCCGCCGTGCCCGCGCCGTGGGCCGACGCCGTCGGCACGCTGCGCAGGTTCCTGCTCTCGTCGCTGCCCGGCGAGCGACAGATCTGGGTCGCCTTGCGCGCCAAAGACGCCGCGGGCAACTGGTCGGCGATCTCCAACGTGGCCAGCGCCTGGACGCCCGACGTGCCGCCGCGCGCGGTGATCGACCTGCAACAGATCGACAAGTCGGCCGGCAGCGTGACCGTGCGCTGGACGGCGCCGGGCGACGACGACGGCAGCGGCACGGTCACGCGCTACGACGTGCGCTACGCCAGCGCGCCGATCACCGCCGCCACCTTCGCCGCCGCCAGCGCGGTGGCCGGCCCCACGCCGCTCGTCGGCGGCTCGACGCAGACGCTCGTCATCGCCGGTCTCGCCGCCGACCGCACGTACTCCGTGGCGCTCAAGGCGGTCGACGATCGCGGCGCCTGGTCGCCGCTGTCCAACGTGGCGACGGTCGTCACGCGCGACACCACCGCGCCTTCAGCCGTCAAGAACCTCTCGGCGCAGACCGGCGCGACGGCCGGCACGATCCAGCTTTCCTGGACCGCCCCCGGCGACGACGGCGACAAGGGCACCGCCACGCGCTACGAAGTGCGCCGCAGCAGCGCGCCGATCAGCGCCGCCAGCTGGCAGAGCGCCACGCCGGTGGCGGGCGCGCCCACGCCGACGGCCGCTGGCTCGAGCCAGTGGATGATCGTGCGCGAGCTCGCCGGCGAGACCACCTACCACTTCGCCATGCGCGCGGTGGACGACGACGGCAATACCGGCGCGATCTCGGCCAGCGCCTCGGCGATGACGCCGCCGGTGGCGCCCGGCACCGTCTCCGACCTCGTCGCGCAGACAGCGCGCGGCGGCCTCGCCACGCTGACGTTCACCGCGCCGGGTGACGACGGCGATCAGGGCACCGCCACGAGCTACGAGATCCGCTACAGCAAGCAGCCGCTAAGCGCCGCGCTGTTTCACCAGGCGACGCTCGTCGGCGCGCCGCCGGCGCCCGCGCCGGCAGGTACCGTGCAGAGCCTGACCATCAGCGGCCTCGCCGAGCAGACCAAGTACTACTTCGCGCTGCGCGCCAAAGACGATCAGGGCGCGCTGTCGGCGCTCTCCAACATCGCCGAGGCGACGACGCCCGACGAGACGCCGCCCGGCGCGCCGCTGTCGCTCGTCGCGCAGCCGGCGTCCACCGAGGGCAGCGCGCTGCTCGCCAGTGGCGCGCAGGCCTCGTCAGAGCTGGCAGCCAGCTGGAAGGCCAGCTACGCGGTCGACGACGACCTCGCCACGGCCTGGGCATCGAGCGGCACCACGGCGCCCGCGGTGCACACGTTGACCGTCGATCTCGGCGCGCTCGTCGAGGTCGGCGCGCTGCGCCTGCGTCCCGACGCGGCGTTCGTCTCGCTCTTTCCGCGCGGCTTCGAGCTTTCGCTGAGCAGCGACCAGCAGACCTTCACCAGCGTGGCGCGCGAAGAGCAATTCTCGGTGGACAGCAGCGCGTGGCTTCGTTGGGGCTTCGCCCCGCGCGCGGCGCGCTACGTGCGCTTGAGCGTGTTCGACGAGACGCCCAGCGCGGGCGTCTACTACGCGCTGCTCGCCGAGCTCGAAGCCTACGCGCCGCCCCCGCAGCGCGGGCGCGTGACGCTGAGCTGGGTCGCGCCAGGCGACGACGGTCACAGCGGCAAGGCGACGCGCTACGAGGTCTACCGCCACAGCGCCGTGTTCGACGCCGGCTCGCTGTCGCAGGCGACGCTGCTTTCGGGCGCGCCCGCGCCCGCGCAGGCCGGCGCGCTGCAGACGATGGTCGTCGACAACCTGCCCGGCGAGACGACGTTCTTCTGGGCCGTGCGCGCTGTCGACGAAGACGGCAACGTCGGCCCGCTATCGAGCGTGGTCGAGCAGGCGAGCAACGCGGTGGCGCCCGCGGCGGTCAGCGACCTTTCGGCGAGCGCCTCGGACATGACCTCGGTGACGCTGAGCTGGCACGCACCCGGCGACGACGGCAACCAGGGCCAGGCGCAGCGCTACGAGCTGCGCTACGCCGACTGGTCGATCACCGCGGCGAGCTTCCCGCTGGCCACGCTGGCGAGCAACACGCCGGCGCCCGCGGCGGCCGGCACGGCGCAGAGCGTGCGCATCGACGGCCTCTCGCCCGGCACGACCTATCGCTTCGCGCTCGTCGCGCGCGACGAGGCCGGCACCACGTCGGAGCTCTCCAACGTGCTGGTGGTGACCACCACGCCGGCGCCCGACAGCACGGCGCCCGCCGCCGTCAGCGACCTCTCGGCGCAGCTGCCGCAAAGCGGCGACAAGGCGCTGCCCGCGGCCACCAGCGCGTTCTCAGCCGAGCAGCTGCCGGGCTTTCCGGCGGCCGCGATCAGCGATGGCGACGCGGCGACGGCCTGGTCGACGCCCGCCGAATCGACGCCCGGCCGCAGCCACTACGTCACCGTCGACCTCGGCCAGCTACGCTCCATCGGCCGCGTGCGCCTGCGCCCCGCGCCCGGGCTCGCCGCGCTCTTTCCGCCCAGCGTCGAGATCAAGGTCAGCCCCGATGGCCTGGCGTGGCAGTCGGTGCTCTCGCGCAGCGGCGTGAGCCTCGGCGCCGGCGCCACGCTCGAGGGCGACTTCCCCAGCACCAACGCGCGCTACGTGCGCCTCGACGCGCGACGGCTCGCCGCCTCGGGCAACGGCCTTTACTACGCTGTCGTCGGCGAGCTCGAAGCGCTGCCGCCCGCCGCGGCGCCCGGCACGGTGATCGTCAGCTGGACCGCCAGCGGCGACGACGGCTCGCTCGGTCAGGCCAGCGCCTACGACCTGCGCATCGGGTCTTGTCCGTACCAGCACGCGAGCGCCACGGCGCTGGTAACGCAGCTGCCGCTGCAGAGCGGCGCGCCCGAGCGGCTGCTCGTCAGCGGGCTCGCGAGTGGCCAGTACTGTCTGGGCTTGCGCGTGCGCGACGAGGCGAGCAACGAGAGCGCGCTGTCCAACGTCGTCTCGGTCACTGTGCCGTGAAGGGAGGGGGAGGAGGAAAGGCGCTAGAGAGGCAGAGAGCGGCGGAGCAAAGGAGCAGCTAGCTGCTAGCGGGCGTTGCTGCGGTCGCTGTTGAGCGCCTGCTCGACCTGGCTCCAGTGGACGTTGTGGCCGGCGTACTCGAGGCCGAGCAGACCCTCACCCTGGCCAAAGCCCTTGGCCATCACGTGGTAGAGGTGCGGCGGGGCGAAGAGGTTCTCGCCGGGGCGGCCACCCTGCTGCGGGCCGGTGGCGGCGCGCGCCTGGTCCATCAGCGGCTTCAGCGCGGTGCGGAAGGCGTCGTAGCTGGCGTGCGGCCGCGAGACCACGTCGTGGATGGCGCTGAAGAGCTGGTTGAAGCCCTGCACGCGCGGGTCGGTCTCGGGCAGGTTGCCGAGGTTGGCCATGCCCTTGAGCGCCGGCTTCATGCCCGCCAGCAGCGCGCCTTCGATCTGCGCGCCGGCCTGCTCGCCGAGCTGCTTGCGGCCCACCAGCAGGCGCAGGAACTCGCCGACCATGTCAGCAGACGTCATCGAGCGGAACGCCATCTTCTTGGACTCGACCTGGCGCACCGCCTCCGGCGCGTAGGCCCACATCGGCTTGAGACCCTTGGGCGAGAGCGACGCCTTCACGTTGGCGACCTGGCCGTTGCTGTTGAGCGTGGTGAACGGCGTCGACTGCGCGGCGTTGTGCTTGGCGACGAGGCTCTTGAAGTTGTTCCAGGTCGCTTCCGGGATGCCGAGGCCGCGGACGACGCCCTCGTGGTTGAGGGGCACGTGCAGGGCGGCGCTCGCCGAGAGGAAGCCGAGCTCGGCGCAGTAGACCTTGTTGTTGGAGTCGGCGAAGAAGCGCTCCGCCGCGACCTTCGCCTCACCCGTGCCGGCGATGGCGTTGATCATGTGGCGCGTGGCTTCTTTGGCCTTCTCGGGCGTGAAGGCGCCGAGGGGATCGCCACCGTTGTAGTCGCCGGGGAACTTCGTGACGGCGTTGAAGCCGAGCATCATGGTGCGGATGTTGTCGTTGAAGGCGCGGATCAGCGAGCGGCTCTCGGGGTTGCGCGACGCGCGGCCGCTGGCGGTCTTGCCCAGCAGGTACGACGGGAACTTGGGACGGAAGATAAGCGAGTTGTAGGTCGGGTCGCCAAAGCGGCCAGCGCCCGCCTCGCCGCCGGGATAGCCCTGCGGGTTGTTGAAGGTCATCACGCCGCGGACGCGCTTGCCGTTGGCTTTGCGCTGGACACCGACGAGGAACTGCGCGTGCGAGTCCTGCAGCTTGATCTCCTCTTTGTCGACGTTGCCGCCCAGGCTCAGCGACGGGTGGCTGTTGCGGTGGTTCTTGACCGCCCAGAGGACCTCGCCGGAGCCGACGAGCTTGCTGAGCGGGCCTTCACCCGAGCGCTGCACGCCCTTGGCGTCATGCGTGCTGGCGCCGTCGTGGTACGGAACCACGATCTCGTTGCCGAAGTGGTGCGTCGGCGCGATCAGCGACTGGCCGGTGGGCAGCTTGACCTCGACGGAGCTGGCGCGCTTGAAGTCGGCCGCCTCGGTGCCAAAGGCGCGGTTGAACGCCGGCATGTTGACCTTGAAGCGCCGCGCTGCCTTGTTGATGCGCGAGATCGCTTTCGGAGTCTTGAGGGTCGTGTAGGGACCCTTGTAGCCCTCGGCAAAGGCGGCGCTCGGGACGAGCAGCGCGCCAGCGCTAAAGAGGAGGACCATCTTCCGGAAAGTTGAGCCGACGGTTTTCATATCTACACGCCCTTCTTGCGAAAAGTGCTTGGCAAATGGTGCTGTGCGCATGTCAGTGCAGCAGCCATGCCAGGCGCGCAGGTCAAAGAAAACGGGCTGTTCTGCCGCCGAGCGTGCCTCGGGCCGACTGGCCACTATTCGAGATCGCGGCATGCGGCGACGCCTTTCGTCGCCGCTCAGGCGATGCGGCTACAATGCGCGCATGCGCTCTCGCCCCGTCGCCCTGCTGGCCTTCACGCTGGCCACGACGCTTTCGGCGCCGGCCTACGCCAGCTCGTTTCGTGGCCTCGAGGCGCTGTTCTTCGTCGTCATCGCGCTGGTGTTGTTGTCGCTGGCGATGCTCGGGCTCGTCATCGCCGCCTCGGTGCTCGTCGCCAAAGCGCGGCGCAGCCGCGGCCTCGGCGTGGCCACGCTCGTGGTGGGGCTGCTCGGCGGGGCGCTCGCCGTGCTCACCGCCTTCGTCAGCGTCGCGGTGGCGGCCTTGCCGCTGCTGCTCGCGGCGGCATCCGTCACGCTCGGCATCATCAACATCATGCGACCGCCGCCGCGCTAGCGCGTTGGCGCGTTAGGGCGCTAGCGCGCTAGGGCGCGACGCTCTGCTCGCGCACCAGGCGCACCGCGTCGTTGGAGACCCAGCCGCGCTCGCGCGAGCGATCCCAAGGGTACTTGCGATAGAGCAGGACCACGCGCAGGCGCACGGCCTTGCCGGCGGCGAGCGCGCCGCTGACGTCGAAGACATGCTCGGTCTTGACGGTGGCGCCGGCGGGGATGCGGTTGTCCGAGGCGATGTCGGAGGCCATGAAGAACGGCACGCCCACGCGGCCATCGCTGGCGCGCATCAGCTTGCCGAAGGCCCAGCCGGCGCAGCCGCCGAGCGCGCTGACGGCGAAAGTGTCGTCGACCTTGCGCGCGAGATCGGGCAGCGCGTCTCCCACCAGCACGCGCGTGCCGTCGGCGCTCGCCGCCGCGGGCGGCGCGTGATCGAGCGTCGCGCTCTGACCGGCGACCGACACGATGCGCGCCTCGTCGCGCGGCTCGAGCACCGGCATGTTCTTCTCTTGCGCCGTCTTGCCGTCAAACCAGCGCGTGGCCGGGTAGTCGGCGAAGCGCGTGGTGGGCGCGACGAAGCGCACCACCTGCTGCGCGGCGTTGGCCGGCCAGCTCAGCCCTGTCGGCAACGTCAGCTTGTCGCCGGCGAGCGTGGCCTTGCCCGCGCCGAGCTCGCTCTGCAGCGCCGCGCCGATCCACGCCGGCACGCTGTAGCCGCCGCTGGCGCGCAGCGGCGTGCCGCCGACGTCAGCGCTGACGAGCAAGAGCAGCTGGCGCGACGGCGTGCCCGTCGGCAGGCTGTGGCCGGCGCCGCTGTTGGTCAGCGCGATGTCGACGCGAAGCTCGCTCGCCGTGCGCGTCGGCGTGATCGTGATCGCGATCGGCGCGCGCAGCAGGTCGCGCGGCGGCTCGCCTGGCGCGACCGTTTCGCCGCTCGCCAGCGCCGGCAGCCGCGGCGCGAACGAATGCTCGTGCACCTCGCCGAACGCGCGCGGCCAGCCCAGCACGTTGCTCGTCCACGGCACCTCGCCCTTGAAATCAATCGTCGCGTTCTCGTAGGGGCGCGCCGGCATGTGACAGCGCTGGCAAGGCGTGATGCCGGCCTTGGCGCTCTTCGACCACTCGTAGTAGGTGTCCTGCAGCGGCAGACCGTCGGGCCACTTGCTGGCGTCGATGTTGGCGACATCGGCAGGTCGGATGCCCTTGCTCAGCCACTGGTGGCAGGCCGAGCAGAACTCGGCGTTGTCGAACTGCGGCTGGTAGACGTTGCCCATGATCGCGGTGGTCACGTCGGTCAGCGGGCCAAAGAACACCTCGTTGACCGAAAAGCCGCCGCCGCTCTTCATCGACGACGGCCGCAGCAGCGTGATCGCGCCGTCCACGCCGGGGCTGTCGTTGACCGTGACGTTCGCGATCTTGTGGCAGAAGTCGCAGTGGATGCCGTTCGCGTGCGCCGCCGCGTCGACGCGGTTGAGATCCGTCTTGCCGGCGACGTGGCCCTTGCTGCCTGGCGCGTGGCAATCAGCGCACGGGCCGGTCAGATTCTGTGCCGAGCGGCGCGGGTCGTCGCAGGTCTGCTGCGCGGCGTCGCCGCAGTCGCTGTTGAGGTGCGAGAGCACGCCGCCGAGCGCCACGTAGCACTTCTTCGCGACCGTCGCGCTGCTGCCGGGCGCCTTGCCATCGCGCCAGCTGCCGCCCGCGGCCAGGCACGCGGCCTCGCTGGTGATGCCCGAGGCGGTGCCGTTATATATATCGTGCAGTCGCGGATTCTTCGCCGCGCTGGCGTGCGCTGACGTCTCGAAGGGGCGCAGCTGGTTTTCGTGGCAGTGCCGGCAAAGCGGCGTCGGATCGACCGGGTTGGTCAGCGAGCCTGGCTCGATGTAGTCGTAGGCTGGGTTGTCGGTCTGCGTCAGCGCGCGCAGCTCGATGCGCTGCTCGGCGCTAGGGTCTTTGACCTCCACGCCGGCCGAAAAGTAGCGCGCCTTGCCCGCCGTCAGCGCGAGCTGATCGAGGCGCACGCCGGGCGCGGCGACGACCAGCGTGAAGCGGCCGTCGCTCTGGCTCTTGACGATCTCGCTGTGGCCGCCGAAGCGCACGATGGCGTCGGCGATCGGCTGACCGGCGCTGGTGTCGACGACGATCCCGCGGACGGTGCCGACGAAGGGCAGTGCCGAGTCGATGCTGGTGTCGCTGTCGACAACCGAGACGTCGGCGGGCGCGTCGCCGGCCGCGTCGCTCGCGCCGTCGCGCGTGTCGCTAGCGGGCGCGCTGTCACCGCATGCTGCAACGAAGACAGCCGCGAAGACGCCCAACGCCAGCGCCGCGCCGAGACGCCGCGCCTGGCTACTCGCTGATCGAGAGCGTGTAGTCACCATCCCCTCCGTCGACCACGATATAGAGCGCGCCAGGCTCCACCGAGGTTAGCTCGACGTCGAGCGCCTTGTCGGCCTCGCCCATTTGGCACGCGATCTCCGCCGCCGTGTCGGTGCACTTGTCGCGGCGCACGTAGACCACTGGCGCGAAGCCGTTGGCCGTCACGCTGACGGTCAGCTTGTCGAAGCGCGTCGTCGTGCGAAAGATATGCACGCGCTCGTTCTTGCTCGCGCCGCCGCAGCTGCCTTCGAGCACGTTGCTGCCGTTGGCTGTGCTGCCGCTGCCGAAGCGCACGGCGGCGACATCCACCGCGTAGGTGCCGGCGCCGCACGCCTCCGGGTAGCGCGTCTCGTAGAGCCACGGCGAGCCGCGCGCGACGTCGGCCTGCGCGGCGGAAAACGAGATGCCGCCGCTGGCGGGGAACTGCGGAAACATCATGTTGCGATAGTCGGGGCAGCTTTCGACCTGCGTGCCGGCCGCGCAGCTCGGCGTATCGGACAGCGCGTCGACCGAGCCGGCCGCCGCCCCTGGCGACGAGGTGTGAAAGAGGCCCAGGTGGTGGCCGATCTCGTGCGCCATCAGCCGCCCCATCACCGAGGCGTTGCCTTCCTGCCGGACGACGATGCCGCTGGCGATGTGTCCGTAGAGGCCGGGGCCGCCAGGGATGCCGCCGCTGATGCCGCCGGCAAAGGTCAGCGACTTGATGATGTAGACGTTGATCGCGTTTTGGTGATCGCCGGGCTTGGAGAAGGCTTTGCAGATGGCGTGCACCTGATCGAGCTTGGACGCCGTGTCTTCGGCGGCGGTCAGATCGAAGTACTTCACCGTGCCGAGCGCCACGCCGAGATCGCGCCGGTAGAACGCGTCGAGCGTGGCGAGCGCCGTCTTGACGTAGCTGTCGCCGGGGGCGGTCGCGGCCGTCAGGCCGGTGCCCGGCGAGAAGTGCAGGTTCAGATCGACCAGCCCGCCGCGCTTGCCCCAGCGGCGCGAGACGACGAAGACGCGCTCGAGCTCGCCGTCCACCGGGTTGAGCTTGGAGAGGTCCGGCTCGTAGGTCTGCAGCCAGACCTTGTAGGTGCCGCTCTGCATCTTGGCTTTGGGGTCGTCACCACCGGGGATCAGCACCGAGCTCATGCCGATGTAGGGCGCCGAGCGCGTCGGTGTGGTGTCGGGCGCCGACAGATCGACGAGCACCGTGCCGTCGGGGGCTTCGAGCTTGGCGATGCCCACCTGTTTGAGATCGTCATCGATAGCGACGAGCACGAAGGAGCTCACGCCGGCCGGGATGTCGAAGGTCAGCGGCGAGGTCACGCCCGCGGCTGGGGTCGTGACGCTGCCCAGCTCGGCCACCGAGAGGGCTGGGGCGAGCGTGCAGATGTCGTGCTCGAGCGCGAGCGACTTGCGCGAGAGCGTCGCCTTGGTGCACTCGTAGGGCTCGGGGCAAGCGTTGGCGCAAAGGCGCGTGCAGCGACCGCCCTCGCAGATGCCGTCGCTGCAGTCGCCGTCGACGCTGCAGCGCTCGCCGAGGTGCAGCGCGCCGCCGCCCGCGCTGGCGACGCAGACGGCTGCCAGCGTATCTGCGGATCCGGACGCGACGCCGCGGACGACCGTGGGCGCGCAGGTGTTGCCCGCGGTGCTGCAGGCGCTCGTCTCGTCGCAGCGCTGCACGCAGACCGGCGTGACCTTGGCGTCGTCGGGCGCGAGATCGAGGCACGCGCCGCTCTTGCAGTGGCTGTCGTGCTTGCAGGCCTTGCCCTCGTCGGCCGCAGCGGGCGCAGCGCACAGCCCATCCGCGCCGCACAGCTGCGGCAGCGTGCACTCGTTGTCGGTCTTGCACGGCTGCGTGGCTGGGCCGCTCTCGCCGCACGAAACGCCGAGCGCGGCCCAAGCGAGGACCAGCAAGGCGACCAGCGGCAATCCAGATCGCGTCATCATCGGGTGCTCCTGCGAGGTTCCGATGATACCACCGGCTTGCAGGGTACCCGCGCGCTCGGGCTAGCGACGAGGCCGTTTCTTGTGCCGCGCGCGCAGCGCGGCGAGGCGCTCGCGCAGCCGCTTGATGTCGGGGTGGTGGCGGGTATAGGTCTTGCGCTTGTGACGCACGAAGTGCTCGAGAAAGACGATAGCCCCCTGCAGCTGGCCTTTGCGCTCGTAGGCAACACTGAGGTTGTAGAGGAGCGCAGGCTGCCCCGAGACCTTGTAGGCGAGGCGGAAGCTGCGGATCGCGTCGTCGTAGCGGCCGGCCGCGTAGGCCTTCGTCCCCGCGGTGTACGCGCTGCGGGCTCGCTGCAGGTCGAGCTTCTTGGCGACGCGCGGCACCGCGATGGGGCGCTTGCGCTTGCGGTGGAAGGCCGTCGGAAGGCGGTTGGCGCTCGCTGCGCCGCTGAGGCAGAGCAGCGCGATCACGGCCAGTCGTGACGTCATGACCGTGATACGCGCGGCGGCGCTGCGTGTTTGCTCGCGCGCCGCCTCGGGCCGCTAGCTCGCGGCGGGCGTCATCAGACCGAAGACCGCGCCGTCGTGCGCCTTGACCATGCACAGCCGGCCGACGCCGGGATAATCCATCGGCGCGCCGAGGCCGCTTCCACCGTTGTTCTCGACGCGAGCGAGCGCCGCGTCGACGTCGTCGACGTGCACCCACGTGACCCACATCGGGCGCTCGGTCATCGCCGCGCACAAGCCGCCGCGCATCTCGTCGCCAACCTTGAGCAGGTGATAGGTGCCGCCGTCGGGCATCGGCATCTCGCCCGTCTCGAAGCCGAAGCTCTTGCTCAAAAACGCGAGGTCGGCGGCGGCGTCGCCGCTGTGCAGCTCGAGCCACAGCACGGCGCCGGCGCCCTGCGCGGGCGCGTCCTGCGCGCCGGCCTCGTCGGCCTCGTGAAAGAGGCAGAACACGGCGCCGCTGGGGCTCTTGATGGTGGCGAAGCGACCGGGCGCGATGTCGCTCGGCTGCTCGAGCACGGTGCCGCCGTGCTTGGAGGCGGCCTTGGTCGCGGCGTCGACGTCGGCGACGCGCAGGTAGGGCACCCAGTGGTTGGGCTCCTTGGCGGAGGCCGGTTGGCGCACGTGCGCGCGCGGCACGCCGCCCGCGGCGAGCATCGCGACCTTGTCGCCGTCGGGGAAGGTGTGCTCGCCGAGGGTCCAGCCGATGGTCTCGCCGTAGAAAGCGCCGGCCTTGGCCGTGTCGGGCGTCGCGATGCCGGTCCAGCAGAACTTCTTGTCGGTGTAAGCCATGAGATTCGCGTCCTTTCGTCTGCTCCCCGATCCCGGAGCTCGAAAACGTGAGGTGGATGGTCACCCCCGCGACGCGCGACGTCGCTCGCGATCGACAGCGCGGTGGAAAAAAAGATCGGCGATGTTACGGTGCGCTGCCATGTCCAAACAAACACTCGACATTCTGCTCTGGGGCGCCAGCGGCTTCACCGGCCAGCTCGTCGCCGAGTACCTCGCGCGCTCGCCCGCGGCGACGTCGCTGCGCTGGGCGCTCGGCGGCCGCTCGCGCGACAAGCTCGAGCGCGTGCGGCGCGACCTCGCCGCCATCGACCCGCGCTTCGAAGCGCTCGAGATCCGCATCGCCGACTCGCACGACCGCGCGAGCCTCGAAGCGCTCGTCGACGGTGTGCGCGTGGTCTGCACAACCGTCGGCCCATACGCGCTCTATGGCGACGCGCTGGTCGACGTCTGCGCGCGCTTCGGCGTGCACTACTGCGATCTCACCGGCGAGACGCCGTGGATGAAGCAAACCATCGCCGCGTTTGACGAGGTGGCGCGCGACAGCGGCGCGCGTATCGTGCACACCTGCGGCTTCGACTCGATCCCGTCGGACCTCGGCGTGCACGTCGTGCAGGAGCACGCCAAGCGCACGCTCGGCGAGCCTTGCGACGAGATCGCCTTCGTCGTGCGCGAGATGCGCGGCGAGCTCTCCGGCGGCACGGTGGCGAGCATGCTCGCGCTGGCCGATGGCATGAAGGATCGCGAGACGCGGCGCGCGTTGGGCGATCCCTACGCGCTCGATCCGCCCGGCGGGCTGCGCGGCCCGGACGGCTCCGATCAGCGCGGGGTCGGCTACGCGTCAACGCTCGGTACACACACGGCGCCGTTCATCATGGCCGGCGTCAACACGCGCGTCGTGCGCCGCACCAACGCGCTGCTCGGCTACCCCTACGGCGAGCGCTTCAGCTACCACGAGTCGATGGGCACCGGCGCGGGCCCGGCAGGATTCGCGCGCGCGCTCGCCTTCACCGGCGCCATGTATGGGTTCTTCGCGGCGCTGGGCGTCAAACCGCTGCGCCAGCTGCTCGCCGACAAAGTCCTGCCCAAGCCGGGCGAGGGCCCGTCGCGCGAAAAGCGCGAGGCTGGCGGGTTCACCATCACCCTCGTCGGCAAGATCGCGGGCACACCGCGCGTGCGCGGCACCGTCATCGGCACCAAAGACCCGGGCTACGGCGAGACGGCGAAGATGCTCGGCGAGTCGGCGCTGTGTCTGGCCCTCGACGGCGACACGCTGCCGTGGTCGGGCGGCGGCGTGCTGACGCCGGCCGCCTGTATGGGCGCCGTGCTGGTCGAGCGGCTGCGCCGCGCCGGCATGACCTTCGACGCCCAGGCTTGGTCCTAATGCGCTGGCCACTACTGCGCGCTTGCATCGCGCTCGTGCTGGTGCTCGGCGCCTGCAAGAAGGAGGGGCCAGCGGGCACGCAGCGTTCGCCCGAGACCATCGCGCGGCTGACCAAAGGCTACAAGGCGCTCGAGGCCAAGACGACGGCGGCCGACGTGGCGCTGGGCGCCGAGATGTTCTCCAAGGCGCGCGCGCTGCGCCCCGATGCGGCAGCCGGTCGCTGCCCGCTATCGCGCGCGCAGATCCTGGCTGGCCATTCGATCGTCGCGCTGGCGACGCTGCAGATGCAGCTGGTCGATGGCCCGCGCGCGCTGCGCCACGGCCCGGCCTCGATGGCGCTCTCGCACACGAGATCCCTCTCGCTCTTCGAAACACATCTCAAGCAGCGCTACTACAGCCAGCAAGACCCGCTGGCGCGCGCGCTGGACGACTACAAGATCGTGCCCGACACGCGAAACTGGCTGCTGCTGCTCGTCGACCACAAGGTGCGGCCCAAGATGGTCAGCAACAAGCAGTTCCGACCCGGCGGCATCGACGGCACGCTCTACGTCTGGGACGGCAAGAAGCGTCAGATCGTATGCGCGGCGCCTGCCAGCGCGCGCAGCAGCGGCAGCGTGCGCGTCACGCGCCAGGTCATCGCCGGGCATGTGATGCCCAAGGCCAAGGTCATCGACGAGATCGACCTCGCCATCGACCTCGAGAAGAACGCCGTCAAGACGGCGCTCGCGCGCCTGACGGGCGTTTCGCCGCGCGGCAAGCTCGTCGCCGTGCGCGACACGCGCCTCTACGTGCGCGACCGCGGCGACGCCGGCAAGCCGCTCTTGCTGGTGGTGCACGGCGGCCCGGGCGGCAACCACAAGGCGCTGCTGCCGCTCGAGTCGCTGTCGTCGGACTACCGGGTCGTGCTCTACGACCAGCGCGGCAGCGGCGCGTCGGAGCGCCTCGCCGTCAAGCCCAAGGACAAGCGCGCGCTCGCCAAGCTGTCTGTGCGCGAGCACGTCGAGGATATCGAGGCGCTGCGCCGCGCGCTCGGCCGCGAGCGCATCGCGCTGATCGGTCACTCGTGGGGCGCCGCGCTGGCCGTGTTCTACGCGGCGGCCTACCCCGATCGCGTCAGCAAGCTGGTCGTCTATTCGGGCGGCCCCGAGACGCCGGCGCTGGCCAAAAAGAAGCGCGAGGCGCACCGCGCGCGCATGAACGAGGTCGAGCGCATGCAGCTGCAGGTGCGCACAAAGCGACTGTTGGCCGCGATCAAGGCCCAGGCGCCGCAGGCCGAGCTCGACAAGCGCTTCGTCGAGCTGGCGTCGGTGACGTTTCCCTCGCTCAACTGCAAGCGGCCCGCCGCCGACGGCCCCGAGGACCTCGGCCGCGGCGGGTTCTGGGCCAACCAGGCAGCCGGCGCCTACATCAAGACGTTCAGCTATCGCCGCTTCGCGAAGCGGCTGCAGAAGGTCAAAGCGCCGGTGCTGCTGAGCTGGGGCCGCTGCGAGCCGTCGCCCCAGGCGCGCCTGACCAACCTGCTGGACAGCTTCCCCGACGCGCGCTTCGTGATCTTCGAAAAGAGCGGACACAACGCGCTCGACGAGCAGCGCGAGCTGTTTCTCGCCACCGTGCGCGCCTTCCTCGCCGGCGACAAGCTGCCGCTGCGCGCGTATCGCAAGCGCGCCGACGTGCCCGCCGCGCCCGCGTCCGCCTCCGGCGCCGCCCCAGCGCCGAAGCGCTGAAAACGGCGCCCGCGCCGCGATCGTGTCGCCCCTGACACCGGTTGCGTGTCGGCGCTGACACCGCGCGCTGCAACTGCGCGAAGCTGCGCCTGGGCACGCCTCGTGCTTTGTCACGATGGGGTGCACGAAAGTAGGCACGGCGGGGGCTGCATGCTAACTGTTAACCCAATATGAACCTCACGCTGCGAGAGATCGCGGACGCCGTGTCGGCCGACCTTTCGGCCGAGCACGACGCGCTGCGCGCGCGCGGCGTGAGCATCGACAGCCGCCGCGTCGAGGCGGGGCAGCTGTTCGTCGCCATCGCCGGCGAACGCTTCGACGGACACCGCTTCGCCGCGCAGGCGCTCGAGGCCGGCGCCGCCGCCGTGCTCGTCTCGCGGCAGCGCGAGGTCGAGCTGCCCGAGGGCGGCGTCGCGCTGCGGGTTGACGATACGCGCGTAGCGCTGGGGCGGCTGGCGCGGGCCTGGCGCGAGCGCGTCGCGCCGACGGTCATCGCCGTCACCGGCTCGATGGGCAAGACGACCACCAAGGAGCTGTTGGCCGGCATCCTCGAGGCCACCGGCGCGCCCACGCACGCCACGCGCGGCAACTTCAACAACGACATCGGCCTTCCGCTCACGCTGCTCGCCATGGCCGAGGGCACGCGCTACCTGGTGACCGAGATGGGCATGAACGCGCCGGGCGAGATCGCCGCGCTGTGCCGCATCGCGCGGCCGGACGTGGGCCTGATCACCAACATCGCGCCGGTGCACCTCGAGGGGCTGGGCAGCATCGAGGCCATCGCCGCCGCCAAGGCCGAGCTGCTCTACGGGCTGGGCGAGCGTGGCGTGGCGGTGATCCCCGACGACGAGCCGCTGCTGGCGCCGCACGTAGCGCACCTCAAGGCTGCGCGCGCGGTGACCTTCGGCGAGCGCGCGCGCGGCGGCGGCGTGCGGGTCGCGTCCGTCAGCGCACGCGGCGCCGAGGGCAGCGACGTGACGCTCGCGCTCGGCGAGAGCGGCGAGACGATCTCTCTGCGGCTGCCGCTGGTCGGCCGTCACAACGCGCGCAACGCCGCCGCCGCCGCCGCGGCTGCGCTGGCGCTCGACATCGCCCCCGAGGCCATCGCGCGCGGGCTCGCGCGGCCGCCGGAGCTATCGCATCGCTCGGTGATCCGCGTGCTCGGCGAGTGGCGCGTGCTCGACGACTGCTACAACGCCAGCCCGCGCGCCGTCGAAGCGGCGCTCGCGGCGCTGGTCGACCTCGCCGCCGCGGACGACACGCCAGCGGTGGCCGTGCTCGGCGA
>JAGQIK010000708.1 GCA_020431405.1 Myxococcales bacterium
TCGGCCCGCCGCGCCAAGACGACAGTCCATCAGCGCCGCGCCCGCCAACGCCCGCACACGCACAACGCCCCGAGGCGTCTCGCCACGGCCCGCCAAAGGCACGCCCGCAGCGCCTCCTACGCCCCGCTTACGCGCGCCAAACGCTTCGCAGGCCCACCAGCCTCTCATCCCGTTTCAGCCCAGCCGCGCCCGAACGCGCCCCAATCACCAACGCACGAGGCGTCTTCCCACGCTCGCGCCCCGCGCCCCGCCCCGCGTCCGCGGCCCGGCGTTCAGTGCTGTAGAACGCGGCACTGAGGCTCGCTAGTAGACCTCGATGGCGAGCCACTGGCCGCTGTTGGCGGCGGCGGTGAACGGTGCGCACTGCACGAGCACGGCGCGGTCGGTGACGGGGCCGGCGAGCTCGATGTCGGGCAGGGAGAACCAGCGCTGCTGCAGGCGGCGGCGCAGCAGGCCAGCGCTGACGGGGAGCATTACGCTGTTGGGGCCGATCTCGACGGTGTGCTCGCCGAGGTTTCGCAGCACGCGGTGCGTCAGCAGCGAGACCGGGTGGTGCTCGATGCGACCGTCGCGGCTCCACAACGTGCCGCTCGGGCAGAGGTCGCCGAGCAGCCAGCGGCCGTCGGACAAGAACGCGCCACCGTCTGCCAGCGCAGCGTTGACGCCGCCGGGCGTCGGCGCGAAAGAGCGCGCGCAGTGTTCGGGCAGCTCGAGAGTGGCGAGCGTCTGGCCGTCGCTGGCATCGAGGCGGTAGGCGCGTGCGGCGTCGATGAAGTAGACATCCCGAGCGCTGAGAAGCACGGGCGTGTCGCCGCGCGGCTCGCCGACGGTGGGGTTGGTCCACAGGGCCTCGCCGCTGTCGCCGTCGAGACAGCACAGCCCGTCGCGCGAGTAGACAAACGCTCGCTCTGGCGGATCGCCGAGCGCGCGGCAGAGGGTGGCGTCGTCACCGGGCGCACGAAACGACCACAATGTTTCCCCGTCGGCAGCGCGCAGCACTTCGCCGCGCCAGCTCGCGCACAGCACCGCGCTGCGCCCGTGCTGCAGCACGTTGCGTACGCCATAGGCGATGGGCAGGGTCGCGTCGATGCGCAGCGCGTCGCGCATGGCGCTGACCCAGCACAGCTTGGGTCCCGCCTTCTCGAGCGCGCCGATCCAGCGCGGGCGCTCGGATCCCGCGTCGAGCAGGCAGCCACGCACGCCCGATTCGCGACGGCCCCGCGGCAGCGCCGCCACGGTCGTGCCGTGCTCGACGTCGAGCAGCTCGAGGCTCCAGGTGGCGCCGTCGTCGGCGATCAGCCGGCCGAGCTGCGGCAGCCAGCGCGCGTCGGCTAACGTGGCCTCGCGGCGCCAGAGTACGCGCGCCTCGTCGAGGGGGGCGTCGTGCAGGTGCTGTCCGAGCAGCTCGCGCAAGCTCGCGGTCAACGGCAGCGACTGCGCCAGCGCTTCGACGGCGCTCGCGTCGCCCCCGTCGCGCACGAGCTGGCGTAGCTGCTCGGCAGGCGGTGTCGGCCGCGCTGATCGCGCGCTTACCTGCGCGGCGCGGTGCACGGCGTCGTCTTCGCGGCCGATGCGACGCAACAACGCGGGGGCGGCGGCCGCGATGAACGCCTCGTCGATCACGAGCCCCTCTGCATCTCGAATCGCGCGCGCCAGACGGTCGAGGTAGTGCTCCTCGCGCGGCGTCTCTTCCCACGCCGCGAGCAGCAGCGTTGGCAGAGACTCGACGAGCTGCTCTTGTCGCCAAAGCACGTAGAGCATCTTGTCGACCACCGCAGGGCCCTCGCGGCGCAGGCCGTCGATGAAGGCAGCTCGCACAGCATCCGTCTCGTGCCACGACAGCGCGTTGTAAATCTCCTGTCGCAGCTCCGTGGCTCCCGCGTTGCGCGGGTGAGCCAGGGCGTCGACAAGCTCGGTGATGTCTTTCGCGGAGCGCGCGCGCGCGAGCTTGCCGGCGTGCGCCAAGCGCGCCTTGATGCTGCCTCGTACCAGCAGAGAGGCATCGTCGCTCGCGGTGGGATCTGCGTCTGCTTCGACATCGCCTTCGTCGTCCGCGGCGCCGCGCACGACCCACCCACCGGCTATGCGCGCGTGCTGCGCCGCATTGACACCGTGCTGCACCGCGAGCTGGCCACCGGCGAGGCGAAACAGGATCAGCTCGCCTTCTTCGCCGGTGGCAGCGACAGCCAACCGCAGCCCTGGATGCGTGTCGCGCAGGCCGGCGAGGTGCGCCTCGAGGTCGGCGAGAGCGTAGTCCCAGCCTTCGAGGTCGCTCAGGCGCCGCGTGGCCTCGTCGTGCTGCTCGCTCGCGACATCTGCGAGGTCGGCCTCTATGCCGTCAACATATGCGATGTACGGCAAGGGAGCGCTCTCGTTAGCGTATTATGCTATCGCGCGGAGCGTGCTATAGCGCGAGGATCTTGCTTTTGCTCTTGGCGACGCGAGCGCCAGCGCTGCCGGCGGGGGCGGGTAGTGCGCTAAGTCCTGCTCGGCGCCGATAGTGGTTTGCGCGGCGGAGCACGTTGAGCAGGAAGTGTTCGCCCTGGATCAGGTAGATGCCGCTCTTGCGCAGTTTTCCCGAGCGTCTCGCGCGCCAGAAGCCCATGCGTTGGACGGCGAGCGCGCCCTTTATGCCGCTATTGTATGCCGTTATGCCGGCATCTCGTCCCCATTTGCGTATTAGGTGAGAGAGCAGCTCGGCGGCGGCATAGATGGCTTCTTGTGGGACGAGCGCGCGCTGCAGGTCGAAGCCTAGTACCTTCTCGCCGCGCTCGCGGCGGCGCTTGCGCAGCGCACGCACGGCGCGGATGCCGTCGCCGGAGAACTGCGCGATGCCGATGGCGCCGCCGCTGATCACGACGCGCTCGCCGTTGTGCTCGCCATAGGTCCGCTTGCCGAACTTGACCGGGTCGAGGCTCGACTCGATGTAGAGCAGGCCTTTGAGCACGAAGGGGCGCACGCGCCAGCGCTTCGCTGCGTCGAGGATCAGGTCGTCGAAGGGGCCGTGCTGCGTCTTGGAGAAGACTTCGACTTCGTGCTGGGCCACGCTCAGCGCGGGCGCCTTCTGGGCCGGCGCGGGGGAGCCGCTCCTCAGCGAGGCCGCGATGCGTGCCGCCAGCTCGCGCGGCCAGTCGGTGCTCAGGGTGCGCTCCACGGTGCGCTCGACCCCCGCCATCGCGGACTGCAGGCACGCTTCGAGGTGCGCAGGGGTCAACAGCAGGCGCGTCTGTGCGCTCGCTCGCGAGGGCGAGGTGACGAGGAGCAGCAGGGCGAGCCCCTCGAGCCTGAGCAGGCGCTTGATGAAGCTAGACATCGTAAGAACGAACTTCAGCTCGGCCGAAACGGCCGCCGATCCGGCGGGACAACGCGTTTGGTGGGGTTTCCCGCCAATCGCACCGCGGAGCCGAAGCTCCTGGATCATGTCCGATCTACCGGGATTCGAGGGCACATGCAATGCATGGGGGCCGATCCCGGGGAGATCTTCGCGGGGCTGGCGGGTTTGCTGGGTGTTTACAGGGCGTTGCGCAAGTGTGAGCCGGCGCACCTTTTGCCGCTTTGGGCCCTGCTGCTAGCGGCTGCCGAAGATCGCGGTGCCCACGCGCACGCAGGTCGAGCCGTGGGCGATGGCCAGCGCGTAGTCGTGACTCATGCCCATCGACAGCTGCGGCAAACGCTGCACGCCGCCGTGCGCGTCGCGCAAAACACGAAGCTCGGCGAAGCAGCGCGCGGTGACGTCGTCGTCGTCCGCTGGCGGCATCGTCATCAGGCCCTCGATGCGAACACCTTCGAGCGTCTCGCTCGCGCGCAGCAGCGCGGCGAGCGTCGCGCCCGCCACGCCATGCTTGGTGCTTTCGCCCGAGAGGTTGAGCTGCACGAGCACGCGCTGCTCGACGCCGATGCTCTGCGCGCGCGCGGCGACCGCTTCGAGATGGCGCTGCTCGCTGACGCTGTGAAGCAGCGTCGCGCGGCCGACGAGCAGGCGCGCCTTGTTGCTCTGAAACGGGCCGATGAAGTGCCAGCGCAGCGCGTCGAGGTCTTCGAGCTCGCGGGCCTTATCGCGCAGCTCTTGGGCGTAGTTCTCGCCGAAGTCGCGCTGGCCGGCCGCGTAGGCGGCGCGGATCATCGCTGCCGGCTTGCGCTTCGAGACAGCCACCAGCGTGATCTCTCGTGGGTCGCGGCCCGAGGCGCGCGCGGCCGCGGCGATGCCGTCGTGAACGTCGGCGAGGCGTGTGGCGACGTCCACCGTCTCGGCGCCGCCGTTCACGTCGGCTCCGCCGGGCTGGCGAGCGGCACCACATCGGTGATCGAGGCCAGCGCGTCGACGGTCTCTGCGAGCGGCAGCCCGACGACGTTGGTGTACGAGCCATCGACGCGCGCCACCATGTACGCCGCGTGCTCCTGCACCGCGTAGGCGCCCGCCTTGTCGTGCCAGGCGGCGCACTCGAGGTAGCGCTCGATCTCGAACGAGTCGAGCGTCTTGAAGGTCACGCGCGTGGTGACGGTGGCAGCATGCTCGTCGTCGCCAGCGATGAGGCAGAGGGCGCTGATCACGTCGTGCGCGCGGCCGCTGAGCCGTTCGATCATCGCGCGCGCGTCGTCGCGGTCGCGCGGCTTGCCGATGGCTTCGTCGTCGACGACGACGATCGTGTCGGCCGCGAGCACCGGTCGCGTGTCGCCGGCCGCGGCGTGGCGGTTGGCGACATCGAGCGCCTTCTCGCGCGCGAGGCGGCGCGCCATCGCGCGCGGCGATTCGTCGGGCAGCTGCGCTTCGTCGATGTGGCTCGGGTCGACCTCGCAGCGGATGCCGATCATCGCGAGCAGCTCGCGTCGCCGCGGAGACGACGAGGCGAGGATCAGTGGGGCGCGGTCAGACACTTGGGACTAGCCGCCCATGCGCTTTTTGACCTTCGCGAAGGCGGGCAGCGCGCGCTCGAGGGTCTTAGGGTCGACACAGTAAGCCACGCGCACGTAGCCGGCGCGTCCGAAGCCGCGGCCGGGCACGACGAGCACGTTTTGTTCGCGCAGCATCTCGGTGAAGGCGAGGTCATCGCCGCCGGGCGCGCGCGGGAAGACGTAGAACGCGCCCTCGGGCTCGACGAACTCGTAGCCCGCGGCGCGCAACCCGGTGACGAGCACGCGCTGCGCCTCGATGTAGGGTGCCATGTCGACGGTGGCGTCGATGGCGCGCTCGAGCGCCAGCTGCATCAGCGCGGGGGCGTTGATGAACCCGAGCACGCGATTGCAGAAGGTGCACGCGCCGCGCAGCATCTGGCGCGCCGGGGCGCGCGGGCTGATCACCAGGTAGCCGAGGCGCTCGCCGGCGAGGCCGAGGTCCTTGGAGTGGCTGTGGTTGATGATCGTGCTCGGGTGCGCGTTGAAGAGCGGCGGGTTGCTCGCGCCGCCGTAGGTGATCTTGGCGTAGGGCGTGTCGACGAGCAGGTAGATGGTGCGGCCGTACTCCTGCTCCTTGGCGGCGAGCAGCTCGCCGAGCTGGCGCATGCTCTCGGCGCCGTAGATGACGCCCGTGGGGTTGTTGGGCGTGTTGATGATGAGCGCTTTGGTGCGCGGTCCGATGGCGGAGGCGATGGCAGCGATGTCGAGGTTGAAATGCTCGTCGGTCTCGACGATGCGCGTCACGCCCTGGTGCGTCTCGATATAGAAGAGGTACTCGACGAAGTAGGGCGCGAGGATGATGACCTCGTCGCCGGGGTCGAGCACGGCCTTGAGCGTGACGTGGATCGAGCCGGCGGCGCCGACGGTCATGATCACGTCGTCGCCCTCGACCTCGACGCCTTGCTCGGCGCTGACCTTGCGCGCGACGGCGGCGCGCGTGGAGGGGAAGCCGCCGTTGGGCATGTAGCGGTGCATGCCGGGCGGCGGGTTGTGGGTCAGATCGCGTAGCGCCTGCTGAAAGGCCTCGGGCGGTTCGAGAAACGGGTTGCCGAGGCTGAAGTCGAAGACGTTCTCGTCGCCGATGCGCTCCTTGAGGGCGCGGCCGGCTTCGAACATGCGCCGGATCCACGACGCTCCCAGCATCGCGCGCTCGACCGTGGTAGCTACCGTCAACGAGGACTCCTTCGTGGCGCGGCCACGATTAGCAAGGCGCATCTTTTTAGCGCTCTCGCGCGCGGGGCGTCAATCGTCGGGGGCGAGCGCGTGACCGGCGTGCGGTATCCGCCGGCGTCCGGACCGCATTCCGGACGCGCCGCACGCCGCGTGCGACGTATGCGGCGCAACCCGCTGGAAGCGCGTGCGTGCTGCGCTTGGTGCGGTGCTTGCTCCTCTCGCGGGCATGGACGACAGAGGGCTCGGCGCCGTGGGCGCCTGGATAATCGTGGTGATCTGTTATGTGACCATCTGCGCGATGTCGCTCGGCCTCGTGGGGTGCGACGCGGTGCCGTCGCGCGCTGGGGGTGCGCGCGAAGAAATACGCGTGCAGCTCGGAGGAGGTGGCTCGCCGCTGAGCCTCACCGGTGAGCTGCTGCTGCGGCTTTCGGCGCCTGTCGATCCCGCTCGCGTGGTCGACGGCGTGGTGCTGCTCGTGCCGCACGAGCTGGGCGACGTCTGCAGCGTCGACCTGGCGTGCTCGCAGTGGGGCGGCCGCTGCGTGAGCGGCGTGTGTCAGCGCGATCCTGTCGACGACGCGTTCGAGCGCGACGCGCTGCGCCCACCGCTGTCGGCGCGCAGGGCGGCGCAAGTGGTGCCCATCGATCTCTCGCTCGCTGAGGCAGGCTCGCAGCTGCGCGTCGTGCCGCGCCGAGCGCTGGCGCCGCGGCGCGCGCACACGCTGCTGGTCAGCAGCGCACTGGTCGGCGCCGAGCACGCCGAGGTAGCGCTGCGCGCGCTCGTCAACACGGGTGACGGCAGCCGCGCGCGACCGACGATGACGCTGCTCTCGCCGGTGGCGGGCAGCACGGAGCTGCCGCGCAACCTCGCGCGGGTGGTGGTCGGGTTTTCGCGCCCGGTGCTCGGTGTGCCGGGGCGGCTGTGGCTGCGGGTGGGGTCGGGCGCAGCGGCGGGGGCCGCGGTGAGGCTCGACGCGCAACTCGACGACGCGCGCTGCGCCGACGGGCGCTGCGTGGTGCTCGCGTTGACCGGCGCGCTGCCTTCGCTGGCGGAGCTGTCGCTGGAGGTGCGGCCTGGCATCTACGACGCGTCGGGTCGGGCGCTGTTCATCGAGCCGCCCGCGCGCATGGCGAGCGGCGCGGGTGTCGATCGCGCTGCGCCGCGCTTGCTCGGGTTGCGTGCCTTCGTCGCCGATGGGTGTCTGGTGGTGCGCGCACGCAGTGACGAGCCAGCCGACGCGTTGCTCGAGCTGCCCGAGTGGGGCAGCACGCGGCGAGCGTCGAGCGTGGGGTTGACGTCGCACGAGCTGGCGTTGCGCGTCGCGCCCGGCACGCGCACCGCGGCGACGCTGGCGCTGCGCGACATGGCGGGCAACGTCGTCGTGCGCACGCTGTCGGTCGTCGCACCACCGGCGGCGCCGGCGCTGGTGATCAGCGAGGTGTTGGCCAACCCGCACGGGGCCGAGCCCGCGCAGGAGCTGGTGGAGCTGGTCAATCGCGGCGCTGCGCCGCTGCGGCTCGGCGGCTACCGTATCGATGATGGCGACGACGGCGAGGGCGCCCGCGTGCTGCCGGATGTGGAGCTCGCGCCGGGCCAGCGCGCGCTGCTGGTCGGCGCGAGCTGGCGGGCGAGCAGCACGCGCGATCCGGCGCCGCGCGAGGGTGCGCTGCTGGTGCGCCTCGACGGTCCGATCGGCGCGCTGGGGCTGGCCAACGCGGGCGAGCCGCTGGTGCTGCGCGACGCGCAGGGCCACATCGTCTCGAGCTACGGCGGACATCACGACACCAGCAAGAGCGCGCTCGATGGGGCCAGCGTGGAGCGCGTGGCGCTCGACGCGTGTGACGTGGCGGCGAGCTGGCGTATCAACGCGCAGCGCACCTCGACGCCTGGCTGGTGATAGGTGGTAGTCTTCGCCGGCGCGCCGAAGGCGGCGGAACGCTCTTCCCCGTGGAGGGTCGTGGACAAGCTCGAAGGAACCGTCAGCCGGCTGATCTTCCGCGATCCGGACGGCTATAGCGTGCTCGACCTGACGGTGGAGGGAGAGCTCCTGCCCTCGACGGTGGTCGGCAAGCTCGTCGACGTGCAGGTCGGCGAGAAGCTCATGGTGCGCGGCGTGTGGGTCGAGCATCCGCGTTTCGGCCGGCAGTTCAAGGTGCGCGAGTACGAGGCGGCGACGCCGACCACCGACGAGGGGCTGGTGCGCTACCTCTCGTCGGGGGCCGTCAGCGGCGTGGGCCCGGCCATCGCGCAGCGGCTGGTCACGCGCTTTGGCGCCGAGCTGTTCGATGTAGCCGAGCGCTCGCCCGCGCTGCTCACCGAGGTCGAGGGCATCGGCGCCAAGCGCGCCAAGCAGATCGCCGAGACGCTCACCGAGCAGCGCGCTATCCGCGAGGTGATGGTCTTTCTGCAGGGGCTCGGTGTCGGGCCGGCGATGGCCACGCGCATCTTCACGCAGCTGCGCGATCGCACGGTGGAGATGATCAACGAGGACCCGTATCGGCTGGTGCGCGAGGTGGACGGCATCGGCTTCGCCACGGCGGATGCCATCGCGCAGAAGCTCGGCGTGGGACACGAGAGCGCGTCGCGTCGCGTGGCGGGGCTGATGCACCTCGCCAGCCAGGCGGCGGGCGCGGGCAACACGGTGGTCGCCCGCGAGGCGTTGATCGCGCAGGCGGCCCAGTTTCTCGGCACCGATGCCGAGGGGCTAGAGAGCGCGCTCGACGACGTGATCGCCGAGGGCGAGATCGTGCAGCGCGTGCTCGAGGATGACGCCGACCCCGCGGCGCCGGAGCTTTCGGTGGTGGGGCCGGCGAGGCTAGTACGGGCGGAGGAGTCGGTGGCGCAGCGGCTCTCGGTGCTCCTGCAGCGGCCGCCGCGCAGCGTGTCGGCGGGCGAGGTCGACGCGGCGATGGAGATCGACCTCACGTCGGAGCAGCGCGAGGCGGTGCGGCTCGCCGCCGAGGGGCCGGTGGCGATCATCACGGGTGGCCCTGGTACCGGCAAGACGACCGTGCTGCGGGCGGTGGTGCGGCTGCTGTCGACCCTGGGCGAGAACATCTACCTCGCCGCGCCGACGGGGCGCGCGGCCAAGCGCCTCAGCGAAGCGACGGGCGAGGCGGCATCGACGGTGCATCGGCTGTTGGGCTTCACGGGGGGGCACTTCGAGCACAACCGCCACAACCCGCTCGAGCCGGGGGCGGTGATCGTCGACGAGGCGTCGATGGTGGACGTGCCTCTGATGCGCAGCCTGCTGCAGGCTGTTGACGACGACAGCACGCTGGTGCTCGTCGGCGATCAGGATCAGCTGCCGTCGGTGGGGCCCGGCAACGTGCTCGCAGACCTCATCGCGTCGGAGATGATTCCCGTGGCCCGCTTGGGCTCGGTCTTCCGACAGGCAGCCGAGTCGCGCATCGTCGCCAACGCGCACCGCATCCGGCGCGGCGAGCTGCCCGAGACATCGCCGAGCGGCGCCACCGGTGGTGGCGACTTTCACGTCGTGCGCGCGAGCGACCCCGTGCGCGCCCAGAACCTGGTGCTCCAGGTGGTGCGCGAACGCATCCCGCAGGCCTACGGCCTCGACGGCAAGCGCGACGTGCAGGTGCTCTCGCCGATGCACCGCGGCGAGTGCGGTACGACCGCGCTCAACGCGCTGTTGCAGGCGCAGCTCAACCCTGCCAAGGACGCGCTCAAGCGCGTGCGCGACGAGCTTCGCGTGGGCGACAAGGTGATGCAGATACGTAACGACTACGAGCGCGACGTCTTCAACGGCGACGTGGGCTTCGTGAGCAGCATCGACACCGAGCAGGGCACGCTGGTGGTGGACTTCGACGGGGCGGCGGTCGAGTACCAGGCCGACCAGCTCGACCAGCTGGCGCTGGCTTACTGCGTGAGCATCCACAAGTCGCAGGGCAGCGAATATCCGGCGGTCGTCGTGCCGCTGCTCACGCAGCACTACGTGCTGCTGCAGCGCAATCTGCTCTACACGGCGGTGACGCGGGCGCGCAGGCTGGTGGTGCTGATCGGCGACGAGCGCGCGGTGCGGATGGCCGTCGATCGTATCGATCAGGCGCGCCGGCAGACCTTGCTGCGACGCGAGCTGCGGCGCACGACGTTCGTGCTGTAGCGCAGCGGGCGTGATGGGGCGGTGTGGGCTGCTAGGGCGTCTTGGCCTTGGCGGGCTTCTTCGCGGGCGCGGAGGTCTTGGCGGGCTTCTTCGCGGGCGCGGAGGCCTTGGCGGGCTGCTTCGCGGGCGCGGAGGAGGATGGGAGGCTGGCGGGCTTCGAGGTCGGCGTCTTGGCCTTGGACGCCTTGGACGGCGCCGACGTGGGGCTCTTGACCGGCGCGGACGCCGGGCCGCTGGCGGGCGTGCCGCTGGCGGGCTGGCTGCTGGCAGGCTGGCTGCTGGCGGGCTTGGCCGACTTGTCCTCTTTCCAGAGCGGGTCGGAGGTCGGCTTGCTCGCTGGCGGCAGCGTCGTCGCCTTCTTCTTCTTGACCAGCGAGAGGGTCGCGGCGGCGACGAGGGCTTGGCCGTGCTTGTCACGCCCGTCGACGACGACCAGCAGGCGGCGCGCGTTCTCGGGCGGCGTCAGGCGCAGGCTGGTCAGCACGGCGCCGCGAGCGGCGGGGAGCTGCGGCGTGATGGTCGTGAGCAGCCGGCGCTGGCCTTTGGCGTCGTCGGCGTAGACGAAGAGCTTGCCCTGGGCGATGGGCGCGCCGCTGTTGCCGACGACGATCGCCTCGTCGCGCTTGCGCAGCACGAGGCGCCCGCGCAGCAAGAAGTCGATGGCGCCGCGCGTGTAGCCGATGGCGAGCGGTACGAGGTGGCGGGCGGTGGTCGCGTGGCTGTCGCCGTCGAGAAAGAAGCTGAGGCGGTTTTTGCGGTCGAGGCGGTAGGCGAACATCACGCCGCGCTTGCTGCGCGCCTGGCAGGTGCCGCGCTGGGCGCAGGCGATGCTGACGCCGGGCAGGCGCGGCAGCGAGAAGCGCAGGCTGCGCGCCAGCGCGCGGTGCAGGCTGCGGCGGCTGGTGTTGCTGGCGACCTGGCGGGTGCGCGGCAGCGTGCCTTGCGAGAAGTGCGAGACCGCGGTGAGGTCGGCGAGGCCAGTCCAGCGCTTGTTGCTGAAAAAGTCGCGCAGCCGAGCGAAGCGGATCGGGCGGCCCTGGTACTCGGGGACGCCGACCAGGCCGTAGGCGGCGGAGACCCAGCGCTCGTAGGCCGAGCCACGGTCGAGGCCGGTGGTGCCGAGGCGCTGGGTGGCGTCGCCGATGAAGTCATCGCGCACGTGACCGGGGACGGCCATGTCTTGCAGGACGGCGAGCACCGAGCCGAGCGCGAGCAGGGCGCGCGCGAGGTGGTGGCGGCGGTCGACCTCGCTCGTCGCCGTGAGGGACGCGCGCAGCTCGGCGTGGAAGCGCTGCACGCGCAGCGGGTTGTGTTTGTGGCGGATCCAGTCGAGCGCCGAGATGCCGCTGAGGTCAAAGCCAGCGCCCGTGACGAGCTGGCGCACGTTGTCGCCGCTCTCGAGGGTCGCGAGCAGGCTGTGCCAGGTGGAGAGCAGCGGCAGGCGGTTGTCGAGGCCGCGCTTGAGCACGGGGCTGTAGTAGTGGTGGCGGTTGTGCGTGCCGGGAACGTCGGCGAGCACGCTGCCGGCGAGCAGCCAGCCGACGGCGCTGAGGCGGCCCTGCTTGTCGGGGCGATAGCCGCCGGCGGGATCGAAGCGCTCCATCTGGCGCGTGACGATGTGGTGCCGTCGCCGGTCCATCTTGCTCGCCTGCAGGCGCAGCGTGGAGAACAAGCCGAGGCGCAAGCCGAGCTGGCGGCGCAGGAAGCGGTGCAGCTGGCTGCCGAGCGTGGCCTTGATGGTCAGCCCGGGGTGCGTCGAGGACGGCTCGTAGGCGCGGGCGGCCGCGGGCGTGAGCGCGAGTGTCGCGGCGACGACGAGTGAAAGCGCTCGTCTCATTTGTCGTCTCCGCCGAGCAGGCTGTTGTCTTCGGGCGGTGCGGGCAGCTTCTTGACCTTCTTGCCGATGCTGCGTGCTAGCTCGCGCAGCTGCTTTTCGTTGGTGCACTGTCCCTTGCCGCAGGTCAGCAAGACCAGCGCCGAGTTGTCCTTGTCGATGAAGGCGAGGCCGAGGATCTCGCCCTGCGAGACGACGAACGAGCGGTCGCCGACCTCGTCCTTCTGCTTGGCGCCGGGTAGCGCCGCGAGCAGCTTGTCGTATTTGTCGGTGAGCTTGCTGCCCGAAAGACGCCACAGGCGCACGGCGACGTCGTAGCGCTCGGAGCGTTGGGTCGCGCGCATGTGCAGCGTGTCGTGTGCGTCGCCGGGATTGTCGAGCCGGCCGACCTTGAAGCTGCCGCTGAAGCCGGTGATGCGCCGCGCCTCGTCGGTGTCGATCAGCGTGTGGGCCTGGCCGGTGCGCTTGGGCTTGCCGGCGCCGCCCAGCGGCAGGCCCGACAGACCCGAGCCGACGAGCGACGTGCGCTTGCGGTGCGCGCCTTCGTCGAGCTCGATGGCGGCGCGCTCGCGCTCCCAGGCGGTGAGCTTCTTGAGCGCGGCGCCGCCGCCGATGAACAGCAGGTGCTGCGCGTGCGACTGCTCGGGGCTCCAGCGGCGCAGGCGCACCGTGTTGTCGAGCTGCGAGAAGTCGCGCCGCGGCCAGCGCGGGTTGAAGCGGCGCTGGTTGCGAAAGGCGACGTAGCGCTTCTTGTAGATCACCATCGTGAAGCGCGACAGGCGCGTGGTCAGCCCCGAGGGCAAGTCGCGCAGCCGCGGCACGCGGTAGCGCCCGTCGGCGTTGGTCGTGACCTTGAACGTGCGCGCGCCCTGTGGCGCCAGGTGACCGAAGCCGCGGTCGAAACCCCAGCTGCACCAGACGAGGGCATCGGCAATGGGCTCTTTGGTGTCGGCGTCGATGACGCGTCCCTCGAAGGGCCCGAGCAACGATCCGGGCTGAACGGAGTCAGGACGGTGGCGGTAGGGCGCGGGCTTGACGATGGGGCCGCAGGCGCCGAGCAGCAGGCAGGCGAGCGCGCCGAGCGACCAGCTCGCGGTGCCGAGGGGGTGACGCCGCGCGCGTGGGCGACGGCGAGCTTGTCGCGCGCGCGCGTCGTTGACGGCCATAGGGCGAATTGGTACTTTCGTTTCCATTACTTGAGGCACCCGCTATAGCTCAGCTGTCCCGCTTTAGCAACGTGGTTCAAGGCCCTGCAGGGTGCGCCCGCCGAACACGCCGCGGCCAGCGATTTGGACGCCACGAACTGGATGAGCGATGCCTACGAGCTGCAATAACTGCGGAAAAGAGAACCCCTCCGGCTCGCGGTTCTGCCAGTCGTGCGGGACACCCCTCGCGCAGCGACCGGCGTCGGCCGAGGTGGCCGCGATGTTGGTGTGCCGCTCCTGCGGCACAGCCAACGCCCCCGGCATGAAGTTCTGCAAGAGCTGCGGCGCGGGCATCGCGGCGCAGGAGGGCAAGCCAGCGAAGGTGGTGTGTCCGGCCTGCGGCGGCCACACGCCGTTCGGCTACAAGTTCTGCCAACACTGCGGCTCGCCGCTGCCCGATGACGCGCCCGCGGCGGCCGACACCAAGCCGCCGACGGCCGATCCCGAGGCCAACACCAACACGGTGATCAGCAAGCCGACGCCGCACAAGAAGCCGGCGCCGGGTGGTGGGTCGGAGCAGCCGACCATCACCA
>JAGQIK010000709.1 GCA_020431405.1 Myxococcales bacterium
AAGGGGCTGTGAAGCTGACGGATTTCGGCATCGCCAAGTCGGCGCTGCGCGAGGAGCACACCGTCGACGGCACCCTGCGCGGCAAGATCGACTACATGGCCCCCGAGCAGGCGCTCGCGGGCGCCGTCGTCGACCAGCGCACCGACATCTTCGCGCTCGGCAGCGTGCTCTACGAGCTGGTCGAAGGGCAGCCGCCCTTTCGCGATGCCAGCGAGCTGGCCACCCTCGACCGCCTGCGTCGCGGCGACATCCGCTGCGCCCCCGACGGGCTCGACGCGCCGCCGCCGCTGTGCTCGATCGTCCGGCGCGCGCTCGAGGTCGACCCGCAGAACCGCTACGGCAGCGCCGGCGAGATGGCCGCCGACCTCGAGGCGTTCATCAGCTCGCTCTCGCCCGAGCCATGCGCCGACGATATCGGCGCCTGGGCCAGCGCCGTCGACGAGGCCACGCGTCCCAAGACCAGCACCGCCGACGACGCCGTCGCCGCGCTGCTCGGCGGTGGCGCCCCCGAAGACAGCCAGCCGATGATCCCCATCGCCGAGATGCAGCGCACCCGCCGCAACACGTCGGTGTTCGCCAGCTCCGGCGTCGTGTCCGGCGAGACGGCCGCCGCCGCGCCGCCGCCGCTGCCCGCCGAGCTGTTCGAGGGCAACGTGCAGGCCGTCGAGGTCATCGACATCGGGCCGGTGACGTCGCTCGACGGCGGCAGCGCGTTCGGCAAGCCGGTGGCCTCCGCGGTCGACCAACCGTCGCAGCCGGCGGTCAACACCGCCGAGGTCGAGGCGCCGCCCCCGTCGCGTGCGCGCCGCCTGCGTATGGCGATCCTCATCGGCCTCGGCGTCGCCGCGCTCGCCGGCACCACCGGCTGGATCACGTGGGCGCTCGGCCGCGACGGCGGCCGGCGCGACGCGCACCTGGCCGCGGCAGGCAGCGGCACCACTACGCCGCGCGTGCTCGCCGTCTCGGCCTCGCCGCAAGGCGCCGAGCTGCTCGTCGATGGCCGCTCGCGCGGCGAGCTGCCGCAGCGCGTGGTGCTGCCCGACGAGTCGGTGACGCTGACGATCCGCAAGCGCGGCTTTCGCGCCGTCGAGCGCGTGCTGCAGCGCGACGATCCGCGCACGTCGCTGCATGTCGAGCTTCTCAAGCTCGACGGCGCCGACACCGTCACCACGCGCCCCAAGCGCCGCCTGCGCCGGGTCCGACGCCGCATCCCCGTGGTCAGCGGCAGCGGCTTTCTCACCATCAACACCCTGCCCTGGTCGCGCGTGTACCTCGACGGCCGCTTCATCGGCAACACGCCGCTGCTCAAAAAGCGCGTGCGCGCCGGCAACCGCCGCGTGCAGCTGCGCACGCGCGACGGCCTGCGCCGCTCGTTCGTCGCTGTCATTCCCCGCGGGAGCACACGCTCGTACACTTTCGACCTGACGCCACACGGCGTTCCCACGCCACGCAGGCCACCTAAACGATGACCCACTCCGCAGAAACGACGCGCGTCGTCGACGACAAACAGAATCCGCGCTTGATGCGCCGCAAGCTGCGGCTCGAGGTGATGCGCGGCCCCGACCGCGGCAAGCACGTGGTGATCGGCAAGGAGGAGGTCAACATCGGCACCCTGCCGGCCAACGACCTCGTGCTCAGCGACACCGCCATCTCGCGCTACCACGTGCGCGTCTCGGCGGGCATGCGCGGCTTCGTCATCACCGACCTCGACAGCACCAACGGCACCTTCATCGGCGCGCTGCGCGTGCGCGAGGTGACCACGGCCGGCAGCGTCGACCTCATCATCGGCGGCTCCACCGTGCGCGTGCAGCCGCTGACCGACGAGGTCGAGGTGCCCCTCTCGGGCGACGACCGCTACGGCACGCTGCTCGGACGCTCGCCGCAGATGCGCGCCATCTTCGCGCAGCTGAGCCCCATCGCCTCGAGCGACGCGACCGTGCTGATCGATGGCGAGACGGGCACCGGCAAAGAAGGCCTCGCCGAGGAGATCCACCGCGCCAGCGCGCGCGCCGGCGGCCCGTTCGTGATCGTCGACTGCGGCGCGATCCCCGACAACCTCATCGAGAGCGAGCTGTTCGGCCACATGCGCGGCTCGTTTACCGGCGCCACGTCCGATCGCGTCGGCGCCTTCGAGCTCGCCGACGGCGGCACCGTGTTCCTCGACGAGATCGGCGAGATGAGCGCCGCCGCGCAGCCGAAGCTGCTGCGCGCGCTCGAGAGCCGCCAGGTCAAGCCCGTCGGCTCGACGCGCTACCGGCCGACCAACGCGCGCATCATCGCCGCCACCAACCGCGACCTGCGGCGCGCGATCAACGAGGGCAGCTTCCGCGCGGACCTCTACTATCGCCTCTCGGTGGTGCGCCTGCACATCCCGCCGCTGCGCGAGCGCCCCGAGGACGTGGAGTTGCTCGCCGAGCACTTCCTCGAGCACTTCTCGAGCCGCATCGCCCCGGGCGCGCCCGTGCCTTCGCTCGGCCAGGAGACGCGCCAGCGCCTGATGGCGCACCGCTGGCCAGGCAACGTGCGCGAGCTGCGCAACTTCATGGAGCGCGTGGCGGTGCTGGCGCACAGCGCCTCGGGGGTGCAGGTCGAGCCGGAGCCGGTCTCCATCGGATCGCTCGATAGCTCGCCGATCACCTCCGGCGACGAGATCGAAGGCAGCGCCGGAGGCACCGACGCGGCCGCCGTGCCGCTCGATCTGCCCTACAAGGAGGCCAAGGCGCGCTGGATCGACCACTTCGAGATCGCCTATGTCTCGTCGCTGCTCGACCGCACCGAAGGCAACGTCGCCGCGGCGGCGCGCGAGGCGGGGGTTGACCGAACCTATCTGTTCCGGTTGATTCGTAAGTACAAGCTGAGGGACTGACCTTGTCCGAAAACGCAACCCGCATGGCGCGCCTGCGCGTGCGCGACGAGGAGGGCGCGATGCACACCGTGTCACTCGCGCCGCTGTGGGATGCCGACGAGTCCATCGGCATCGGCCGCGAGGAGGACAACGCGGTCTACCTGCCGCAGCGCACGGTCTCGCGCCACCACGCGCGCATCATCCGCGAAGGCGAGCACCTCTTCGTCGAGGACCTTTCGAGCTTCAACGGCGTCTCGGTCAACGGCGCCATCGTCGACGGCCGGCGCCAGCTCGGCCCCAGCGACCGCATCGAGATCGGCGGCTACCTGCTGTGGTTCGAAAACGACCAGGGCACGGCGCCCTTCGAGGCGCCTACGATGCGCATCGAAAAGCACGACATCCCCGATCTCGACTTCGACTAGGGATGTGAGCAACGGCGGGACATCCTCCGGCGGGGACGACGTCGCCACCGACCGCACGCTGGTTGGCGGCGAGCTCGCCACCGATCGCACGGTCGACGGAATCGGCATCGCCAGCGACCAGACGCTCGTCGGGGCTGACCCGGCGAGCGCCGATACGGCCGCGCACGGGCGCACGCTGCCGCAGGTCGGGCGCCTGCCGCCCGCCGCCGCGCCGCCGCTCTTCGAGAGCGAGCGCTACGACGTGGTGCGGCGCCTCGGCGCCGGCGGCTTCGGCGTGGTCTACGCCGTGCGCGACAAGGAGCGCGGCGATCGGCAGCTGGCGCTCAAGCTCTTGCGGCACCTCGATCCCGAGGCGCTCTATCGCTTCAAGCAGGAGTTTCGCTCGCTGGCCGATCTGCGCCACCCCTCGCTGGTGCGCCTGCACGAGCTGCACGCCGAAGGCGAGAGCTGGTTCTTCACGATGGACCTCGTCA
>JAGQIK010000710.1 GCA_020431405.1 Myxococcales bacterium
AGACTTCGGACGACGCGGGCTCGGGCTCGGGCGTGAGCGGCTCGGGAGCCGGCGTCTCGGGCGGGATCGGCGGCGGCGACGCGCTCGGCACGCGCTGCAGCGCCGCGGTGCGGCTGTTGTCGAGCGGCGCGCCACCGCGCGCGTCGGCGAGCAGCGAGCGCCCGTGAAGCTGCCGCTCCTCGCCCGGGTTGAAGCGCGTCGGCGGCGGAACGGGCGGCATGCCCGCCGGCCGCCGCGCCGGCTGCTGCAGCGCGTGGCGCGCCGCGGGCAGCTCGTTGGAGGGCACCTTCTTGATGCGCGTCGCGAACAGCTCTGCGTCGTCGAGGCCGTCGTCGTCGTCGTCTACCGCGCCCTCGCCGAGCGCGGCGATCTCCTGCGCCAGCATCGGATCGATCTCGACCTTGCCTGGGATCATCGAGACCTGCGTGTCGCCTGGCCGCAGGTCGCCGAGCCCGCCATCGCCGCCGTCGTCACGCGCGAAGGTCGGCGCGAGCTCCGCGGCGAGCCCGAAGACCTCGTCGCGACGGCCCGGGACCGCCGCCATCAGCCGCGGCGGCGGCTCGGTGCGGTCGAGGTCGTGCTCGGCCTCGGCGGCGTCGTAGACGCGCTCGATAGCGGCGAGGATCACCGAGCGGCGCGCCAGATACGTCCGCACGCGGCTGACGCGCGCGCGCAGCCGCAGCGCCTCGAGGGTGCTCTCGTCCGACGGGTCGAGCATCGCCACCGACAGCGACGCCCCCGCCACGTCGACGTCCAGCGGCAGCACGACCCATTGCTCGGCGAAGCCGCGCGGCACGCGCCGCCGCAGCTCGGGCGCCAGCGTCAGGTGCCGCAGGCGCTCCTCGGGGATCGGCGGCACCCCGAGGCGCCGCGAGAGCAGGAAGAACAGGTCGTCCTCGGCGAGGACCCCGATCCGGAGCAGCCACTCGGCGAGCGAGCCGCCACGCTCCCGTTGCCGTTCCGCAGCTCGCTCGAGGTCAGCAGCGCTGACGGTATCTTCCTCGCTGAGGATCTCGATGAGCACGGGCGTTCACGACCCCTGGATTCCAATAAGGGTTGCGAACTAGCACCTTTAGCCTCGATGCGCAAGGGCCCGCGGCATCGCGGCCGCCGCGCCCGGGCTCAGCGGCAGCGTTTGCGCAGGCTCTTCATGGCGCTCGCGGGCAGCCGCGCGCGCCGCACGTAGGTGCGGAAGGCGGCGTTGGCCTTCTTGCACTGCTTGCTCGCGGCGTAGGCCAACCCGAGCAGCAGATGCGCCTTGTGGTACTTGGGATCGATGCGCAGGCAGTGCCGGTAGGCCTTGATCGCGCGTTTGATCTTGCCTTGCTTGCGGTAGACCTTGCCGATGGTGACGCGCAGATCGCACGAGCGCGGCAGCAGCTTGGCGCCGCGCTGTAGCTCCCGGATCGCCTCGTCGGGGCGCTTGGCGCGCACCAGCACGCGCGCGAGCTGGATCCAGCCGCGCTCGTAGCTCGGCTTGGCGCGCAGGGCCTTGCGGATCTCGGCGACGCCCTGCTGCAGCTTGCCCTTGTCGGCGAGCAGCCGCCCGTAGGACGTGCGAGCCAGCACGTCGCGTGGCGCGAGCTTGATCGCGATGCGCAGCTGACGCAGTGCGCCATCGACGTCGCCGAGGCGGTGCAGCACGCCGCCGAGGTTGATGCGCGTGTCGAGGTCGCGCGGGCGCAGGCGCGCGGCGTGGCGGTAGGCGGCGGCCGCCTCTTTGAGGCGCCGCTTGTCGAACAGCGACAGCCCCAGGTTGTACCAGGCCTCGCCGTACTTCGGCTTCTCGCGCACGGCGACGCGCAGGTGCTTGATCGCCTCGTCGTAGCGGCGCTGCTCGGTGAGCATCGCGCCGAGGTTGTTGTGCGCCTGGGCGAGCTTGCGGTCGAGGGCGATCGCCTTGCGGTAGTCCTTGGCGGCGCCCGCGGCGTTCTTGCGCTTCTCGCGCGCCACGCCGCGCTGATAGTAGGCGCGCGCGTCGCGCGGCGCGGCGGCGATGGCGGCGCTGAAGGCGGACTCGGCGCCGGCCGCGTCACCGCGCTTGAGCAGCGCGGCGCCACGCTTGAGGTGCCGTGCTGCCGCGGGCGAGCGCCGCTGGGCGTGCGCGTCGGCACCGCAGGCGGCGACTGCGAGCAGCACGACGAGCACGGAGACGGAGAGGCTCTTCATCGCAAGTCCCTTGTCAGTAGCGCCAAAAGCTTAGCCCCCGAGCGCTTCGACGGCTGCGTCGAGGCGCTCGCCGATGGCGGCGAGCCGCTCGGTGTCGGCTATCTTGGCGCCGCTTTCGCGATCCTTGAGATAGAAGCTGTCTACCACGCGCCCCGACTCGGTGGTGATCATCGCCAGCTGCACGTCGAGGTCCATCTCGGCGAGCGCGCTGGTCACCGCGTGCAGCAGGCCGAGGCGATCGGGGGCCTGCAGCTCGAGGATCGTGCACTCGCGCGAGCCGGCGTTGTCGAAGCGCACCTCGGTGTGCACCTGCGGCACCACGCGCCGCGGCAGGTTGGGCTGGCGCATGGCGTCGGCGACCAGCGGCGCGATGTCGAGGTCGCCGCGCATCACCGCCGACAGCTGCTGGCGAAACGCGTCGATGGCCTCGTTGGCGCTGCCGAGCGGCGGCTGCGTGAGGAAGATGTCGAGCACGCCGCCGGGCAGCGCGTGCTCTTCGTCGGCCTCGAAGGTGTAGGCCTGCGCCGAGAGCACCTGGATGCGATTGGCCAGCATCACGCCGGTGATGATCGAAAGCAGCCCGGGGCGATCCTCGCAGGCGATGGTGATCTCGACCACCCGCGCGGCCGTCGCGTCAGCGCCTTCGGCGTCGCTGACCGTGATGTCGCGCTCGCGGGCGATGACGTGCGCGAGCTCGCCGGGCGCCGCCTCGAGCTGCAGCACCGCCTTGAGCTGGTGGCGCAGCTCGTCGATGTCGCGCGCGCCGATCAGCCGTTCGGGCACGCGCCGCGCGAGGCGCCGGCCAGCCTCGCCCTCGTGCTCCTGCAGGTGCTCCTCGAGCGCGTCGCGCCGCTTCTCGAGCTTCTCGGTGTGGACCTCGTGGGCGCGCTCGCCGTGCTCGAGGCGCTCGAGGGTGCGCACGTAGAGATCATCGAGCAGCGACGCCTTCCACTCGGTGAGGTTGCCGGGGCGGGTCATGGCGGTGTCGGCGACGGTCAGCAGGTAGAGCTTGCGCAGGCGCTGCCCGCTGCCGACGAGCGCGGCAAAGCTGCCGACAACCTCGGGGTCGGACAGGTCGCGGCGCTGCGAGATGTGCGCCATGGTCAGGTGCTCGCGCACGATGAACGCGACCTCGTCCTGCTGAGCGTGGCTCAGCCCGAGCCGCGCGGCGACGCCCGCCGACAGGCGCGCGCCCTTCTCCGAGTGCCCCGAGCCGAGCGGCTTGGCCACGTCGTGAAGCAGCGCCGAGAGATAAAGCGTCACCGCCTCGTCGCCCGTGATCTCGGCCATCACGTCAACCGGACGCTCGTAGCGGTCGGCGAGCTCGCCGCGCGCCAGCGCGTGCAGCAGCCCCACCACCAGCAGCGTGTGCTGGTCGACCGTATAGACGTGGTAGAGGTCGTGCTGGATACGGCCGGTGCAGGGCTCGAACTCGGGGATCATCGCCGCGATGAGCCCGATGTCGTGCATCAGCTGCAGCGTGTCGCCGCCGTCGGGGCGCGAGAGCAGCGACAGGAAGCGCGCGGGCGCCTCGTCGTCGGCGTAGAGCTGCGCGCCCGGCTCGCCGGCGGCGGCCTCGGCGATGGCGTCGCGCGTGGCGCGATCGAGCGGCAAGCGCCGGTCGATGCCGAGCTCGAAGGCGCGCAGCAGCTCGGCCGGCCGCTCCCAGAACGTCTCCGGCTTGACGCTGCCGAGGTGACAGCCGTCGATGGCCGAGAAGTGATCGTCGATGGGGTCGACGCGTGGCGGCCGCGGGCGGCGCTCGTCGGGCACGCAGCAGCGCTCGAGGATGCCCTCGCTCTCGACGACCACCGTGCGCAGGTGGCGGTAGAGCGCGTGCATCAGCCGCTCGACCGCGGGCGCCACGGCTTGCGTGGTGCGCCGGCGCAGCCCGAACATCTCTTCTTCGGGAAAGAGCTGCGGTCCGAGCTCCTCCTGCAGCGCGAAGAGCAGCTGGTCCTGCATGCGCCCGGTGTGCAGGTGCATCGCCGTGCGCAGCCCGCGCAGAAACTCGTGCGCCTCCTCGATGGCGGCGGCCTGCCGCGGCGTGGCGGCTTCGAGCTCGGGCAGCTGCGCCAAGCTGGTCACGCCAAAGCGCGCCTTGGCAGCCCACAGGGCGGTGTTGATGTCGCGCAGCCCGCCCTTGTTGCTCTTGATGTTGGGCTCGAGCAGGTAGACCGTCTCGCCGAAGCGCGCGTGACGGCGCGCGCGCTCTTCGGCGAGCTGCGCCACGAAGCGGTTGACCTGCTGCGGGCCGAAGAACTCGCGGTAGGCGCCGGCGGTCAGCGCGTGAAACGGCCCTTCGTCGCCCACCACCAGGCGCGCGTCGAGCAGCGCCGTCTGCATCGTCAGATCGGTGGCGGCGAGATCGAGCGCCTGATCGATGCCGCGCACGGCGTGGCCCACCGAGACGCCGGCGTCCCACAGCGGATAGACGACCTTGGTGACCAGCTCGTCGAGCTCGGCTTCAGCGACCCCCTCGTGCAGCACGAGCAGATCGATGTCCGAGTAGGGATAGACCTCGCGGCGCCCGAATCCGCCGAGCGCCACCACCGACAGCGCTGACTCGCTGCGGACGGCGCCGTCGGCCAGCGCGCGGATCATCTCGTCGTAGGCGGCCGAGAGCCCTTCGAGCAGCGGCGCGCCCGGCTCGCCGCGCTCGCGCCCCTTGCCGACCTCGCGTCGCGCGCGCTTGACGAGGGCCTGACAGACGGCGCGGCGGCCTGCCGGATCGAGCTCTGCAAGCGATAGGTCGTCGACGGTTAGCGCCACTTCGCTCGTACTATAGCCTACAGCGGGCGGTTGAAAGTGCGGCCGTAAGCGGGCAAGGTCGAGCGTCGGAGCAAGCGCGCGTCGAGCGTCGGACAAAGCGCGGCAGACAAGAAGCGAGGCGGCATGGCGAACCTGCGACTACTGCCACTAGACGAGATCCTGGCGGCTGCCGAGGTGGGGCAGCTGATGAAGCAGATCCAGGCCCTCGGCGTCGACGAGGTGCCCGAAGGCGACGAGGTCATCGAGCTCGAGGAGAGCATCAGCGACGACGCCTTCGACGACTTCGTCGATCGCCTCGAAGCGCACGAGGTCGCCGCCGACATCTACCTGCCCGTGGAGTTCGAGGGCCGCCTCGAGCTGGGCGAGACGCGCGTGTGCAGCTGCTTCGCGCTCGCCGACGCGCTCGAAGAGCTGCGCGACGAGCTCGACATCGACGACGAGGACGGACCCGAGCTGGCCGACGACGAGGAGCTCGAGATGGAGCTCGTCGAGGAGCAGCTGCACCACGCGTGGAAGGTCTTCGCGCGCGCGGCCAACGCCTGCGTCGAGCACCACCTCTCGATTCACGTCGTCTCTTAGGCGCCCCGCTCTCTGCAGCGCCGAGGGCGCGAGCGCGATCAGTAGCAGCAGCGCGTGTCGTAGGCGCCGCCGGTGATCTCGTGCTCGCTGACGCTCGCGCAGTCGGTGAAGCCGTGTTTGCGAGCGACCCCGTCGGTGGTCAGCTCGCGCACCCACTCCCACTGTCCGGTCATCTGCACGATGCCGAAGCCGGCGGCGTTGCCGCACGCGGTGACCCACTCCTGCGACGAGCAGAGGCGCTTGCCGGCGGCCATGCAGTGCGAGGCCGCCTCTAGCCAGGTCACCGACGACGAGTCGGTCTCTCCCTGATCGATGAAGAACGTGCCCACCGCGACGCCCTTGGGCGCGCCCGCGCTGAGACAGCAGCGCGTCTCGAACAGCGAGCCGAGCGTGCTGTTGATCTTGTCGCCGCAGCTGCCCTCGCCCACCGCCAGCGGCGAGCCGCTCGAGACGTTGGCCGTCCACTCCCACTGGCCGACCGTCCCCGAGAGCCGCGTGTCGCTGCAGGCCGACAGCATCTCCTGGGCCGTGCACAGCCGCTTGCCGGCGGTCATACACGCCTCGGCGGCGCGCGGCCACGAGCGCAGCACGCCGTCGCTGTCGGTGTCGATGCAGAAGTCGCTGATGCGCACCATCGGCGCTGGGCAGCTCGCCGCGCTGTCGACGGTGCTGTCGGAGACGCCGAGATCTGGCACATCGAGGCCGAGAAGATCCCCGACGCTGTCGCGACGGGCGTCGCTGACGCCGACCTCGACGGCGCCCGTCGCGTCCTCGGCGCCGCCCTGTGGCAGCCCGAAGCCCAGTCGGGTGCACGAGCACGCGCACAAAGCGGCGAGACACGTCAGAGATCGCCAGCGCATCGCCCCTAGATGATACCACTTCAACCACGTGCTGGTCGGACGCGCACGCTGCACGGTAGATTCACCGCCGTGCCGACCTACGTCATACGCGGCCGCAAGACCGGCCGCGCCCGCGGCATCGATCTCGAGCAGCTCAACGACCAGCAGCGCGCCGTCGTCTGCGCGGGCGAAGGGCCGATGCTCGTCATCGCCGGCGCCGGCAGCGGCAAGACGCGCACGCTGACCTACCGCGCCGGCTGGCTCATCGAGCGCGGCCTCGATCCCGAGCGCCTGCTGCTCTGCACGTTCACCAACCGCGCGGCGCGCGAGATGTCATCGCGCGTCGCGGAGCTGCTCGGCGTCGACCTGCGGCGCATGTGGTCGGGCACGTTCCATCACATCGCCAACCTCGCGCTGCGCCGGCACGGCTCGGTGCTCGGGCTCGACGAGCGCTACACGATCCTCGACCGCGAAGATTCTCGCGAGCTGATGACGTCGTGTCTCGCCGAGGAAGGCCCAGCGCTGCGCCGCCGGCGCTACCCCAAGGCCGCCGTGCTGCTCGACGTCTGCTCGTGGGCGCTGAGCAACCAGCTCGAGGTCGCCGCCGCGGTGCGCGAGCGCGCGTCGCGCTTCGTCGAGATGACCGAGGCCATCGAGCGCATCATCAAGCGATTCGCCGAGCGCAAGCTCAAGCTCGCGCTGGTCGACTTCGACGACCTGCTGCTGCTGTTCCGGCTGCTGCTCGAAGAGCACCCCACGGCCGCGCAGGCGCTGCTCGATCGCTTCGAGCACGTGCTCGTCGACGAGTACCAGGACACCAACAAGCTGCAGGGGCGCATCGTCGATCTGTGTGCCGCGCGCAGCGGCAACCTGATGGTCGTCGGCGACGACGCGCAGAGCATCTACTCGTTTCGCGGGGCCTACTTCAAGAACATCATCGATTTCCCCAAACGCTATCCCGCCGCGCGCGTGTTCAAGCTCGAGCACAACTACCGCTCGGTGCCCGAGGTGCTCGAGCTGGCCAACGCCTCGATCAAGGTCAACATCCGCCAGCACCCCAAGATGCTGCGCGCCACGCGCCCGCGCGGCATGCGCCCGGCGCTCGTCGCGGTGCACGACGTCTACGTGCAGGCCGCCTTCGTCGCGCAGCGCGCGCTCGAGCTGAGCCAGCAGGAGGGCATCCCGCTGTCGCAGATCGCCGTGCTCTACCGCGCGCACAGCCACAGCCTCGAGCTGCAGCTCGAGCTCACCGAGCGACGCGTGCCGTTTTCGGTGCGCTCGGGGCCGCGCTTCTTCGAGCAAGCGCACATCAAGGACGTCGTGGCGTACCTGCGCGTGAGTCACAACAGCGGCGACACGCTGGCGTGGCGGCGGCTGTTGTCGTTGTGGCCGGGAGTCGGCGCCAAGACCACCGCGCAGGTCATCGAGGCCATCGAGCGCGCGTCGCCCGAGACGAGCGTGGTCGAGCTGCTCGCCTCCGACGCGCTGTTCGAGAGCGTGCCGCGCTCGGCGCGCGCGTCGCTGTCGCAGCTCGCCGAGCTGTGCGCCGCGCTCGCCGACGGCGCCACGCCAGGCGAGCTGATCGGCCGCGTGCTCGACGCGCACTATCGCGACCACGCCCACGCCGCCTACGCCAACGCCGAGGCGCGCCTCGAAGACCTCGACACGCTGGCCGGCTACGCGGCGCGCTACGAGACGCTCGAGCGCTTCCTCAGCGAGCTGGCGTTGGTGGCGAGCGTCGCCGCGGAGGGCATCTCACCGCAGGACGACCCGGAGGACGAGCGCCTGACGCTCTCGACGGTGCACCAGTCCAAGGGGCTCGAGTGGCGCGTGGTGTTCGTGCTGTGGCTCAGCGAGGGGCACTTTCCTCAGGGGCGCTCGGCGCGCACCCACGCCGAGGTCGAGGAGGAGCGGCGTTTGTTCTACGTCGCGGCGACGCGCGCCAAAGACCAGCTCTATCTGTGTCGCCCGCGCTTCGAAGAGAGCGGTGCCGGGCCGCGCCGCATCCTGCGTCTCTCGCGCTTTCTCGACGAGCTTCGCGGCGAGCGGCAGCTGCCGTACGAGGTCTGGGACGTGGAGGAGGAAGAGGAGCCGGCGGCCGGCGCGGCGGCCTCGCAGCCGGAGCTTCCGCTGTGACGCGCGCCCTGCTGCTAGCCGTGCTGCTGTGTGCGGGTGCCGACGCGCTGGCTCAGAAGAAAGCGGTGCCCGCGCGCCTGCGCGGTGATCCCTCGGCCTGGCCGCGGCTCGACGCCGAGACGCTGCTCGTCACAGCCAAGGACGCGTGGCAGCGCGAGTCGGCGGCGCTGTTGCTCGGCCGGCGCGGCGCGCGCACGTCGATCCCGCTGCTCGCCAAGCGGCTCGAGAAGGACAAGAACCCGTGGGTGCGTGCGCGTTGCGCCGAGGCGCTGGGGCGCATCGGCGACGTCGCGGCGCTGCCGATTCTCAAAGGGGCGCTCGCGCGCGCCAAGCGCCAGCGCGTGCGTCGCGCCATCGCCAAGGCGCTGATGCGGCTCGGCGCCAAAGAGGGGTTGCTCGAGCTGATGTGGCAGCTCTCGTCGGGCACCAATCACAGCCGCGCCGACGCGATGGCTGCGCTGGTGGACCTCAGCGGCCGGCCCCTCGGACAGAACGTCAAGGCGTGGTGGAGCTACCTCGCCGCGCGCGGCTATCAGAAGCTGGCCAAGCGCGCGCGCGGCGCGCCCGCGGTGGCTTCGGCCGGAGAGGTCAGCGTGCGCGGCCTCGCCGCCGCGCCGGCGGGCTTCGCGCTGCTGCCGGCGGTGGTGCTGCGCGTGGGCAAGAAGGGCGATCTCGCAGTGACCGAACGTGACCTGGCGCACTACGAGCGGCGCTACGGCAAGATCCCCGACGGCGTGCTGCTGCTCGTCGAGCAGGGACCCGCGGCGCATCAAGAAAAGCTCGCGCCCGCCGACGCCAAGGCATGGGCCGACGAACGCGCGCGCCGCCGCAAAGCGGGGCTCGTGCCGCGCCGCGGTCCCGGGCTGACCTCGGCCGCCCTCGCCTACCTGCTCGCTCGCGCGCCCAAGCTGCTCGGCGTCGGCATCGACGCGGCCAAGCTCGACGCGCCCGGCTCCACGCTGGTGCGCGACGCGCTGGCGCAGAAGAAACGCATCGCACTGACCGGCGCCAAGGACTTTCGCGGCTTCAACGCCGGCGGCACGCGCGCGCTGCTCGTGCGCCGCAGCACATCGGGACGCTGGCTGCTGCTGGGCCTTTTGCCGTAATCGCAGTTCCCATCGCGGCGGGCTGACGTGTTGTCCGTGTATGAACACGACACGTCGCGACGCTTGTCCCTATCGCTATCGCTATCTGACCCTGGCGCTGCTGGTGGCCTCGACCTTCGGCACTTGCGGCGCCTCCTGTCAGGGCAAGTCGTTTTCGCCCGTCACGCGCGCGAGCAGCATGGGCATCGCCGCGCCCTACGCGCCGGGCGGCGGCGAGGTCGCAGGCAGCTTCGGCCTCGCCATGGGCGGCGACGAGGGCGGCCTCTTCGGCGGACCAGCCGTCGGCTTTCTCGGCGACGCGCGCGTGACCATCGGCGTCTCGCCGTCGTTGGCGCTGGAGGGCTCGTTTGCCGTGATGGGCGTAGGCAACGTCGACGACGAGAACGCCTACAGCAACGCCGACCGCGGCTGGGGCATCACGATGGTCGGACTCGGGGCGCGCTGGCTCGTCAGCAGCGAAGGCGTCAGCCGCGTGGCGCTCTCGGCGGGCTTCGGCGTGGGCTGCGGCGGCGCGCGCGGTGGCAAAGACCTGCTCGTCGGCGGCTGCGGAAGCGACACCTTCGGCCGCGCCGCGGGCGGCGGCTACCTCGGCCTCGACCTCGGCGCGCAGATCACGCGGCGCTTCGGCATCTACGCCAACTCGCGCTACCAGCTGGCCAAGGCGACGCAGCTTCCGCTGACGCACTGGGGCCAGCACGTGGTGGGGCTGCAGTGGGGGCGCACGCTGATCTTCCGCGTCGAGGGCGGCGTGGTGCACTTCCACAACGAGGTCAACAGCCTCGTCGGCGGCACGTTCGTCACCGCGCTAGCGATCCGCTGGGGCTTGGCGCGTTAATACTGGGCGCCCGCTACGCAGGCGCCCCCAACATGACGTGTGCTGCCGGACAGAGCTCAGCGGCGAGTGCGCCCGCCCAATCGGCCGCCAAGCATTCATCGAGCGTCGCCCGCGAAGCGGGCGGAGCCGAGTCTTAACGGGAGGAGCTCCAGCGGCCGTTATAGCGATGGCGATACGCGCCCGCGCAGCGGGCGCCCCAACGAGTCGTGTGCGCTACGCTTGGGGGGCAATGGATGACGTCGCGCGCTCGATCGTCGCACGGCTCTGCGACGCGCCCGATGACGAGCAGCTGCTGGGCGTGCTCGCGGACCATTTGCTGGCGCGCGGCGACCCGCGCGCGCAGGTCATCGCGCTCGAGCTCGCCGGCCAGTACGAAGAAGCACGGCGGCTCGTCGACGCGCACCTCGCGAGCTCGCTGCCCGCGCAGCTGCTCTCCTCCTATGCCGAGATCCGCTGGCACCGTGGGTTTCTCTACACGCTGAATCTATCCGACAGCCGCCTGCCGCCCAACGCCGACGAGCGCGACCTGCCCTCCGCGCTGCGCGCGACGCTCGCGCATCCATCGGCCGCGCTGCTGCGCGAGCTGATCGTGTCCAGCACGCCGCGCATGCGCTTCAACGAGGTCGTCGCCGCCCTCGCCGACGAAGGCGCGCCGTGTCTGCGGCAGCTCGAGATCGGATCGGCGCGCGGCCGCTACCGCATGGTCTCGAGCTACGCCGAGCTCGGCGATCTGAGCGGCATGTGGCGCGCCGTCCCGCGCCTCGAGCAGCTCTGCCTCACGGGCGTGATGGGCAGCGTGCAGCAGCGCGAGACGACCTTCGGCGACGTGCGCTTGCCACGGCTGCGCCGGCTGCGGCTGCACAGCTGCGGCCTCGGCGCCGAAAACGCCGCAGCCCTCGCCCGCGCCCGTTGGGACGAGCTCGAGCACCTCGAGCTGGCGCTCGGCGCCACGGCCGACGGCTTCGGCGCCAGCGCCGACGTGCTCGAGCCGCTGCTTCGCGCCGAGCGCTTGCCGCGCTTGCGCTCGCTGGGCTTGATGAGCGCCGAGCAGGCCGTGACCCTCTGCGAGCTCGTCGCCCAGAGCGACCTGCTGCCGCAGCTCGAGCGCCTCAGCTTCGCCGCCGGCACCCTCGCCGGCGAAGGCGCGCGACAACTGCTGCGCGACGCTCGCGCGTTCGCCCACCTGCGCTTGCTCGACCTCGAGCTCAACTACCTCGACGACGAGCAGGTCGAGGCGCTGCGCGGCCTATGCGCGCACGTGCGCCTCGGCAAGCAGCGACAGGTCGACCCGCGCTACGTCGAGGTCTACCCCGAAACGCAGGGCCGCTCGCCCTGCCCGCCGCTGCGCCAGTGGCACTTCCTGGAACAAAGCTACTAGAAGAGAGCTTCGTAGGTCTTGCCCACGCCGGGCGCGTCGACGTCGATGCCGAGAGCCGATAGCCACGCGCGCAGCTTCGCCGCCAGCGCGTCGGCGCTCGCGGCGTCGGTCTTGCTCGAGATCTCGATCAGCTGCTGCCCGTCGGGCAGACGCCAGCGCTCGACCGTCACGCGCGTGGCGCCGCCGAGCGCGCTCGGCTCGAAGCGCAGGCGCCGCACCTTGACCGGGCCGACGGGGTGCAGGTCGAGCGTCCACGGGTCGACGCTGACGTAGCGCGCCACGAGCGCTTCCTGCGCGCTCGAGAAGAGCTTCTTGATCGATCGTTTGCCGTCGGCGACGTCGGCGATCTCGCCCTCGCCCTGCACGACGGTCAGCGAGCACGACGTCTTGGCGGCGCTCCCACTGGCGATGCCGCGGTCGAGCTCGCACTTGAAGCCGGCCTCGCCGAACCAAGGCAGGTCGATCTGCTCGCGGGCGAAAGGCCGCAGCTTGACCGTCGAGTCGTCGTCGTCGCCTTTGACGTCGCGCGCGCGCAGGATCAGGCCCGCGCCGTAGAGCGTGCGCGCGGCGTCGTCGTAGAAGCTGACCTCGCGATGCTCGGCGGCGTCCCAGTCGAGCCCCAGCACGCGCTCGGCCAGATCGTGCTGCGCCGGGGCGACCATCAGCTTGAGCTCCACACCCGAAGCCGGACGTGGGTCGTCGCTTGGCCGCACCGTGCCGCCACCGCTTGGCACGTCGACACGGTCGGGCTTGCCGACATCGGGGCGCTGCGGCTGCGGCTCGGGCGTGGCGTCGGTGGGCGCGCCGTCGGCGCCACCGCAGGCCGCCGCCAGCAGCATCATCAGCGCGGTGAGCGCCGTGTGCTTGGCCATCTTCGGCATCACGACACCAGATCCACGCGGCAGAGCTTACCGCCGTGCTTGGGGATCGTCTTGGTCAGCTTGTACTTGAGGTTGAACTCGGAGCACACACCGGCCTGAAACTGGCCAAAGATGCCGCAGTGCATGCGCTGCCAGCCCGGCCGGTCGTACCACGGGCAGGCGTTGCCTTCGAGGTAGCCCGAGCGACCGTCGGCCGCGGCGTCGCCCCAGTGCTCGGGGTTGACGCGAAAGACGTACTCGCTGGTGCGCAGCACCTCGATGGCGCGCGCTGCGTCGTTGTCCGCTGGCAGCGAGAACCAACGGCGAATGCTGCGCGCGTAGCGCACGCCGGCGTCGAAGCAAATCTCGGCGATGATCTGGCGCGCGCGCGGCAGGCGCTCGGGCAGCCGCTCGGTGAGCACGATCAGCCACTCGCCGAGATGAACCGTCAGCTCGCGCCAGCGCTGCTCGCTGCTCAGCGGCCAGGCCAACCGCTGCGCTGCGAGACGCTCGCCGAGGTCGTGCGGCCCGCCGCCGAGGCCGTCGAAGATCCAGCGCGCCCCGCGCGGCGACAGGTCGAGCCGGTAGAGCGCGCTCATCAGCAACGCGACGGCGCGCGGGTTCTCCTCGGGCGCAGGCAACGCAGCGGCGTGCTCGCCCTCGCGCAGCGCCGCGTAGCGCCGGCGCATGGTCTCGGCCGCCAGCTCGCAGACGATGGCGCGCGCCCGCGCCTCGCGCGACGCCCCACCGTCGCCCTCACCCTCGCCCTCCACGTGCGCCTCGAGCGAGCGCGCCACGTAACGGAACCAGTCGCGCATACCCGCGGCGGCGATCCACCAACGGGCGCGCGCCGGCAGCAGCTCGCGGCGATACACCTCGCGCATCAGCTGACCTGCCGCGCGCGCCGCGACGTTCACATCGCCCCCCGCGGCTACTCGCCGAACTCGGCGCGCAGCTTGTCGTCCAACTCGTCGGCGACGCCGGCGATGGTGTCGAGCATGTCGACGAACTCCTCGAAGTCCAGCCCGTCGAGCCCGCGCAGCGCGCGCAGGTAGATGATGTTCTTTTCGCGATCGATAGCGAACGCACCGTCGGAGGTGCTGAGGAAGTTGAGCTCGAGCAGCTTGCGAAACAGCTCGACCTGACGCTTCTGCGGCACTTCCATCATCGGGCTGAGGAACATCAGCACGCGGTGGTCCTCGAGCACGTTGATGCCCACCGTGGCGCTGCCGCGGCGCACCGACGTGTAGCCCTCGTCATCGAGCAGGTCGAACTCGACGTTGACCAGCTCACCGAAGCGTTTGATGTAGTCGTCGATGGTCTCGCGGTAGCTCATCTTGGCCCTCTGGCTGTACCTGAGCTGGCATCTCTAGCACATGCGCCGGCGCGGTGGTAGCGTCGCGCGTCGTGGGAGCAGGACTCGGCAAGCTCGACGGCAAACACGCGCTCGTCACCGGCGCATCCTCTGGCATCGGCGCCGCCGTGGCGCGCGAGCTCGCCGCGCACGGCTGTCGCGTGTCGCTGGTGGCGCGACGGCGCGAGCTGCTCGACGCGCTCGCCGCCGAGCTGCCCGGCGAGGCGCTGGTGCTGCCGCGCGACCTCGCCTCCCCCGACGAGGGCATCGCCGACGAGCTGGCACGCGCCGCCGCCGAAGCGCTCGGCCCCATCGACGTGCTGGTCAACAACGCCGGCATGCAGCGCGTCAGCGACGTCGCCGACGACAACGACAGCGAGACGCGCGCCGCGGTCGAGCGGCTGCTCGCCGTCAACCTGCTCTTTCCGCTGCGCCTGACGCGCGCCGTGGCGCCGGCGATGGTCGCGCGCGGCAGCGGCTGCATCGTCGATGTCGCCTCCATCGCCGCCCTCGCGGCGCCGCCCGGTATGGCCGCCTACGCCGCATCCAAGGCCGGTCTCGCCGCGCACTCCGAGACCATGCGCGCCGAGCTCGCCCAGCACGGCGTGCACGTGGTGACGGTCTACCCTGGCCCCGTCGACACGCCGATGGCCGAGGTCGGCTGGGCGGCCTACGAGTCGACGGCGACGCAGCGCAAGCTGCTGCCCGAGGGCCGCCCCGACGAGCTGGCGCGCCTGATGCGCCGCGCCGTCGAGCGCGGCGACGACCGCATCATCTACCCGCGCGTCTACGGCGGGCTGCGCTATCTGTCGCACCTGGCGCGCTTTCTGATCGACAAGCTCCCGCCGAGCGTGATGGGACGCTAACGCCGTGCGCCGCGTGACCATCGCCAGCGCGGGCGGCTACGACAAGCTGACCTTCGAGGACGTCCCCACGCCCCGACCGCGCGGCGGCGAGGTGCTCGTGCGCTGCGAGGCGATCGGCGTCAACTACGCCGACTGCGTGGTGCGCATGGGGCTCTACGAGTCGGCGAAGAAGTACGTCGGCTGGCCGATCACGCCCGGCTTCGAGGTCGCCGGCGTCGTCGAGGCCGTCGGCGCGCCGAGCGCTGACGCGGACGCTGCTGGCGAGGCCGACACGCCGCGCTTCGCCGTCGGCGACGAGGTCATCGCGCTCGCGCGCTTCGGTGCCTACGCCACGCACGTCTGCGTGCCGGCGTCGCAGGTCTTCGCGCGCCCGCGCGGCTTGGACGCCGCACGCGCCGCCGGCTTCGCCGTGATCTACCTCACCGCGCACCACGCGTTGTTCGACCTGGCGCAGCCGCGCGCCGGCGCGCAACTGCTGGTGCACTCGGCGGCGGGCGGCGTGGGCAGCGCGCTGCTGCAGCTGGCGCGCATCGCCGAGTGCCGCGCCGTGGGCGTCGTCGGCGCTGCGCACAAGGTCGACGCGGCGCTCGCACTCGGCGCCGAGTCCGTCATCGACAAGTCGCGCGAGGATCTGTGGCGTGCCGCCGAGCACCACGCGCCCGAGGGCTATCACGCGATCTTCGACGCCAACGGCCCGACCACGCTGCGAGAGAGTTACAAGCACCTGCGCCCCATCGGCCGGCTGGTGGTCTATGGCTTTCACTCGATGATGCCGCGGCGCGGCGGGCGCCCCAACTACCCCAAGCTCGCCTACGACTGGCTGCGCATGCCGCGCTTCGATCCGCTCTCGCTCACCGGCGACAACAAGAGCGTGATGGGCTTCAACCTGAGCTACCTGTTCGCCGAGCGCGAGCTGCTCGCCAGCTCCATGGCGCGCCTTTGCAGCTGGGCTAGCGAAGGGCGCATCGTCGCGCCGCGCACCAGCGAGTACGCCCTCGCCGACGTCGCGCGCGCACACGCCGACCTCGAGTCCGGTCAGACCGTCGGCAAGCTCGTCTTGATCCCCTGAATTTCGTCTACCCAGGTGGTCTCGTTCTTGCTAACTGAGGGCGAACCGCACATCGGGTCAAGGCGGACCACTTTCCACGCACAACTGGAGCACGACCCATGAGAACGGCCTCTACAGATCGCCAGTGGGACTTCTTTCGGGCGGGTGGTGTCGACCAAGTAAAGCTGAGCTCGGCCGCGGACATCATGGCCCTCGACCAGCTCGACCAGAAGCTATGGATGGCGCTCAGCTGTCCTACGACCGGCCTCTTCCTGGACTCGCGAACCCTCGAGCTGATCGACGACAACAAGGATGGCCGCGTCCGCGCGCCCGAGATCATCGCCGCCGCCAAGTGGGCCTGCAGCGTCCTAAAAAACCCCGACGAGCTACTGAAGAAGGGCGAGACGCTGCCGCTGCGCTCCATCGACGAGAGCACCGACGAGGGCAAGAACCTGCTCGCCGCCGCCAAGCGCATCCTGGCCAAGCTCGACAAGGCCGACGCCGAAGAGATCACCGTCGAGGACGCGACCAACACCACGGACATCTTCGCTGACACGCGCTTCAACGGCGACGGCATCATCACGGCCACAGCCGCCGAAGACCCCGAGCTCGAAACCCTGCTCGAGCAGATCATCGAGTGCATGGAGTCCGTCGAAGATCGCAGCGGCAAGCCGGGCGTCAACGAGGAGAAGGTCAACGCGTTCTTCGAGGCCGCCGAAGCCTACGTCGCTTGGCACGCCAAGAGCGACGAGGACGAGGCGATCCTGGTGGCCGGCGAGGGCACGAGCGCCGCGGCTGCCGCGGTGGCCGCGGTGCGTGACAAAGTCGACGACTTCTTCGCGCGCTGCCGTCTGGCGGCCTTCGACGCCCGCGCCATCGAGGCGCTCAATCGCGAGGAGAGCGAGTACCTGGCGCTCGCCGCGAAGGACCTCAAGGTCACGGCCGAGGAGATCGCCAGCTTCCCGCTGGCGCGCATCGAAGCCAACAAGGCGCTGCCGCTCGGCGCGTCGATCAACCCGGCCTGGAGCGCCGCGGTCGAGGCGCTCGCCAAGGACGCCATCGAGCCGCTGCTGGGCAAGCAGACGGAGCTCACCGAAGCGCAATGGGCCGAGCTGTGCGGCAAGCTCGCGGCCTACGACGCGTGGACCGCCGACAAGGCGGGCGCCGCCGTCGAGAAGCTAGGCATCGAGCGCGTACGCGAGATCTTGGCCAGCGAGGCCAAGGACGCGATCATCGCGCTCATCGCGCAGGACAAGGAGCTCGAGGCCGAGGCCAACGCGATCACCTCGGTGGAAAAGCTCGTGCGCTACCGTCGTGACCTCTTCACCCTGCTGGTCAACTACGTCTCGTTCGAGCGCTTCTACCGAGCCGAAGACAAGGCCATTTTCCAGGCCGGCACGCTCTACCTCGACCGGCGCAGCTGCGACCTGTGCATCCGCGTCGAGGACACCGCCAAACACTCGGCGATGGCCAACCCGAGCCGCTGCTTGCTGGCCTACTGCGACCTCGAGCGCAAGGCGACCAACGAGAAGATGACCATCGTCGCCGCGTTCACCAGCGGCGACTCGGGCTTTCTCTTCGTCGGACGCCACGGCATCTTCTACGATCGCGACGGCAACGACTGGGACGCGACGATCGTCAAGATCATCTCCAACCCGGTGAGCATCCCCGAAGCCGTCTGGTCGCCCTACAAGAAGTTCTTCGCGCTGATCGAGGCGCAGGTCGAAAAGTTCGCCGCGTCGAAGGACAAAGCGCTGCAGGACCAGGCGGCGGCTGCCGCGGCCAAGGCGCCTGCCGCAGTGGCGGCCCCCGCGGCGCCGGGCAAGCCGGCGGCTGCAGGCGCGGCGCCGGCCAAGAGCCCCTTCGACGTGGCCAAGTTCGTCGGCATCTTCGCCGCCATCGGGCTCGCCATCGGCGCCATCGGCGGCGTGCTGGTGGCGATCTTCAGCGCGTTCTTCAAGCTCGCGTGGTGGCAGATGCCCCTCGCGCTTCTGGGCGTGATGGTGGTGATCTCGACGCCGTCGGTGATCATCGCCTGGCTCAAGCTGCGACAGCGCAACCTCGGCCCGCTGCTCGACGCCAACGGCTGGGCGGTCAACTCGCGCGCGAAGGTCAACATCCCCTTCGGTGCGAGCATGACCCAGGTGGCCAAGCTGCCGAAGGGCGCTTCACGCGACACGCGCGATCCCTTCAAGCCCCCGAGCACCGCGCGCCGCGTGGTGACGCTGCTGATCATCTTGGCGGCCAGCGCGTTCGGCGCCTGGTACTTCGGCGCGGTCGAAGCGTACTTCCCGGGCCTGTTGCCCAAGTCGGGCTGGATGAAGGCGCGCGAGGCCAAGAAGAAGGCCGCCAAGGCCGCCGCCGACAAGGCCGCTGCCGACAAGGCGGCCAAGGCCAAGGCTGCCGCCAAGGCCGCCGCTGATCAAGCGACTGCCGCCAAAGCCGCCGCGGCCAAGGCTGCTGCCGCCAAGGCTGCCGCCGACAAGCTGGCCGCCGAAAAGGCCGCCGCCGCCAAGGCCGCTGCCGACAAGGCAGCCGCCGCGGCCAAGGCCGCCGACAAGGCTGGCAGCGCGGCCAAGCCGAAGCCCGCTGCGCCCTAGCCGTTAGCCGTTAGCCCTGACGCTCCGCGAGCGGCAACGCCGTGGCGTCGTCGCCCGGCAGCGCGAGCACGTTCTCGACGAGGGCTGCCATCACCGCGTTGGCGCGCGAGAGATCCTCGGGCGCGCAGTCGGTGCTCTCCAAGAGGTGCATCGAGAGGCCCTCGAGCGAGAGCAGCAAGCCACGAAAGACCCACGCGTCGACCGCGCGTCCCTGCGTGGTGCGCACCTCGCGATCGAAGAGCGCGATCAACTGGCGCTGCACGGCGCGGCGCTTGTCGAACAGCGGCGAGTCGCCGCGCATCGCCTCGGGCTGCAGCACGCGCAGCAGCGCGGGCGCCGCCGAGTGGTACTCGAGGTAGGCGCCGATGGCGGCGCGCGCGCGCGCCACGCCGGGCTCGCTGTTTTGCACGGCCGCGTTGATGGCGCTCACCAGCATCTCGGTGGCGAGATCGTAGAGCGCCGAGAGCGCGTCGATCTTGCTGCCGAAGTACTTGTAGAAGGTGCGCCGCGAGACGCCGGCGGCCTCGAGCAGATCCTCGACACGCGTGGCCGCGATGCCCTTCTCGGCGAATACGCTGGCCGCGGCGCCGATGATGTCGCGCTCGGTCTGCGAGCGCTCGGGAGTCTGCGGCGGCGAGAGCAGCGTGCTGCCGCTGCTGGCGAGATCGGTGGAATCGGGCAAGGTATACACAGTGTATACTTTGCGCTGCAGCGCCTGCAAGCCCACGTCAGAACGACTTGCCGGTGGTCACCACCGTGCCGTCGAGCGTGCAGTGACCGTGCGAGGCCCCGACGTTTTCGAGCGTCACGCCGCTGAAGCGCACGTCGGCGACGCCCGTGGCGAACGAGAGCTTGTTGATGGTGATCGTGCCCTTGATCGGGTCGGGCTTCTGGCCGGTGTAGACGGCCGTGTCGAACGTGATGTTGGTGTACGTCGTGCCACCGGTGACGAGGTTGACCACGGTGCCGGTCTGCTGGCGGTGCTTGGTGCTGAGCGTGATCGTGCCCGAGGTCTGCTTGAGCACCAGCTGCAGGCTCGCCGAGAGGCCGCCGCTCGCCACCGAGCTGACGGTCAGCGTGTCGTTTTGCACGATGACGTGGTTGGTGCCGGCGAAGCTGGCGCTGCAGCCGCTGTAGGTCAGCGTGACGGTCGCCTTGCTCTGCCCGCTGCTCGAGCCATCGGCCCCAGAGCCATCGGGCACAGGCGGCACGAACACGTCGGCGGCGCCCACGTCGGCGGGCGGCTTGATGCCTCCATCGCTGTTCGTCCCGTCGCTGACCATCCCGTCACCACCTCCCGCTTGATCGCTACGCGAGAAGTCGCCAACGGCGCCATCGACACCCACGGAGCTGTCGCTACCCACGCTGCTATCACCACAGCCGACGGCAACCATCAAGACCAGGAGCGAGATCCAGCGCGACATGGCAGCTGATACGGCCCCCGCCAACCGACCTTCCCGCGCTCCCGAGGCCCGAGGCCCGAGGCCCGAGGCCCAAGGCCAGCGAGCCCGTGGCCTCCCTACTCGCGCCCCTCGGCCTCGATCTTCGCCAGCAGCCCGTCGAGCGCGCCGAGGATCTTGTTGTTGCCGTCCTGCGAGTAGTTGGCCAGGTTCGCCTCGTACTGCTCGAGGTTGGCGACAAAGCCGGTGACCGCCTCGGCGCTGAGCTCCTGGTGGTACTCGCCGTAGCCGAGCTTCTGCAGGTAGAGGGCGTTGAGCAGCTGCTCGAACTGCTTCTTGAGCGGCACCGCGAGCAGCGGCTTGCCGAGGTAGATCGCCTCGCCCATCAGCGAGTAGCCGCCGGTGGCGAGCACGCCGCGGCAGCTGGCGAGGTCCTTGACGAAGCCGTCGAGGGAGAAAGGGCGCAGCTGCAGGTTGCCGATGGTCTCGTCGCGGTTGAGACCGTAGACCTTGCACGGCACGCCGCTTTGGCCGAGCACGTCGAGCAGCCGCTCGTTGGTGGTCGTCGTCTGGTAGACGATGAGGTGCTCGCCGCGTGTGGGCTTGGCGGCGAGGATCTCGTCGCGCAGGATCGGCGGATACAACGTGGTGCGGTCGCGCCGCACCGGCGGAAAGAAGAAGGACGTGATCATGTAGTGGTAGCAGCCGGGCAGCTTGGCCTTGACGATGGTCTTGGCCATGCGGAAGTCGCCCGGCGCCTCGTCGATGACGTCCTGGTCGAGCTGGCAGCGGTTGATGATCTGCATGTTGTCGATGGAGATCACCGGCAGCTCGTGATGCTTGCCGAACATGTAAGCGAAGCTCTCGAAGTCGCTGATCACCGCGTCCGGCCGGAAGCTCTCGCCGAGCTCGATGAAGTGGTCGCGGTTGCCGGAGAGGATCGTGGGGATGCGCTTGAGCAGGTCCCAGAACGTCTTCGAGCGATCGACCTCGTTGTCCTGGTAGGCCATCTTGAGGCCTTCGATCTCGACCACGTCGGCGAAGCGCTGCTTGAGGTACGCGTGCGCGCGCCCCGAGACGACGACGCGCACCTGGTGCTTGCTGACCAGGTGCTTGAGGATCACGCTGCTGCGCGTCGCGTGCCCCATGCCTTCGCCCACCACACCGTAGAGGATCTTCACGATGACGCCTCCGCTTGTTCGATGAAACGCGCCAGCAGCGCCTCGTGGCGCCCGCCACGCGCGACCAGCGCGAGCTCGCGCGACGTGTCGCCCGTCACGCGCAACGCGATCTCGAGCAGCTCGTCGCGCGGCTGCGCCTCGGCGAAGCGATCGAACCACTCCACCAGGCACGCGAACTCGCTGCCATAGTATTCCAGCGCGCCGATCTCGTAGAGCTCGTCGGGATCGCCGAGCCGATAGAGATCGATGTGCGCCAGCGGCACGGGACCAGGGTACTCGTTGATCAGAGTGAACGTCGGGCTGGCGACGGTGGCGCTGTTGTCGACGCGCGCGCCGCGCGCCACGCCGCGCACGAAGCAGGTCTTGCCTGCGCCGAGATCACCGACGAGCCCGACCACGTGGCCGGGCTCGAGCAGCGCGCCGAGCAGCTCGCCGAGCCACTCGGTCCGTTCGGCGCTGTCCGATCGCAGCACTGTCGATATCATCACGGCGGCGCGACCGCAGTCGACGGCCGAGGAAGCTCTACTCGGTGGCCCAGCTCATTCTGTAGTCGGCACGAGCTGCGCGAAGTCGTCCGGCTCGCCGAGCTGATGCACGTCGGGCACCGGGTAGAGGCGCCGCAGCACCTCGTGCTCGCGAAAGCCGCAGTCCTCGCGCTGCAACACGAGCTGTCGATACATGCCGGCGGCGGCGTCGCGCAGCAGGTTATAGGTGCTCACCGCGATGTCGATCTCGCCGAGGAGCCGGTGGCGCAGCTCCTCGTCGAGCTCGGGCATGAACAGGATCCGGTCCAGCCGCTCGATGTCGGCGTCGATGTCGTCGAGCTCTCCTAGCAAACGGCCGAGACGACGGCCCGTGCGCTCGAGCATCTCGACGCGCTCGGAGAACATGGCTGGGTCGTTGGCGTCGACGGTTTCGCGCCGGCTGCGCGGGCCCAGTCCGTCGTACGGGCCGAGGTCGAAGGCGATGTGCTCGCTTCTGGCGCTCATAAAAAAACCCTTACTACCACCGGCCGCGCACGCAGACGGCAACGCTGCGTGACCCCGATGATCACCAACCTAGCTGGACGAGCCACACGCTGTTACAACACAATCGACTCGAACTCAACGAGCTTCGCGAATGCCGCGCATCGGGCCAATAGTTGGTCTCTGGTGAGGTTTCGGAAGCGATCGACGGAAAAGTCTTCGACGGCGAACGACGCCGCGGCGCTGCCGACGATCATCGCGCGGCGGATCTCCATCGTGTTGAACGCGCCAGCGTGGGCCAGATAAGCCATAAATCCGCCAGCGAAGGAGTCTCCGGCGCCGGTGGGATCGACCACGTTCTCGAGCGGGAAGGCGGCGGCCCAGAAGATCCCCCCGTCGTCGAAGAGCATCGCGCCGGCGTCGCCGCGCTTGATCACGACGTGCCCGACACCCATCAGCCTGATCGCGGCGGCCGCCTTGACGAGGTTGTGCTGCCCCGAGAGCATGCGCGCTTCCTCGTCGTTGAGGATGATCGCGTCGACGCGCTTGAGCAGCGGGCGCAGCAGCTCGACGTGCGGCTCGGTGAGCCAGAAGTTCATCGTGTCGAGCGCGACGAACTTGGCGTCCTTGACCTGCGCGAGCACGTCGCCTTGCAGCTCGGGGTGGATGTTGGCGAGAAAGACGAGGTCGCTGTCGCGATAGCTGTCGGGCAGCTGCGGCTTGAAGTGCTCGAAGACGTTGAGCTGCGTATCGAGCGTGGTGCGCCCCACCATGTCGCCGTGGTAGCGCCCGCTCCAGCGGAATGTGCGCCCGTCTGCCTTCTGCAGGCCCTCGAGATCGACGCCGCGCGCGGCGAGCATCTCGAGGTGCTCGGCGGGGAAGTCTTCGCCGACGACGGCGACCAGCCGAACCGACGTCAACATCGACGCCACCGTCGAGAAGAACGAGGCCGACCCGCCGAGGATGTCCTCTCGCTTGTCGCGCGGCGTCTCGACAGAGTCGAGGGCCACGCTTCCAACGACCAGCACGCTCATGCTTGCGTTCCTTCTTCGCCCAGCAGCAGCGCGAGACGAGCGCGCGCGTCGGCGGGCCAGTTTTCCGGCGCGGTCATGATCGCCGCGCGCGTGGTGCCGCTATAGCGGCAGTCGAGCTCGGCAGGAAACGTCTCGGCGACGTGCGCGATGAGGCGGCGCGCGTTGTCGACGTTGTCCTGCAGCGTCTTCATGACCGTCTCCACCGAGACGTCGTCGTGGCCGTCGTGCCAGCAGTCGTAGTCGGTGGCCATCGCGATGGTCGCGTAGCAGAGGCCGGCCTCGCGGGCGAGCTTGGCCTCGGGGATGTTCGTCATGCCGATAACGTCGACTCCCCAGGAGCGGTAGATGTTCGACTCGGCGCGCGTCGAGAACTGCGGGCCCTCGATGCAGATGTACGTACCGCCCTTGTGCGCGGTGAGCCCCAGCGCGACGGCGCCGTCGTAGAGCAGCCCCGAGAGATCGGCGCAGATCGGATCGCCAAAGGGCACGTGACCGACGATGCCGTCGCCGAAGAACGAGCTCGCGCGGCTCTTGGTGCGATCGTAGAACTGGTCGACCATCACCATGTGGCCGGGGGCGATCTCTTCGCGCATGCTGCCCACCGCGCTGACGGAGATCAGCCAGCGCACGCCCAGCTTGACGAAGCCCCAGATGTTCGCGCGGAAGTTGAGCTCGCTAGGCAGCAGCTTGTGGCCACGACCGTGGCGCGGAAGGAAGACGAGCTTGCGGCCCGCGAGCGTGCCCGTGACGTAGGCGTCGGATGGGGCGCCGAAGGGCGTGTCGAGCTGGACCGTCTCGACGTTCTGCAAACCTTCGATATCGTACAGACCACTGCCACCGATCACGCCGATCACTTGCTGGCTCATCGTGCTGTGTGACTCCCCATACGTTGCGAAAGGGGGGCGTTACCACGGCGGAGCCGTCGCGGTCAATGACGGCTCAGCGGTGCCTTGGACTGCGAGGTTCGCCGTAGTTTCGGGCTTGTAGCGCCCAGCCGGCGCGCGCGATGCTGTCGCGATGGCCGCCGAGCTGCACATCCGGTTGGCGCGCCTCGACGAGGCCGCGCGCGTACGCGAGATCGAAGACCTCGCTGGCGAGCTCTACGCCGAGGTCGGAATGCCCGACGACCTGCCCGGGCTCGAGCGCGAGACCATCGAGGGCGCGACGCGCGAGCAGCTGTTGTGGGTCTGGGCGCGCACGTCCGACGACGTCGCGATGGCCTTCGCCCTGTGTTGGCAGCGCCCCGCGACCATGCACCTGCGCGAGCTCGGTGTGCACCCGGCCATCGCGCGGCGAGGGCTCGGCCGCGCGTTGATCGAGCACGTCTGCCACGAGGCGCGCGCGCGCGCGCTGGGCGCGGTGTCGCTCACGACGTTTCGCGATCCGCCGTGGAACGCACCCTACTACGCGGCGCGCTGCGGCTTCGCGCCGCTGGCGCCGCCGGAGCTGCCGACCTGGCTGGAAGCGATCCGGCGCGACGAGCGCGAAGCTGGCCTCGATCGCTGGCCGCGGCTGGCGATGTGGCGCGCGTTGGGTGGCTAGCTCGACAACTTGGGCAGCTAGCGCAGGACGCCGAGAAGACCGAAGCCGCGACGCTGAGCGCACGCGCCGCTGCCGCTGCACTGCATCGAGCAGCTCGAGCCGCAGCCGACGATGGCGCAGGCGCCGCTGCCGCTGCAGCGCATCGAGCAGCTGCCTCCCGGGCAGACGAGCAGCCGCGGGCCCGAGCCGGTGGCGTTGACGTCGCAGCCGCCGGCGCCGCAGCGGATCATCACCGGACCCGAGCCGGTGACGTTGGCCAGACAGCCGCCCTCGTTGCACCACAACACGCGAGGGCCGGAGCCGCTGCTGGTGATCAGCCGGCGCGCCGGCGCCTGAGGTGGTGCGGAGCACGGGTCCGCCGAGACACAGGGGCTCTCGCAGGGCGCGGCTGGCGAGCAGTGGTTGACCTTGCGCACCTCCACACGGGCGAGATGCGCCTCGTAGGGCGCAGGCGTGGCGCACGCGGCTAGCGAGAGCGCGGTCGCGGCGGCGAGGATGCCGAGTCTCATGTGGGGTTCCTGTGCCGGTGGACGGCCGACAACACCTCGATCGTGACCTGGGCACGCTCGGGGCGTCTGCGACGCGTGTCACAGGCGCGTATACTGCGGCGCCATGACCGACGTGATCGACCGCCTCGTCGCCGAGGGCGACCTCGCGCGCGCGGCCCAGCTGCTGGAGACGCGGCGCCAGTGGGCACGGGCGGCCGATCTATACGAGCAGCTGTGGGACTTTTCCGGCGCGGCGCGCGCCGCGTTGGGCGACGGCGACCTGCCGCGCGCGCTGGCCAACACGCTGCGCGGGCGCGACCAGGCGGCGCTGGCGCGGTTGTTCGTCGAGCTCGAGCACGCCGACCGCGAGCTGCAGCTGCGCTGCGCCGAGGCCTGCGAGCAGCGCGGCGCGCCGATCCGCGCGGCGCAGCTCTATCGCTGGGCCGGCGAGGACACGCGCGCGGCCGAGCTCTACGAGCAGGCCGGCATGCGCCTCGAGGCCGCCGAGCTCTACGAGCGCGCGGGCGCCGCCAAGCGCGCGATGGAGCTCTATCGCCAGCACCTCGAGGAGATGAAGGACTCGCGCGTGGCGCAGCTCGCGCTCGGGCGGCTGCTCGTGCGCTTCGGCCAGCACGCCGAGGCGGTGCCGCTGCTGCAGCGCGCGGTCTCTGCCGAGCCGCGGCGCGCGGACGACGAAGAGCCGTCGCCCGACATTCGCGACGCCAACGACGCGGCGGAGGATGACGAGGCCAAGCTGGCGGCGGGCGTCGCGCTGGTGGCGGCGCTGTCGCGGCTTGGCTACCCGACGGCGGCAGAGGAGTCGCTGCGTTTTCTGCAGGGCATCGAGGGTGCACCGGCCGATGTACGCGAGTGTCTCGACGCCCCCGAGCTGACGCCCGTGAGCGAGGAAGCCGACCAGGGGCCCGTGCTCGCCGGGCGCTACCGGCTCGGCAAGCTGCTCGGCTCGGGCGGCATGGGTCGCGTCTACCGCGGGCGCGACCTGCTTCACGAGCGCGCGGTGGCGGTGAAGGTCTTCACCGCGCCGGGCGGCGCGCGCGGACGCGATGCCTACCAGCGCTTCGTGCGCGAGGCGGTCGCCACCGGCAAGCTGCAGCACGCGCACATCGTCTCGCTGATCGATTTCAACGACGAGATGGGCTTCGTCGTGCTCGAGTACATGGCCGGCGGCAGCCTCGCCGAGCGGCTCTCCGGACCGATGGCGGTCTCGACGTGCCGATCGATCATGCTGCAGGTGCTCGCCGGGCTCGGCGCGGCGCACCAGCGCGGCATCGTCCACCGCGACATCAAGCCCTCGAACATCTTCTTCACCGCCGCAGGCGCGGCCAAGCTCGGCGACTTCGGCGTGGCGCACCTTCAGGACTCGGGGCAGACGCAGACGGGCGCGTTCATCGGCACGCTGGCATTCATGTCGCCCGAGCAGATCACCGGCGAGCCGATCACGTTCGCCACCGACGTCTACGCGCTCGGCGTCACGCTCTATCTGATGCTCACCGGCGAGCTGCCCTTCCAGCCGCCGGGGCTCATCGACAAGCACCTCTACGACAAGCCGCGCCCGCCGTCGTCGCGGCGGCCGGAGCTGCCCGCCATCTGCGACGAGGTGGTCACGCGCTGCCTGGCCAAAGCGCCTCAGGACCGTTACGACGCGCTGAGCAGCCTCATCGCTGGTGTCGAGCGCTTCCCGCGCGAGCTCGCCACCATGCAGCGCAACGCAGGCATGAGGCCGCGCGCGCCGAGCGGCGAGCTCGCGGCGGCGAGCGCGCGCGCGCGCA
>JAGQIK010000711.1 GCA_020431405.1 Myxococcales bacterium
CCTGCCAGCGCAGCGCCTCCGCTGCGACCAGCGCCAGGCGGCCACGCTGCTCGGCGGCGGGCTCGAGCTTCGTGGCGCGTGCGACATGCGCGAGCGCCTCGCTGAAGTCGCCCGCGCGCAGCGCCTCCTGCGCGGCGCGGCCAAGCTCGAGCCGCGCGCGCTCTCGGTTGTCACCCCGCTCGAAGTGCTCGGCGAGCACGACGGCGTCCGTCTCGCCGGCCTCGGCGAGCCACGTGCCGGCCAGGCGGTGGCCGAGCTGGCGGTCTCGTTCGGTGAGCATGGCGTAGGCGGCGTCTCGCAGCAGGGCGTGGCGAAAGGCGAACTGTTGCTCGTCGTGGGGCCTGAAGCGCGAGGTGGCGTGCTGCTCGATGAGCTCGCGTTCGCAGAGCACGGCCAGCCAGTCGCTCACTGGCAGGGTCTTGTCGTCGCCGCTGCCCAGCAGTCGGTCGACGCCGCCACGCCAAAAGACGCGGCCGAATACGCTGCCCGCGCGCAGCACCAGACGCGCCTCGGGTTCGATACGTTCGAGCCGTGCCTGCAGCATGGCGAGCACCGTCTCGGGTAGGTCGGCGCCGCGCCCATCGGCTAGCGCGCGGATCAGCTCCTCGAGAAAGAACGGATTGCCAGCCGAGCGCTCCACTACGCGCGCCACCGTTTCGTCGTCGACCCCCTCGCCGAGCGCGCGGCGTACCAACTGCGCACAGTGCCGGCGGTGAAGCCCGCCGAGTCTGATTTCGTGCAGACCACGCATCTTCCATAGCTGCGGAAATGCGTCGTGCACATCAGGCCGAGCGATGGCCAACACCATCAGCGGCAGATCCTCGGCGCGGCGCAGGGCGCGGTCGACGAGCTGCACACTCGGCAGGTCGCCCCAGTGCAGGTCGTCGAGCACGAGCAGCGTGGGCTGCGCGCTGCACTCGGCCTCGATGAAATCTTCGAACGCGCGCCTGATCTGGTCGCCCATCAGCGCCGGGTTCTGTCGCGCCGAGGCGAGCTGCTCGGCCCACGGCGCGGTGGTATCGTCGTCGAGCATCGGCGTGGAGACGATCTCGCCGAGAAACGTGCTCACGCGCTCGACATCGGTGTCACGCACGTTGCGCGCCACACGCGTGCGAAGCTTGACGCGGCGTGCCTCGAGCGGCTCGTCCTCGCGCATCGCCGCGGTTCGACGCAGGGCCCCGGCGAGCAGAGCGTAGGGTGAACGGGCCGCGATCGGATCGCCGCGCCCGATCAGAACCTGTGGCGGCGTATCGCTCTCGGCGAGACGCGCGACGAGCTCGTCGCGCAGGGTGGACTTGCCGGCGCCAGAAGGGCCGGTGACGAGCACTGCCTGTGCGAGGGGCTCGGCGGCGCACTCGTCGTAGAGCGCGGCGAGGGTGACGAGCTCGCGGTCGCGGCCGACGCACTGCACGGGGCGACCGAGCAGCCGGCGACCGCCTCGAGCGCTGTCACGTTCACGCAGCAGCAGCAGTCGCGCGTCGCTTCCGTCGGTGGCGAGCTCGAAGCGGTCGCCGAGCAGCCCCGCGGTCACCGCGTCGAGCACGATGGCGTCGCGGTCCCCGGCGAGCAGGCTGGCGGCGCGGTCGATGACCTCGCCGAGAGGCGAGCGCCCTGTGATGACGGCGCGGCCGGTGGCCACGGCGATGGGGGCGTGGGCGAGCACTCGCCGCAGGGCCAGCGCGCAGCGCGCCGCCTGGGCGGCCTGGTCGTTGGCAGCGCCGGAGGCACCGCTGATGGTCAGCAGCGCCGTGTCGTCGGCGATGATGTCGAGGCGCGCCTCGAACGCGCGTGCCACCTCGCGTAGCGGATCGAGCGGCGACGTGGAGAGCGGTGCGCCACCCGGCACGAAGGTCGAGGTCTCGTCGTCGTCGACTACGCCGCGCGCCAGAACCACCGAGAGCAGGCGCTGCTCCGATGCTGTCAGCTGCTCCGTGGCGCGCGCTTCGGCGCGCCGACCGACACCTGCGCTGCTCGGCAGCGCGGCCAACGCCTCGGCCACGGCGCGGCCGTCGGCGGGACGCTCTTCGCGAGGCTTGGCGAGCATCGCGGCGACCAGCTCGTCGAGCTCGGGTGGCACGCCCTCGAGCACGTCGGCGAGGCGAGGGGAGGGCTCGAGCGCGATCTTGCCGAGGATCGCCAACGCGCTGTCGCCGTCGAACGCGCGTCGCGCGGCGAGACACTCGAACAACACACTGCCGAGGGCGAAGACATCGCTGCGCGCGTCGAGATCGCGCAGCCCCCGCGCCTGCTCGGGCGACATGTACGCGGGCGTTCCGATGGCCAGACCCGTGTGCGTGGCGCGCACCAGCGAGCTGGCAGCGATCGCCACGCCGAAGTCGAGCACTTTGACGCGATCGGGCCGCCCGTCGACCAGAAACAGGTTGCTCGGCTTGACGTCACGGTGGACCACGCCGCGCGCGTGTGCCGCGCCGAGTGTCGCTGCCGCCTGTCGCACGATGGCGATGGCGTCGGACCAAGGCAGGTCGCTGCGGCGCAGGCGCTGCGTCAGCGTGCAGCCCTCGAGCCACTCCATCGCCAGGTAGCGCCCGCCCATCGCCTGGCCGTGGGCAACGTACGAGACGATGCCCGGGTGGCGCAGCTCGGAGAGGATACGCGCCTCGCGGTCGAACCGCACGCGATCGGCCTGCCGCGTGGCCCCGCGCAAGAACTTGAGGGCAACCGCGCCGCCGGACTGCTCGTCGCGCGCGCGAAAGACGACGGACATCCCGCCCTCGCCGGCGATGTCTTCGACCAGAAACCGCCCCGCGACCAGGTCCCCCCGCTGCATCCAGGTATTGTCCAGCAGCGGGCGCGGGCCGAGCAAACGCTACTTGCGCGAGCCGATGTCGCGGGTGGCGCGGGCGTGATATGAGAGCCCCATGACGAGCTATGACACGCACGCCGATGTTGTCGCCGCACGCGCCGAAGGCGCCATGGTCATGGTGCCGCTCGGCGAGGACGCCCCGTGGCCCGATGCGGCCACTGTCGAAGCGAGCGATTGCTACCCGCCTCCGGTACAGCTCGCCGATGGCCGCTGGGTGGGAACGCGCACGATCCTGTCGGAGGCTCGACGCGAGCTCGTCGTGCTGCACGGAGCGGAGCGGAGCGCGCTGGCGCTGCCCTACGAGTGGGAGCCGCACTCCAACGTGCGGATAGCGCTAGCAGGCCAACGGGCGCTGCTCGTCGCACGCTTCGAAGGGCGCGGGCACGTCGTCGAGCGCCGGCTCGATGGCAGCGACGAGTGGGCGGTCATCGCCAGCGCACATCGCGAGGGCAGGGCCAGCCACCAGTACGGCGAGAGCGCAAACATCTGGGGCGCCGACTATCTCGCCAGCGACGACCACGTGACGCTCGTCGTCGCCGAAGGCACCAAGAAGCACCTCGCGCTTCTGTGGCGCGGCGACGATGGCTGGCAGGAGATCGATCGCCTGCCGGTCAAAGGCCTCGACCCCGTCAGCAAGGGCCGCGTCGTCGTCGTGCGGCACCCCAAAGGCGTCGAGTCGTTCGGCCTGCTCGGCGCCGGCGCCGACGCGCAGCTCGCCAAGCTCGGCAAGCTTGCCCACCTCTTCTTCTTCGCCCACCCAGCCGACACGCGCGCTCAGCTATTCGGCCACCGCGGCGTCGGCAAAGACGGGCATCTGCTCGTCTGCGAAGAAGCAGCGCTCGCCAAGAAGAAGCCGCGCCGCCGTTAGAGCGTGCGTGTGTTCTAGCAGCGTTCGGGAAAGCTCCAGCGTTGAAGCTGCGTTGAAGCTGCGTGAAGCAGAAGCGCGGGGGTAGTCGGCCTCAGCGAGCGGGTGCTCGGTCGCTCGGTCGCTGGCGTCTGCGTTGACGGCTGGGCTGCCAGCCGACGCAGTACGAGGCTGTGCGTTACGGCCCTGCGGTCGTTGGCAGCGATGGCTTTTCCGGCGAGCAGCTACTGATCGGCAATCGCTATGGCGAGTAGTTGCAGGTTCGCGCGCATGGCGATCAGGTGTGCCTGCAGGTTCGCTTTGGCCAGACCATGAGACCGCGCCTGTCGAGCACCGTGACGCGTCATACGATTGACCAGGCGCTCACCTTGCGTTCGCTTGCGGTACATCTCTCTGTATTCGGCGTCGGACCAGTTGGCACGAGCCTGGCGCAGATGCTGCTCGTGAGGATGCAGTCGTATGTGGTGACCGCTCTGGCGCTTTCCCTGGCAGCGCTGACGCAGCGAGCATTGAGCGCAGTCATCGTTGGACCAGCGAAATGCCGATACGACGCGATTGTAGTCGTTGGACCAGACGCGGCGGTGATCGTCGGTGGTCTTGCCTGCAGCACAGGTTGCAGTCTTTGCTTCGAAGTCGATGTCGATGTCTTGTCGAGTCAGCGCATCGTCAGCTCGCTTCTCTACTGGTGGTGGCGGCGCGATGATTTCGACATCGAGCTGCTGTTTCACTTCAGCGCGTAGCGTCGCACCGCCATAGGCAGTGTCACCAAGCACGCTGTCGATCTGCTCGCACAGCATCTTTGCTCGTCGGATAAGCCGGTGTGCGACTGAGTTGTCGTGCTTGTTGGCTGGGGTCACCGTAACCGCAGCAATGAGACCGCTTGCGATGTCGCCGAGCATGTGAAGCTTGAAACCGTTGAAGGTGTCTCGCCGTGTCTTGCGACCATGACGCGCAGATGGATCGGTGAGACTGACAAGTCGATCTCGTGCGACGCGGCGAGCGATGACGAGACGACCTGCATCGTCGCGCTCGAGATCTTGCGCGACGATTTTCCCGAGACTGCGGCACAGTCGCAGCAATCGCTTTCGCCGCCCAGGGCGAGCTTGCGCGATGTTGTGGCGGACATGTTCGATGCTGCGCAATGCAGCGCTGGCTAGCTGTGCAACAACGCGCGCCCGTTCGGCGGCATCGCGCCAATCGATCCGGAAATGCCCCTTCGTACTCTTGGCCAGCACGTGTGGCGCCTGCCACTGCTCGACGATCTGCGCGACGCTCTGCTTCGTCGCCTTGGCCCAGCGAAGTGCCAACATGCGCGTTCCATCGCCTAGCAAACGAATCGTGTCGAGCACGGCGCCATAGCACCACATCGGAGTGCTATCGATCACCCAGTTGCTTGTTTGGCCAACGACGACGCCATCGAGGCATAGCCGCACGATGTGCCCGTGCAACAGAAGATACCGTGGCACATCGCAGCTTGGATGACGCGACTGCAAGAACGCCTCGAACTCGCGGAGCGTCTTCTCGTTGGGCACCTGTGTGCGCAGATGAAGTCCCATCGCTGCACGCCACTGCGTGTCGTGTCGGGCGCGCTTGGTCGATCCGAGCCGGCTGATGCCTTCCTCGCTCCAGCGCAGAAGCAGCAACGTCAGCAGTGTCGTCGCCGGCCATGCATCGCGGCCGCGGCGACTCTCGCCTCGCCAACCGGCCAGTAGCCACGAAGGCAACAGCTTTGAACGATGCCGAGCCAGAAGCCACGGCACCGTCCCGACTGGCAGACAGTCAGGTTGCACGAACTCAGGATCGAAGAACGACGACTGCGACAGCGTGCGACGAGGCATGCCTGGCTCCGTGAAGCCTATTGCCTCCGCTGCCGCTGTCGGGCACCTTCGGTGAGGCTCCGTTTGTTGTGGGTTTGGTTTGGGTTGCACCTTCCAAACGCCACATCAAACGGATGCCGTCAAACCCGCCGTTCGCGCCGCCAGCTAACCGATCAGAATGATCTGCAATTTGCGTTTTCCCGAACGCTGCTAGGGCACTGAACGCGGGGGGCGGGAGGGGAGCGCGAGCGTGGGAGGACGCCTCCTGCGCTTGTGGTTGGGGCGCGTTCGGGCGCGGCTGGGCTGAAACGGGAGAGGGAGGCTGGTGGCCTGCGGGCGTTTGGCGTGGTTGGCGGGCATGGGAGGCGCTGCAGGCGTGCCTTTCGCGGGCCGTGGCGAGACGCCTCGGGGCGTGGGGCGCGCGCGGGCGTTGGCGGGCGCGGCGCTGATGGACTGTCGTCTTGGACTGCGGGCCGAGTTGCAGGCGTCGAGCGTGGCGGGCCCGCGTCGGTAGCGTCTGCGCGATTCGCCGGCCGCGGAGCGGTCGTCCGCGGCGCATTCGGGCGCGCGGAGAATGGTATCTGCTTGCTTTGCCACCTGGCATATGTTAGCCTATTCAAGATGAATCGCCGCAGCAAGCAGCTCCCAATCGCGTTTCCAAACGGCTGGGGCGGCGCGCGAAAGGGCGCAGGCAGACGCTCTACCGCCGCTGACGGTAGAGCTGGCGTGCCCCATCGCCGGCGTGACGCGCCC
>JAGQIK010000712.1 GCA_020431405.1 Myxococcales bacterium
GACGCACGTCGCGCCGCCCGCTGGCGGCTGGGGCTCGGCTTCGGTCTGATCAGCAACCTCGGCGCCCTCAACACGCCGCGCTTCGCGCTCGAGAGCTCGCTGGTCTTCGCCCTGCCGCGCGGCTGGCTCGGCGCGCGTGTCAGTGTCGGCGTCGGCTGGGCCACGCAGGACATCAGCGATGGCACGGCGCGCGCCAGCTCGCGGCTCGTGCTGCTGCCCATCGCGATCGGCGCGCACTACGAGCTTCCGCTCGGCCGCTTCGCGCCCTACGTCAGCCTCGCCTTCCTGCTCTCGCTGGTCGCCACCAAGAACGCCGTCGACGGAGAGCCTGGACAGACGCGCGTCGACGCGGCGCCGGGGCTGCTCGCGCTGGGCGGCTGCGCGATGGCCATCGGACCCGGCGCGCTGTTCCTCGAGGCAGGCTGGCAACAGAGCCGCCTCGAAACGGAGCAGGTCAGCGGCCTCGTCGGCGGCCTCGTGCTCTCCGGCGGCTTCCGGCTGGATCTGCGCTGATGTCGGGCGGCGAGCACGAGCAAGACCAGCCGCAGCGCCGGCGCCTGCCCACCGAGCGCACGGGCGTGACGCACGCCTTCTCCATCGGCGACATGCACGGCACCATCACGGCCAACCTCGAAGACGGCGAGGTGCGCGAGTTCTTCGTCGACGTCGACAAGCCGGGTGACACGCTGCGCGGGCTCATCGACGCCGTCGCCATCTGTACCAGCGTGGCGTTGCAGCACGGTATCGAGCTCGAGGTGTTGGCTACCAAGTTCATCGGCAGCCGCTTCGAGCCAGCTGGCTTCACCAGCAACCCCGACATCCCACGCGCCACCTCGCCGCTGGACTACATCTTTCGCTGGCTGCGGCAGCTCGAGGCCCGCAAGCGCAAAGGGCCACGCTAGCGAAAATATCGATGCACGAGTTTTTAGTATTTCAGATTACTTGTTCCTGTGCGCAAAATATAGCGTGCCCTCGGGACCTCGTCGCAGAGCGGTGCTCGCAGCCAGCGTGGCCTGCGCGGCGCTTTGCTTCAGCGGACGCGCCGAAGCCGACTCGGTGATGGAGCTCATCGGCGTGATGCAGGCTTCCGAGCACTACAAGGAGCGCGTCACGGCGGTCATCGGCCTCGCGCGCCTGCGCTCGCCGCGCAGCGTGCCCGCCCTGCTCGCGCAGCTCGAAGACAAACATCACGCCGTGCGCGGCGTCGTCGCTGCGGCCCTCGGCAAGATCGGCGACCGGCGCGCGCTCGAGACGCTGCGCGCGCTGGCAGCCTCCGACAAGAACACCTTCGTCAGGCGCCAAGCCAAGCGCGCGATCCGCGCCATCGAGCGCGCCAAGCCGCGCGCGCCCGCAACGCCGCCGGTGCGCCCCATGCGCTCGATGAAGCTCGCCGGAACCCTCGGCAGCCTCGACGCCGGCTTGATTCAACAGACCGTCAACCAGAACCTCGGCCGCGTGACGCGCTGCTTCAACACCTCCTTCCAGAGCCAGCCGTTCCTCGGCGGCGAGGTCAAGCTGCGCGTGCGCGTCAAGCGCGACGGCAGCGTCAAGTGGCTGCGCATCGAGCACAGCAACCTCGGCTCGCGCCGCAGCGAGAGCTGCATCCTCGCCACCATGCGCTACGTGCGATTCGATCGGCCGAGCGGCGGCGAAGCCGAGTTCACCATCCCGCTGCGTTTCGGCGGCGGCGACGCGCCGCGGCTGCTGACTCGCGGCTCCGCGGTGGCGCGAGCGCTTCGAGCGCGTTGCCGCGCGCTGCTCGGCGCCGCCAGCGCGCCGCCCGATCTGACCATCACGGCCTACGTCAAGCGCGGCCGCGTGGTCTCGGCGGGCCTCTCGTCAGCGGCGGCGCCGATCTCCGACGCCTTCGCCAATCGACTCATTCGCGGACTAACACGCGCCGCGCTCGGCCACACTGGCCGGCGTGTCGCGAAGCTCACGTACAGCTGCCGATGAACGTGGCTTAAGGGCAGCACACGAGGTATTCGATGAGCAACAAGAGACAGCACAAACGCCAGCTGCGGAACTTCCTGCTCGACCGCAAGGTGCAGCTGCGTATCGCCCTGACGATGGTGCTCCTCACCGCGATGCTCACCACGGCGCTGGGCTTCTTCTGGTACGCCGAGATGCGCAAGGCCTCGAGCGTGATCCGCATCAACGCCATCTCCACGCTGGGCAAGCCCGCGGCGACGCAGCTCGACGACGAGCTCGCACGGCAAGATCGCACGCGCCTTCTGATCCTCGTCGGCTTCGCGACGCTCTTCGCGCTGCTGATCTGCGCCTACGGCATCGTCATGACGCACAAGATCGCGGGGCCGCTCTTCAAGATCAAACGCTACATCAACGACATCGAACAGAACCGGCTCGACGAGCTGTGGCCTCTGCGCCGCACCGACCAGCTGCAGGAGTTCTTCACGGCCTTTCGGGACATGCATGGCGCCCTGCGCGCGCGCGTCGAAGGCGACGTCGCGGCGCTCGAAGCCCTGGCGTCAGCCATCGAGGGCGGCGAGGACCTCGCACCGCACGTCCCCCGGCTGCGCGAGCTGATCGAGGACAAGAACACGAGCCTGCGCCCGGCTGCGCGAGAGGGCTGAGCGCGGGGGCTTGACAGCCCGCTGACCTTCACCTAGAAAGCGCTTCAGTGCTGCGGGGTGGAGCAGTCTGGTAGCTCGTCGGGCTCATAACCCGAAGGTCGCAGGTTCAAATCCTGTCCCCGCTAGAGAGAAGCTGAGAAGGGCCGCGGCAGAAGCCGTGGCCTTTTTTCGTGGAGGCGGCGCCGGCGACGAGCCTCCCCTAGGGCGCCACCAGCGCCGCCGCGCCAGACAGCGTCAGAGCGCGCTTGGCGCCGGTCAGGTCGGAGGCCGGGCCGTCAAAGTCAAACGCCACCACGTGCGTTGGCCCCACCGTGAGCTTGGACGGCGGTGTGAAGTAGTCGCGGTGCGGCGCCTCGGCGCGCAGCTCGAGGTTGTCGATGTCGGCGCATAGACCGTTGGACACGCCGCCGAGGATCACCTCCTCGGCTGTCAGCGGCGGCATGTCGGCGTAGAGCGTGCCCGCCGGGGCACCGTCGATGTGCAGCGCCAGCATGCGGCCGCAGCGCGTGACCTGCACGTGGTGCGACCACATGGCGATCGTCGGGCTGTTGAAGCTGCGCCACGAGACCCGCGTCGTCGAGACCACGCCGCGATCGCCGAGCCACACCACCACGAAACCCTCGACGAGCGAGACGTGCAGCGAGCCCGCCTCGATCAACGCGCCGGTGCTGTCATAGGGGGTGACCTGAAAGCCGAGCGTGAAGTCGTCGAGCGCCACCTCGCCCCCGATCAGCGCTTCGCCCTGGCAGAGCGCCAGCGTGCGCGGCGTGGCGCGCATGCTCGGCCCTTCGAGCGCGCTCGCGAACGCCCCTGCCCGCGGATCGACCATCGCATAGCCAGGCATCGGCTCGAGCTGCTTGGTCGTGTAGCCCGGCATCGGGTCGAGCTGGTCGAGCGCCGCGCGGCGCGTCCCTACCTCGGGTGCGGTGCCGCCGCAGCCAACGCCGAGCAACACCACACCGATCGCGATGATTCGTGACATGTCGTCATCCTCCCCCGTGCGTGCAGTGCACGAGGCAGGAGAAAGCACGGCCGGTGCCACCCGCGCGGCCGACGATATCCGCGCGATAGACAACGCTCCGACGCGCCGTCGAAGCAGAACGACCCCGGCCTTCGAGCGAGGGCCACTACGCCGCGCCCGCGTGACTCGCGAGTCGGCGCGACACCGCAGCCGCGAGCTAGCTCGCGCCAGCCGACGTCGCAGAGCACGCAGGTTGGAAATCGAGCGCCGTAGACTTGCGGCGCGAGCGCGAGCGCAGCGAGCGACATTGGGGTGAGCGGGCGACGGGCCGCCCCTAGCCCGCGAGGGGGCTCGGAGAGCCCCCTAAGGTGATCGTAGGACTCGAGCGAGCGCGAATGCGCTTGTTCGAGTCCTAGTTGCCGAAGTTGATGTTGCTGGCGCCGCCGCGCCCGCTCGGCGGCGGCGGGTCACGCACGGAGAGGAAGATGCCAACGACCAGCGCGCCAACCGCGCCGACGCCGATGCCGGTCTTGAAGCCGATCAGAAAACCGGTCGCGACGCCCGCGGCGATCACGAGCAGACCGAGGCCGATCGGCAGCGCCAGGTTGCTGCGGGTGAGCGTCTTGCCCATGCAGCACTGCTTGTACTTCTTGCCGCTGCCGCAGGGGCATCGATCGTTGCGTCCAAGTGCCTTCGTCGCCGCCATCGCGGCCATCATAGCAGCTATCGCTGGCAACCGAGCGCGGCGGCGTAGTCGGCCGTCACGGGCAGCACCGAGAGCGGCAGCTGGATGCTCATCTGCGTCGCTACACCCTCGTCGCTGGGGGTGTCGTCGCGCGTGATGCTGCCGCCGAGCAGCGGGATCAGCTTGGGGTGATCGACGATCAGCAGCGTCAGCGCCTGCGAGATGTCAGCGAGGCGCTCGAGCGGGCAGACGGCGTGCAGCACGTCGAAGCGCCCGTCGCGCTCGACCACCAGCGGCGCGAAGAGCTCCGCCCGCCCGGCGGCCGCGCGCAGCTTCTCGGCGCGCGCCTGCGCCGACGCTTCGCTCGGCTCGCTGGCGAGTATCAGGTAGTACTGGCGCTGGGAGACGAGGTCGCCGAGGACGTTGCTGACCACCTCGGTGACCTGCGCCAGCGCCTGCTGCAGCGCGACGCGCAACGCCTGCCGCACGGCCAGGCGGATCTGCTCGCGCTCGCGCTGCCCGACCCCGAGGTCGAACTTGCCGTCGTCGAGGCGCGCCGGTAGGTCGTCGCACGAGGAGGCGATGATCTGGTGCGCTGCCATCGGGCTGCACTGCGCCGCCAGCGCGGCACCGACGCCCGCGCCGAGGCACTGGTCGACGCGCTGAGCCGCCCGCGCGCAGACATTGCCGCCGTCCGCCGCGGGCCCACCGCAGCCACTCGCAGCGAGCGCGGCCAGTGCCAGCAGCGTGACGAAGAGTGCTTGGACGATGCGCATGTGCTTCGAGTGAGCAAGCGTCGTTCCAGCGGCGGCGGCCGCGATTTCATCGACTTGGCGAGCGCCGCCGTGGCTGATGCGGCTGCGCGCGCCGCTTGCCGGCTAGCCACCGAAGACACGGCCCGCGCGTCGAGTGGCGACAGAAAACGCGTTGACCCGCCGGTCAGCCGATGCTAATCCTGCACAACCGTTAGATATCACAAGGAAACCGACCGTGCGCGATAAGGTCATCATCACCGACGCCATCTCTGGCGTGCTGGCCAACCGCAACCAGTGCGAGGCCATCCCCTACACCCCTGCCGAGTTCGCCGCCGAGGCCAAGCGCAGCTACGACGCCGGCGCTGCGGTGATCCACATTCACGCCCGCGAGGACGATGGCTCGCCCTCGTTTCGACCCGAGCGCTACGGCGAGATCCAGGACGCGATCCGCGCTGCCTGCCCAGTGCTGACGAACTTCTCCACCGGCGCCATCGGCATCCCCATCGAGCAGCGCGTCGCGCACATCACCGACTACCCGCCCGAGATCGGCGCGCTCAACATGGGCTCGCTGACCTACGCCAAGTACAGCGCCAAGCGAAAGGCCTTCGTCTTCGACATGGTCTTCGCCAACCCCTTCAAGGACATCGTCTACCTGCTCGAGCGCATGAACGCGTCGGGCGTCAAGCCCGAGCTCGAGTGCTTCGACACCGGCCACGTGGCGAGTGTCGAGCCGCTGCTCGACATGGGCGTGCTGAAGACGCCGCTCGACTTCAGCTTCATCCTCGGCGTCGTCGGCGGCCTCAAGGCCACGGCGGATCACCTCGCCTTCCAGGCGCGCAACGTGCCGGCGGGCTCGACTTGGAAGGTCATCGGCATCAGCCGCGAGCAGTGGCGGCTCATCGCCGGCGCGCTGTCGCTCGGCGGCGACGTGCGCGTGGGGCTCGAGGACAACTTCTATCTGCCCAACGGCGAGATGGCGCGCTCCAACGGCGATCTGGTCGCCAAGGCAGCGCAGATGGCGCGCGATTGCGGGCGCGAGCCGGCCACGCCCGACGAGGCGCGCGAGCTGCTCGGCATCGCGCATTCGCCCGCGCCCAGCAAGGACGCATGAGCCTCGCGCGCGAGCTCGAGGTCGCCACCGACCTCGCACGGCAAGCAGGCGCGCTGCTGCTGCGCTACTTTCGCTCCGACATCGACGTCGACCGCAAGGCCCACGGCGAGCCGGTCACCGAGGCTGATCGTGGCTCGGACGCGCTGATCACCCGCGGGCTGCGCGACGCGTTCCCCGACGACGGCGTGCTCAGCGAGGAAGCCGACGAGCATGACAGCTGGTCCCGCGCGCGACGCGCCTGGCTGGTCGATCCGATGGACGGCACGAAGGACTTCGTGGGCGGCCGAGAAGGCTTCTCGGTGATGATCGGTCTGCTCGAAGGGGGCCGCCCGATCCTCGGCGTGGTCTACCAACCCACCACGGGGCTGTGCTATCGCGCCGCGCGCGGCCACGGCTGCGAGGTGCAGCGCGACGGCGAGCCCGCCGAACCGGCGCGGCCAAGCGACGTCAGCGATCCAGCGCGCGCGCGCCTGGTGGCCAGCTACTCGAGCCGCTCGCCGCGCATCGGAGAGATCAAGCAGCGCCTCGGCACCACCGACGAGCTCAACGTCGGCAGCGTCGGCCTCAAGGTCGGGCTCGTCGCGCGTGGCGTGCGCGATCTGTACGTCAACCCAGAGGGACACTGTCGGCTGTGGGACGTCTGCGCGCCGGAGGCGATCCTTCGCGAAGCCGGCGGCTGCATCTCCGACCTCGCCGGCAACGACCTCAGCTACGAGCCCGGCCAGCTGCGCGTGCGCGGCGGCATCGTCGCTTCGGCAAACCCGGTGTTGCACGCCGAAGTGATCGCCAAGATCGCGCCGCTCTTCGCCCGCTGATACTCAGGCGCGTGGGTGGTGCTTGCGATAGACGTCGAGCACGTGCTTCTTGCTGACGTGGGTGTAGATCTGCGTCGTCGAGATGTCTGCGTGACCGAGCATCACCTGCACCGCGCGTAGGTCTGCGCCGCGCTCGAGCAGGTGCGTGGCGAACGAGTGGCGCAGCATATGCGGCGTGATGCGCTTGTGGATGCCCGCCGCCTGAGCGTGGCCGCGCAGCAGCTTCCAGAAGGCCTGACGCGTCATCGGCCCGCCGCGGCGCGTGATGAAGAGCGCTTCGGACGGGCGGCGAGAGATCGCGTCGCGGGCCTCGCCGAGATAACGCTGCACCAGCGCGACGGCGATCTCGCCGACAGGCACGAGGCGCGTCTTGCGCCCCTTGCCGGTGGCCCGCACCACGCCGCGCTCGAGGTCGAGCTCGTCGGCGCGCAGTCCGCACAGCTCGCTGACGCGCAGCCCGGTGGCGTAGAGCAGCTCGAGCATCGCCGCGTCGCGCAGGCCGAGGGGCCTGTCGCGATCGGGCGCCTCGAGCAGCGCCTCGACCTCTGCGAGGCTCAGCACGTCGGGCAGCTTGCGGCCCACGCGCGGCAGCTCGAGCGTCGCCGTGGGATCGCCTTCGCAGAGGCGTTCGCGCTGAAGGTGCCGAAACAGCCCGCGCAGCGCGACCAGCGCGCGCGCCTGAGTGCGCACGGCGAGCCCGCCGCGCGAGAGCGAGATCAGATACTCGAGCAGCGCGCCCGCGTCGACCTGCTCGATGCGATCGAGCTTGCGCTTGGCGGCGAACTGCCGAAAGCGTCCGAGGTCGCTGGCGTAGGCGACAACCGTGTTTTCCGCCAAGTTGCGCTCGACTTTGACGTGCAGCAAAAAGGCGTCGATGGCGTGATCGAGCTCCACGGCTGCGTACTATCCCAGGCGTGAACGCGGGGCGCAAAAGAACGCCACGCTCGCGGTGGTTTGACAGCCTGTGCGACCCTATACTACTGACAGCAAGCCGCGGCGGCCGCGGCTAAGTGGGCCGCAACACTAGAGGAACGCATCACTAGAGGAACGCTAGGTGCCGGACGCGATCTACGACATCACCAACGCCCTCTTCGCCGGCCCCGACCCGGCGCAGCTGGCCAAGATCCGCGAGGGTGTCGTCTTTCTCATCGCGTTGATCCTCTCCATCGCGGTGCACGAGTTCGGACACGCCATCGTCGCCGACAAGCTCGGCGACAGGACGCCGCGTCACCAGGGTCGCGTCACGCTCAATCCGCTGGTACACGCGGATCCCATCGGCACGCTGATCTTCCCGATCGTCGGGTTCTTCTTCATGGGCGGCGTGATCTTCGGCTGGGGCAAGCCGGTGATGGTCAATCCCGCGGCCTTCACGCGAAAGCTGCGCATGAAGGTCTCGCACCTGCTGGTCGCCATCGCCGGTCCGGTGATGAACGTGTTGTTGGCGATCCTCGTGAGCGGGATCCTCGCGATCCTGCTCGCCACCCACGTCGTCAAGGCTGGCACGCCGATCTTCTCCGGCATCGTCGGCGTGATCCTGCTCAACTGGATCCTCGTCTTCTTCAACCTGATCCCGTGTCCGCCGCTCGACGGTGGCACCGTGTTGGCGGGTCTTTTGCCCGACAAGTACAACAACGTGGTCGAGTTTCTGCAGCAGTACGGCTTCATCATCCTGCTCGGTCTGCTGCTCACCGGTGCGATCGGCATCTTCGTCAAACCGGCCATCTGGCTCACGAATCTCACGATCAGGCTGCTCTTGCCGCTCGCGGTGTAGGGCTGTTGCTTCCCCGCGCGATGTACTAACGTCCGCGGTGCGATGAGCACCATGGACCTCGAGCAGGAGTACCAGGTCGAGCTGCCGGACTTCGAGGGTCCGCTCGACCTGCTGCTGCACCTGGTCAAGCGGCACGAGCTCGAAATCCTCGAGATCCCCATCGCCTTCATCACCGAGAAGTACCTCGAGTACCTCGACCTGATGCGCGCGCTCAACCTCGACGTGGCCGGCGAGTATCTGCTGATGGCCGCCACCCTGGCCCAGATCAAATCCAACGAGCTCTTGCCGCGCCCCGAGGTGGTCGACGAGGACGACGACGAGAGCGACCTCGGTGACCCGCGCGCGGAGCTGATCAAGCGCCTGCTGGAGTACCAGCGCTACAAAGAGGTCGCGCACGAGCTAGGCCAGCGCCCTGCCCTCGGACGCCACATCTTCCCGCGCGGCTCCGAGATGCCGACCGTGGACGCCAGCGAGCGACCGCTCGCCGAGGTCGGGGTGTTCGCCCTGCTCGATGCCTTGGCGCGCGTGATGAGGCGCAACGACATCAAGATGCAGTACGACGTCGTCGTCGACCGCATCTCGATCACCGACCGCATCAACGAGATCGTCGATCGGCTCGCGGCGCGCACGACGGTGCCGTTCCTCGACTGCTTCGATCTGTCGGGCGGCGAGGCGGCGCGCCACGAGATCGTGGTCACCTTCCTCGCGATCCTCGAGCTGGCGCGCCTGCGCATGATCCGCATCGTGCAGCGCGCGCAGGCCGCGGACGCGAGCGCCGACGAGGCCGAGCCGGGCGACGAAGAGATCCTGATCACGCGCACGGCGGCGCTCGAGAACATCGACGACGCCGAGGCCAGCTTCGCGGCGACCGAGTGACCGAGTGACCATGAACCTGCAGAGCGTCATCGAAAGTCTGATCTTCGCGGCCGACAAGCCGCTGACCAAGCGTCAGCTGCGCGGCCTCACCGGCGCCGAGAAGGAGGACATCGATCCTTGCCTCGAGGCCTTGCGCGAGGCCTACGAGGATCGCGGTGTGCAGCTGGTCGAGACGGGCGGCGGCTTTCAGTTCCGCACGCATCCCGAAAACGGCGACTGGGTACGCAAGCTGCTGGCAGGCCGTCCGGTGCGCCTGACGCGCGCCATGCTCGAGGTGCTGTCGATCATCGCCTATCGCCAACCCGTCACGCGCCCCGAGGTGGAGGAGATCCGCGGCGTGGACTGCGGCTCGACGCTGCGCGTGCTGCTCGAGCGCGACCTGATCCGCATCGTGGGCAAGAAGGAAGAGCCCGGCCGGCCGCTGATCTACGGCACCACCAAGTACTTCCTCGAGTTCTTCAACCTCAAGGACCTGCGCGAGCTGCCGTCGCTCAAGGAGTTCACCGAGCTCACCGACGAGCACAAGAAGCACGTCGACGAGCAATTCGGCGGCGGGCCGCCGACCATCGTCGAGCAGGACGACGAGCAAGGCGAAGAGGGCGAGACCTTCGCGGTGGGCACGGTGCACGCCGGTCCCGAGCTCGACGAGGAGGCCGAGCGCGCCATGGATGCGCTCGACGCGGCGATGGACAAGGTCGCCGACGTGCTCGACGCGGGCGACCCCAAGAAACAGGCGGCGGCGGCAGCAGCAGCTGCGGCGGCGGAGCCAGCGAACGACGACGAGGACAACGCCGAGCCTACGCCCGCGGCTGAATCGGCGGCGCGCGAGACTGCAGCGCCGAACGTCGGCGCGGAAGGCGAAGCATGAGCGAGATGCGCCTGCAGCGGTTCCTGGCGCAGGCGGGCGTCGCTTCGCGGCGCGCCAGCGAGGCGCTGATCGAGGCCGGACGCGTCGCGGTCAACGGCAAGGTCGTGCGCGAGCTCGGTACCAAGGTCGACCCCGAGCGCGACCGCGTCACGTTCGACAAGCGCCGCGTGCTCGCGCAGGACCACGTCTGGCTGCTGCTCAACAAGCCCGACGCGACGGTCTCTACCGCGAGCGACCCCGAGGGGCGCACCACCGTGCTCGACGTAGTCGGCAGCCAGGGTGTGCGGCTCTTTCCGGTCGGACGGCTCGACTTTCACACCCAGGGCGCCCTGCTGCTGACCAATGACGGCGAGCTGGCCGCAGCGCTGCTGCACCCGAGCAAGAAGCTGCCGCGCATCTACCACGTCAAAGTTCAGGGGCAGCTCACGCCGGCCGACCTCGCGCCGCTGCGTGACGGCGTGGTGCTCGACGACGGCAAGCGCGCCGCCGCGGACAACGTGCTGATCATCGGCAGCACCGGAAAGCACACCTGGCTCGAGATGATGCTGCGCCAGGGCCTCAATCGGCAGATACATCGCATGATGGAGGCGATCGATCGGCGCGTGCTGCGGCTGATCCGGGTGTCGTTCGCAGGGCTGACGGTGGAGGGGCTGGCGCCGGGCGAGCATCGGCCGCTGACGCAGCGAGAGGTTAACGAGCTGCGCGCGGCGCTGTCGCTGCCGGGGGAGACGAAGCGCGAGAAGAAGCGTGACGGGCGGCGGGGGCGGTCTCCGTCTAAGTCTAAGTCTAAGACGAAGACCAAGCCCAAGGTCGAGGCCAAGGCCAAGACCAAGACCAAGACGAAGACCAAGACGAACACCAAGGCGAAGACCAAGACCAGGACCAAGACCAGGTCGGAGGCGTCGGCTAGACCGAAGCCCGGGGCCAGGCCGAAGAGCCCGGCCAAGGCGAAGAGCCCGGCCAGGGCGAAGCCCCCGGCTAAGGCGAAGCCCCGGACCGGCAGGGACAAGGCTAAGGCCTCGAGCAAGGGCAAGAGCAAGGCTGTTTCTCGGGGGAAGCGCAGGTAGGGGCGTGTGCTATGCTTCCGGCGCTTATTGTCGTGCTGGGAGTTTCTTGATGTCGAAGGCGTTGCGCTTCTTCGTGGCCCTCGTGCTCGTGGTGGGCTGCTCGAGCGATCCTGTCAATCCGGCCGCAGATGGCAAGGTCCCTGGTGATGGGGGCGTGTTGCCAGAATTTGGCAGCGGCGACGACGGGCCGGTGGACGCGCCCGAGACGCCATCCAACCTGACGTACTGGGAACACGCCAAGCCGATCATCGACGCCAAGTGCACCGGCTGCCATCGCACCGGCGGCATCGGCCCCTTCCCGCTCACCAGTTACGCGGCCGTCAAGGCCGTCACGCCCATCGCGCGCGGCGCGATCTTCGACCGCTACATGCCGCCGTGGCACGCCGCTAAGGGCTGTTCGGACTACCAGCACGACGCGTCGCTCACCGACCTGCAGCGTCAGACGCTGCTCGACTGGATCGACGCCGGCGCCCCCGAAGGCGACCCCAAGAACGAAGGCGCCCCACTCGACGGCCCGCCGACCCTCAAGAGCGTCGACGTCACGTTGACGATGAAGGCGGCGTACACGCAGCAGCTCAAGCCCGACGAGTACCGCTGCTTCATCATCGACTGGCCGTACCAGACGACCAAGTACATCACCGGCTTCAACGTCAAGCCGGGCAACGGCGGCGTGGTTCACCACATGATCGCCTACCTCGCCACCAAAAAGAGCGACATCGACAAGATCACCGCCAAGGACGGCTCGGACGGCCACGAGGGCTACAAGTGCTTCGGCACGCCGGGCTTCGGCGACGTGCTCTCCACGCCGTGGCTCGGCGCTTGGGCGCCCGGTACCGGCGCCGTCAACTTCCCGGCCGGCACCGGCCTCGAGATCCCACCCGGCGCCAAGGTCGTGCTGCAGATGCACTACAACGCCGACAGCAGCGGCGGCGGCAGCGATCAGAGCTCCATCGAGTTCTCGGTCGCCGACACGGCGACCAAGGCGCGCCTGCAGCCGCTGACCAACCCGCTGTGGCTGTCAGGCAACGCGATGCCGATCCCCAAGGATCAGGACAACGTCAAACACGAGTTCACCATCGACCCGACGATCCTCACCGGCGGCAAGGCGATCACGTTTTACAACGTGATGGCCCACATGCATTACCTGGGCAAAGGCTTCCAGCTCAAGATCAACCACAAGGACGGCAGCGAGAGCTGCATGCTCGACATCAAGCGCTGGGACTTCAACTGGCAGCGCTTCTACCAGTTCGCGCAGCCCAAAAAGCTCGCCAGCGGCGACACGCTCACCATCCGCTGTCTGTGGGACAACACCGCGGCCAACCAGCCGGTGATCAACGGACAGAAGGCCGCGTCGCAGGACGTCAACTGGGGCGAAGGCACGCGCGACGAAATGTGCCTCGCGGTCGCCTACATCCTCGACCCGTTCTAGGCCTCAGGCCTCAAGCCTCAGGCTTCAGGCCCGCCTGCGATTGCGCGGCACGCTTCGCAGCGGCGTCTTGCGACAGGGGCGATCGGCACTCGAAGCAAGCATGCCCGTTCGCGCCCGTGGCCCGTGGCCCGTGGCCTGAAGCCTGACCGCCTGAAGCCTGACCGCCTGAAGCCTGACTGCCTGAAGCCTGACCGCCTCGAGCGTGATCGCCGGAGGCCGGAGGCCCGAGGCCCGAGGCCCGCGCCAGCGCCCTCGCGCTACAGCGAGCGTGCGACCTTGTCGAGCACGCCGTTGACGAAGCTGCCCGACTTCGCGCTGCCGTAGCGCTTGGCCAGCTCGACCGCCTCGTTGATCACCGCGCCGGCCGGCACGTCTGCGCGCATCAGCTCCCAGGTGGCGAGGCGCAGCACGTTGCGGTCGACGAGGTCCATGCGCGAGAGGCGCCAGTTGGCAGCAGCCGCCTCGATCGCGCCGTCGACGCGCGACAGCTCGGCGCTCACCCCCTCGCAGAGCTCGCGCGCGAAGAGCAGCGCCTCGTTGCTGACGATATCCTCGAAGCAGGCGCGCTGCTGCGCGAGCTCCGCCTCGATGTCGACGTCCTCGCCGCTGCCGATCAGCGCGCGCGCGTCGAGCTGATACAGGAGCTGCAGCGCGAGCGCGCGCCCGCGGTGACGCGGTCCCGCGACCATCGCTTCTACTCGGCGTCCATGGCGCGCACCAGGTTGCACATCTCGACCGCCGACATCGCCGCGTCGAAGCCCTTATTACCGGCCTTGGTGCCCGCGCGCTCGATCGCCTGCTCGATGGTGTCCGGCGTCAGCACGCCGAACGCCACCGGAATGTCGACCTGAGACGCAACCGCGGCGATGCCTTTGCTCGCCTCGGCCGCGACGTACTCGAAGTGCGGCGTGGCGCCGCGGATCACCGCGCCGATGCAGATCACCGCGTCGAACTTGCCCGACGTCGCGGCGCGCCGCAGCACGGCCGGGATCTCGAACGCGCCCGGCGTTCGATAGACAACCACTGCGTCGGGGTCGCCGCCGCAGCGCTTGATCGCGTCGAGCGCGCCCTCGAGCAGCCGGTCGGTGATGAAGGCGTTGAAGCGGCTCTGCACGATCGCGAAGCGCAGGCCGGCAGCCGAGAGGTTTCCTTCGACGATGCGTGCCACGGTGTCTCTTTCGTCAGCTCTGAAGCGCCACTCGCTCGACGATGGAGAGGCCGAAACCCTCCAGGCCGACGATGCGCATCGGGTTGTCGGTCATCAGCCGGATGTTGCGCACGCCGAGCGTAGCCAGCACTTGCGCGCCGAGGCCGAACTCGCGCAGCTCGGGCGGACCGCCTCGCGGCGTCGCCGGCGCCTCGCCGCGAAGCTGCGAGACCTGGTCGGCGAGGTCGACATCGGGCGGCAGCACGTAAACGAACACGCCGCGCCCGGCGCGCTCGATCATCTGCAGCGCCGTCTGCGTCTTGCTCGGCGCCACACCGAACACGTCGGTGGGAACACTCGCGCGATGCATGCGCACCAGCACGGGGTCGTCGGTGCGCAGGTCGCCGAGCGCCAGCGCCAGATACTGCGTGCCGCTCACCGAAGCGGTATAGGCCAGCAGCCGAAACGACGCGCTAACGCCCGCCGGCACCACCTCGGCCTCGCTCGTCAGCTCGATCTGGCTCTCGCGCTCGAGGCGATAGCGGATCAACTGCTCGATGGTGACGATGCCGAGCCCGTGCTCGCGCGCGAAGACCTCGAGGTCCGGTCGCCGCGCCATGTCGCCATCGTCCTTCATGATCTCGCAGATCACACCCGCCGGCTGAAGCCCCGCCAGCCGCGCTAGATCCACCGAGCCTTCGGTCTGACCGGCGCGCACGAGCACGCCGCCGTCGCGGGCGCAGATCGGAAAGACGTGTCCTGGCGAGACGACGCTCATCGGCGTGGCGTCCGCCGCCATCGCCGCGCTGACGGTGCGCGCGCGGTCGGCCGCCGAGATGCCGGTGGTCACGCCCTCGCGCGCTTCGATGCTGGTGTAGAAGTTGGTCCCGAAGCGCGACTGGTTGCGCTCGGCCATCTTGGACAGCCCGAGCTGCGACGCGCGCTTGGCGGTGATCGTCAGGCACACCAGGCCGCGCCCATAGCGCGCCATGAAGTTGATGCCCTCGGGCGTGACGCGATCGGCAGCCATACAGAGGTCGCCTTCGTTTTCGCGGTCCTCGTCGTCGACGAGGATCACCTGCCGACCCTGTCGGATCTGCTCGATCGCCTCTTCGACCGTGAGGTTGATGCTCTCGCTCATCTGGCTCTGCTCGCGCGCAACCGCTTTTATCACAGCAACTCTCCCAATGCTCAGACCGCTACATGAATCCATGGCGCCGCAGCAACGCCTCGCTCAGCCCGCCGCCGCCGCCGCCGCCGCGACCACCATCGCCGCCGCCCTCGCCGGCCGCAAACGAGAGCAGCCGCTCGACATACTTGGCGACGATATCGACCTCGACGTTGACGCGCTGACCCACCTGAAGCTCACCGAAGGTCGTGTGACCGAGGGTGTGCGGCACGAGCGCCACGGTCAGCGCTTCGTTACGCGGCAAGCGGGCCACCGTCAAGCTGACGCCGTCGAGCGCCACCGAGCCCTTCTCGGCGACGTAGCGCGCCAGCGCCGCGGTGCCCGTCTCGCCGGGCGAGCCCAGCGCGAACGTGATCTCGCGCGAGTCTCCGCGCGTCTCGATCGCTTCGACGCGCGCGACGCCGTCGACGTGGCCTTGCACGAGGTGGCCGCCGAGCGGCGCCCCGGCTGCCAGCGCAGGCTCGAGGTTGACCCGCGATCCGCCGCGCAGCGCACCGAGCGTCGTGCGCGCCAGCGTCTCGGCGATAGCCGTCGCTTGCACCTTGCCGCTGCCCGCCGGTGTCACGGTGAGACAGACGCCGTTGACCGCGAGGCTGTCGCCGGGCGCGAGGCGCTCGGCCAGCGTGGTTTCGATCGTCAGTGTCGCGCCTTGATTTTCGCGCGAGATGGCCGCGATGCGACCTACGTCCTGTACGAGCCCGGTAAACACGACACTACTCCACGAAGCGCGGGCGCGCTTCGAGCATCAGGTCGCTGCCGACACGCACCACGGTAAGATCTTCGAGCTCGAGCGCGCCCCCGAGCGTCGCCACCGCCGGCCCGAACAGCATCGGCGTGGCCTCGGCATCACCGATGACCTTGGGGGCGATAAAGCTGATCCAGCGATCGATACGCCGCGCGCTCAGAAAGGCGCCCGCCAGCGTCGGGCCGCCCTCGAGCAGCAACGTCTCGATGCCGAGCTCGGCGAGACGCGCGAGCATCAGGGGCACGGCGACGCGGCCATCAGGCCCCGCTGGCACGCGTTCGACCTTGGCGCCCGCCGCGCGAAGCGCTGCCTCGCGCTCGTCGCTCGCACCGCTGGCGCAGACGATCCAGCTCTCGGCGCTCGACTCGGCCGCCACCCGCACCACCGCGGCGTCAACCGGCGTGCGCAGCTGCGAGTCGACCACGATGCGAATCGGATCGTGCCCCGCCTTGCCGCGCACCACCACCCGGCAGGTCAACTGCGGGTCGTCAGCGAGCACCGTGCCCACGCCGACCGCGATCGCGTCGTGGTTGGCGCGAAGCTCGTGGCTCGCCTTGCGCGCGCGCGCCCCCGTGATCCAGCGGCTCGCGCCGCTGCGTGTCGCGACGCGTCCGTCGAGCGTGTGAGCGACCTTGTAGGTCACCCGCGGTACAGCATCGCCGCTCAAGGATCAGCCCTTCTGCTGCGTGCTGAGCAGGTGCTTGAGCTCGTCGAGAAACTCACCCACGTCGCGAAACGAACGGTACACCGAGGCGAAGCGAACGTAGGCGACGCCGTCGACGGTGCGCAGCCGATCCATCACGCGCTCGCCGATATAGCTCGAGGGGACTTCCTTTTCGCCGACCTCTTGCAGCTCGCGCTCGATCTCGACGGCGATGCCCTCCATGGTCGCCACGGAGACCGGCCGCTTTTCGCAGGCGCGCCGGATGCCGCCGAGCACCTTCGCCCGATCAAAGCTCGCGCGCGAGCCGTCCTTCTTGACGACCATCGGCAGCACTTCTTCGACGCGCTCGTAGGTCGTGAAGCGGCTGCCGCAGGCCTCGCACTCGCGCCGCCGGCGGATGACGTCGCCGTCTTTGGACAGACGCGAGTCGATGACCTTGTTCTGCTGGTGGCCGCAGAACGGGCACTTCATGACTTGGACTCGCCGCGCTGGGACTCTATCGCTGCGATCTTGTCGACACGCCGCGCGTGGCGGCCGCCCTCGAACTCGGTCTCGAGAAACGCCTCGAGCACCGTACGCGCCACCTCCGGGCCCACGGTGCGCCCGCCCATACACAGCACATTGGCGTTGTTGTGAAGGCGCGCCATCCGCGCGCTGTACGGCTCGCTGCAGAGCGCCGCGCGGATGCCGACCATCTTGTTGGCCGAAATGCAGATGCCGATGCCCGAGCCGCAGATCAGAAGGCCCAGCGCGTGCTCGCCGCTCTGGATCTTCTGGCCGAGCTTGGCGGCGTAGTCGGGATAGTCGACCGACTCGACGGTCTGCAGCGTCCCCGTCGCTTCGTCGTAGCGCAGCCCCGTGGCGCGCCCATCGACGATGCCGCCGACGCCGACATCATCGATCTCGTAGCCCCACCCCGCGAGCGCGCGCATCATCTCGTACTTGAGGGCCAGGCCCCCGTGGTCGCAACCGACGACGATGCGCTTGTCGCTGTCGCCCGTGAGGCTACTGTCGCTCTTGAGGCTGTTGCCCATGGCGCTACTCGAAGCGTTTGAGCAGCACCGTCGCGTTGGTACCGCCGAAGCCCGCGCTGTTGCTCAGCGCGTAGTCGACGCGCACCTCGCGTGGCGTGTTGGGCACGTAGTCGAGGTCACACGCCGGATCCGGCGTCTCGTAGTTGATGGTCGGCGGCAGCACGCCGCGCGCCAGCGCCAGCGCGGTGAAAGACACTTCGATGCCGCCTGCCGCACCGAGCAGGTGACCGGTCATCGATTTGGTCGAGCTCATGGCGAGCTTGTCGGCGTGGTCGCCGAAGACAGCACGCGTGGCCGCCGTCTCCGTCTCGTCGTTGAGCTTGGTCGACGTGCCGTGCGCGTTGATGTAGCCCACCGCGTCGGGGGTGACCCCGGCGTGGCGCAGCGCCATCTTCATACAGCGCTGCATGCCCTCGCCGCCCGGCGAGACCTGCGTGATGTGGAAGCCGTCGCCGCTGAGGCCGTAGCCCACGACCTCGGCGTAGATGCGTGCACCACGCTTCTTGGCGCGATCGAGCTCTTCGAGGATCAGGATCCCTGCGCCCTCGCCCATCACGAAGCCATCGCGGTCGGCGTCGAACGGGCGGCTGGCGCGCTGCGGCTCGTCGTTGCGCTTCGAGAGCGCCTTGCAGGCGTTGAAGCCGCCGACGCCCAGCGGGCTGACGGTGGCTTCGGTGCCGCCGGCGAACATCACGTCGGCGTCGCCGCGCTGGATCGAATAAAAGGCCTCACCGATGGAGTGCGCGCCCGTCGAGCAGGCCGATACGTGGCTCAGGTTCGGCCCCTTGCAGCCGTAGCGGATCGAGATCTGCCCCGGCGCTAGGTTGACGATGATCTGCGGCACGAAGTACGGCGAGATGCGCCGCGGCCCACGCTCGATCAGCGTCACCACCGTGTCCTCGATGGTGCGCACGCCGCCCAGGCCGGCGCCGACAAACACGCCGACGCGCTCCGCCTCTTCCTCGGTCCACTCGAGCCCGGCGTCCTCTTTGGCGAGGTCACCGGCCGCGACGGCAAACTGCACGAAGCGGTCGAGCGTCTTGCTGAGCTTGCGCTCCATAAAACGCTCGGGGTCCCACGCCTTGACCTCGCAGGCGAAGGTGGTGCCGTGCTTTTCGGTATCGAAGAGCGTGATCGGCGCCGCGCCGGACGTGCCCGCGAGCAGCGCCGACCACGTCTCGTCGACGCCGATGCCGACGGGGGTGACCAGGCCGATGCCGGTGATGACGACGCGTCGCTGGGACACGGTCCCTCCTAGGCGTGCTGCTCGATGTAGGTGATCGCGTCCTGGACGGTGCGGATTTTCTCGGTGTCCTCGTCGGGGATCTCGATGCCGAACTCCTCTTCGAGGGCCAGCACGAGCTCGACCACGGCCAGCGAGTCGGCTTTGAGGTCGTCGGTGAACGAGGCCTCGGGCTTGATCTTGTCAGCTTCGATCTCGAGCTGTTTGCTGATGATCTCGATGACTTTTTTGGTGGTGTCTTCGCTCATCGGTATTTTCTCCGTGGCCTTTCTGCGGCCACTTCTATCAAGCGAGCGTCCTTCTCGCTAGCGCCAATTTACGGAGTTTTTCTACATGTACAGGCCGCCGTTGACGCGCAGGACGTGACCTGTGACGTACGCGGCGGAGGGGGAACAGAGGTAGGCCACGGCAGCGGCGACGTCCTCGGCGTCGCCGATGCGGCCCAGGGGAATGCTGGCCAACAGCTTCTCGCGCGCCTCGCCCACCACGTGCTCGTCGGTCATCTTGGTGGCGATGAAGCCCGGCGCCACGGCGTTGACCGTCACACCGCGGCCCGCCAGCTCGAGCGCCAGCGTGCGCGTCACGCCGAGCAGCCCTGCCTTCGAGGCCGAGTACGCCACCTGGCCGGCATTTCCGGCCTCGCCCACCACCGACGAGATGTTGACGATGCGGCCCTTGTCCTTGGCCTTGAGCAGGTGGCGCGAGGCCGCCTTGCAGCAGTTGAAGGCGCCGGTGAGGTTGACCTCGAGCACCTTGTTCCACTGCTCGGGCTTGAAGCGCATCAGCAGGCCGTCGATGGCGATGCCGGCGTTGTTGACGAGGATCTCGAGCGATCCGAAGCGCTCGACCACCGCCTTGACGGCCTTGTCCACCGCCTCGGCGTCCGTCACGTCACACGGGAAGTACGCCGACTCACCAGGCAGCGCCGCCAGCGCCTCGTCCGCCGAATCGACCATGTCGCAGATCGCCACGCGCGCGCCCATACCGCTCAGGCGCTTGGCGATCGCGAGGCCGATGCCGCGCGCGCCGCCGGTGACGAGCGCTACGCGCTCTGCAAGCTCGTTGCTCATGACAGTGCGTTCCTCCGCGCGACGGCCGCTAGGCCGCCAGCGCCACGATGTGCTCCGGCGTCTCGACGCTGCTGACGTCGATATCTTTGTCGATGCGCCGCAGCAGGCCCGCCAGCACCGCGCCCGGTCCAACCTCGACGAAGCGGTTGACCCCGAGGTCGCGCATCTTCTGGACCGACGCGCGCCAGCGCACCGGCGCCGTCATCTGCTGCTCGAGCAGCGCGGCGATGCGACCCGCCTCGCTGTAGGGCTCGGCCTCGACGTTGCCGATCACCGGCAGCTTGCAGTCCTGCCAGGCGATCTCGGCCAGCCGCTCGGCGAGCTTGTCGGCCGCCGGCTGCATGAGCGAGCTGTGAAACGGCGCGCTGACCTTGAGCGGGATGCAGCGCGCGCGCTGCGCCTTGGCCAGCCCGCGCGCACGCCCGAGGGCCTCGCTGTGACCGGCGATCACGATCTGGCCGCCGCCGTTGTCGTTGGCCAGCTCGAGCACCTGCTCCTCGGCCGCCGCCCGGCAAAGCTCGCGCGCGCCATCGGCGTCGAGCCCCATCAGCGCCGCCATGCCGCCGACGCCTGCAGGCACGGCCTGCTGCATCAGCCGCCCGCGCTCTCGCACCAGCCGCAGCGCGTCGCCGAGCGACAGCGCGTCGGCCGCCACCAGCGCCGAGTACTCGCCCAGGCTGTGGCCCGCCACGTACGACGGCGAAAGCGCCGTGTTCTCGCGCAGCGCGCGCAGCGCCGCCACGCTGCAGGCGAGGATCGCCGGCTGCGCGTTCTCGGTCAGCTTGAGCGCTTCCTCGGGGCCCTCGAGGCACATCTGCCGCAGATCGAAGCCGAGCGCGTCGTTGGCCTCCTCGAAGGTGCGCCGCGCGACCTCGAAGCGTTCGATCAGATCGCGTCCCATGCCGACGCGCTGCGAGCCCTGTCCCGGAAAGATGAAAGCGAGCATCACGAGCTCCTGTTGCCTATCTGTTTCGCGCACCTCGGGGAACCCGCGAGGTCAAGTACTCTACCAGCGCACGAGCGCCGAGCCCCAGCTAACTCCGGCCCCTAGCGCGGTCAGCAGAAACAGATCGCCCTTGGCGACGCGGTCCTGCTCGATCGCCTCGCTCATGGCGATGGGGATCGACGCAGACGACGTGTTGCCGTAGCGGGCGATGTTGTTGAAGAAGCGCTCCATGGGAATGCGCGTGCGCTGGCTGACGCTCTCGAGGATGCGGATGTTGGCCTGGTGCGCGAACACCGTGTTGACATCGTCGGGTCCGAGGCCGTTGCGCTCGAGGATCTCGCTGGAGGCCGACGACATGTTTCTTACAGCCTGCGTGAAGATCTGGCGTCCGTTCATGTGAACGAAGTGCAACTTCTTCTCGACGGTGTCATGCGTGGCCGGATGCTTCGTGCCGCCGCCCGGGATCTCGAGGTGGCAGGCCTGCTCGCCGTCGCTGGCGATCAGCGTGTCGATGATCCCGCGCTCGGGATCATCGCTGGCCGTCACCACCGCCGCACCCGCGCCGTCGCCGAACAGCACGCAGGTGGTGCGATCGGTCCAGTCTAGCGAGCGCGAGAGGATCTCGACGCCGACCACGAGCACGCGCTCGCAGGCGCCGCGGCCGACAAAGCTGTCGGCGATCGACAGGCCGTAGATGAAGCCGGCGCAGGCCGCCGAGATGTCGAACGCGGGGCAGCGCGGCGCGCCCAGCTTGTGCTGCACGAACGTCGCCGTCGCGGGCATCGGCATGTCGGGCGTGACGGTGCCGACGATGATCATGTCGATGTCTTTGGGCTCGAGCTCCGCCTGGGCCAGCGCCTTGCGGCCCGCCTCGGCGGCGAGATCCGAAGTGCACAGATCGTCGGCGAGGATGCGGCGCTCCTTGATACCCGAGCGATCCGTGATCCACGCGTCCGACGTCTCGACGATCTTCTCGAGGTCGAAGTTGGAGAGCACCTTCTCGGGCACCGCCCTGCCGACACCTGCAATTCTCGACCGTCTCATCAGTGTTTCCGTCCTCTACGTCTGCATCTAGGCGGGCGCGCTGGTGGCGGCTACTTCGTCGCCCTCGCGCGTCAGCCTCGGGCCCTCGGCCCGTGCTGTCTCGAAAAGTGCCTCGTGATCGGCCAACGCTCGCTGCAAGGATCCGATCAGATCGCGGCTGGCAAAGCGCTCGGCGCCGAGCAGTGCGTTCTTGATCGCCTTGGCGTTGGATCCGCCGTGGCAGATGATCGCCGCGCCGCGCAAGCCGAGCAGCGGCGCCCCGCCCCACTCCGCGTAGTCCACGCGGCGCTTGAGCTTGCGCAGCGTCGGCAGCAGCGGCAGCGCGAGGATCTTGCCGAGCGTGGTGCTGGTGACGACGTCCTTGACGATGGCGATCATCGTCTCGGCTACGCCCTCGCTGATCTTGAGCACCAGGTTGCCGGAGAACCCATCGCAGACGACGACGTCGACCTTGCCGCTGAAAACGTCGCGCCCCTCGATATATCCGGCGTAGTGAAAGCCGAGGTTGGTCGCCGCCGACAGCGCGCGGTGCGTCTCACGCGTCAGCTCGGTGCCCTTGTGGACCTCGCTGGCGTTGGCCAAAAGGCCCACGCGCGGGCGCCAGGTGCCGACCACGTTCTTGCTGTAGCAGGCGCCCATCACCGCGTACTGACACAGGTGAAGCGGCTTGCACTCGACGTTGGCGCCCATGTCGATGAGCACCGCCTCGCCCGTGCGCGTGGGGAACGTCGTCAGGATGCCGGGCCGATCGACGCCCTTGAGGCGCCGCAGCACGAACAGCCCGCACGCCACCATCGCGCCCGAGTTTCCGGCCGACACCAGCGCGCTGGCCTCGCCGCGCGCCACCAGGTCGGCCGCCACGCGCATCGACGCGTCGCGCTTGCGCCGCACCGCCTGCGCGGGCGCGTCATCCATCGTGATGACCTCGCCGGCGTGCACCACGTGCAGCGGCAGCTCGACGGCGCGCCCGTCGCGCACCGTCACGCCGCAGCGGCGCAGCTCGCGCTCGATGCCGTCGCGCTTGCCGACGAGCAACACTTCGACGCCGCCTTCGCGTGCGGCCGCGACGGCGCCCTCCACCTCGACGGCAGGCGCGCGGTCGCCGCCCATGGCGTCGAGCGCGATCTTGGATGTTGAAGTCGAGGTCACAGCAGCCGTGGCGTCAGCTCGGCGCTACTCTTCTTCGACCTCGATGATCTCCTCGCCCTTGTAGTGTCCGCATGACGGGCAGACCCGGTGCGGCAGCTTGGGCTCGGAGCAGTTCGGGCACGCCACGATGGACGGCGCAGACATGCGGTCGTGATTGGCGCGGCGCTTGTTTCGTCGCGTGGGCGACTGCCGCTTCTTTGGAACAGCCATGGCTCGGGTCCTCCCTTAGGACATGCTCTCTTTGATCCCTTTGAGCGCCGTGACCCAGCTCGACTCCGCGGCCGGCTCGTCACTGCACTCGCAGGGGGCTTCGTTTTGGTTGGCGCCGCACCTAGAGCACAGGCCGGCGCAGTCGTCGCGACATAGAGGCGCGATCGGGATCGCGAGCACGAGGTACTCGCGCACGAGCGGCTCGAGGTCGATGGACTCGCCGTCGTGAACGTAGGTGTCGAGATCCTCGGCGGTAAGCTCGGTCTCTTCTTCTTCGCTGGCGCGCGCGAGCGTCTCGGCGGGCACGAAGGTGGCGATGAGTGCCAGCTCCTCGGCGACGATGCGCGCGGGCGCCAGGCAGCGAGCGCAGGGGACGTCGAAGTGTCCGGCGAGGGTGCCGCGCGCGACGACGCTGTCGTCGACGACCTCGAGCCGCAGGGCGAGCCGGGCTGCTGCCTCCTTCGAATCGGAGAGCTCGACGGTGGAAGCGGCCAAGAGGGCTTCCACTTCGTCGTGTCCGAGGACGCGCTCGTAGACGTCGCCCTCGACAGCTATATCTTTGATTTTCAACCTCAAAGTACGTCCAGGCCCGTGGCCGCGCTCGTGCGGCAAGTGGCGCAGTATTAGAACACTGCCCAAGGGTGTCAAGCACTTCCGGTGCCAGTGTAGGTGGCGGTACGCAGCCCCCCCTCGCCGCGTGGAGCGTGGGCCGAGGCACCCGTGGCAGCGCGGCTACACCGCCGGCTCGACTACCTCGAGACGGAGCCGGTCAAGGCGCTACCGCCGACGAGCAGCAGCGAGCGCAGATCCTGATCGTTGAAGCGGATCTGAGCGCCAAGGAAGAAGTCGCGGCCGCCGCCGGTGCCGTCGCGCGGGCGCTCGTTGAAGAGGTCATCGACGCCGCCGACGATGTAGAGCCGCTTGAAGAACTCCCAGGCGACGAGGGTCTTGAGGCGCGGATAGATGTTTGCCTGAAAATCGAAGATGTCGGCCGTGATCCAGAGGTGGTCGTTGAACAGGTGCACGTCGAAGCCGAGGCCGCCCGTGCTCTCCTTGATGCCGAAGCGGCCGGTGAACGGGCCGACGCGCTTGGCGAACATGAAGCTGAAGCGGAAGCTGTCGGTGACGGTGACCTTGGTCTCGCGCACGTCGCCGGCCGACCCCGGGTCGTTGCTGGTGGTCAGCGTCTGGGTGACGGTGCGCTGGCCGCGCGGGTCGTCGATGAGCTCGATCATGTAGTACTTGTCGGGGCGCGGCCGCAGCTCCACCGTCAGGTACGTCTTGATCGAGCCGGCGAGGAAGTTGTACTCGCTGCGCAGCCCGACGAACGTCTGCAGGCCCACCAGCGACTTGATGAAGCCGCCGGCGTCGCGCACGACGCCCTCGACGTCGTTGATCAGCGTCTCGTCCTTGAGCAGGCGCCCCACGGTGCCTTTGCCCTCTTCGACGCCCTGGGCGATCTTCTTGACGTTGCCCATGGCGTTGTCGAGCTTGTCGGCCGCCGAGGTCAGCTTGTAGATGCCCTGCTTGAGCGACTTGCTGTACTTCTTGAGGTCGCCCTTGTCGCCAGCCACCACCTCGCGCACGGTCTTGGTCACCGCCTTGATGTCGGCGAGGATCTGTTTGACGTCGGCCGGCGTGCCCGCGGTGACGGCGCGGATGTCGCGCGTGATGCGGTCGACGTTGCGCAGGATGCCGGCGATGGCCTTGCGGTTCTCTGCGATGCCGTCGTTGATGTTCTTGCCGATCTTGGAGAGCGGGCCGCGCACGAAGCCGCGGATGTCCTGCGCCAGGCCCTTGACCACCGGCATCAGGTCGCTGACCTGCTGCACCAGCTTGGGCGCGGTGGCGGCCTCGCCGACGTAGCGGATGCGATCGCCGTCCTTGAGCACCTCGCCTTCGTGGCGCTTGCAGCGCGACTTGGGCGAGAGCTGATCGCAGTAGGGGCGCGCGACCTGCTCGCCGCTGAGGGTGTCTTCGTACCAGACGTGCGTGCCGGGATCGATCTCGAGGTAGAACTCGCCCAGCAGCGAGGCGCTGCGCTTGTAGATCACCGCGTTGGAGTAGATGCGCGGCACGAGCTTGCGCCGCAGCGCCACCGTGACCTTGGCGAAGCGCTTCTGCTTGATCAGGTGCTTGCCCTTGGGCGCGACGTTGAGCTCGCGCGAGACGATGTAGCCGATGTTGATGCCGGCGATCTGCACGCGCGACTTCTCGACGAGCAGCGTGGCGTCCTTGAAGAAGGCATGCAGGCGGATGATGCCCTGGTCCTCTGAGGCGCAGCTGCCCTTGGCCAGCATCATGAAGGCCCAGTAACCCAACGCCGCGACGACGACGAAGGTGAGACCGACCTTGAGTGCGGGACCGAGGTTTCGCACGTTCTACCTGCGCACTTCCGCGGTAGCCACGTTGACGCCAGAGTGCTCGAGGAACTCGCGCAACTGCGGGTGGTCGTTGGTGATGATCTCGCTGGGGGACCCGCTGGCCACGATTTGCCCCTTGTACAGCATCGATACTCGGTGGCCAATGCGAAACGTCGAGGCCATGTCGTGGCTGATGACGACGCTGGTCACGCCGAGCTGCTCTGAGATCTCTGCGATCATCTCGTCGACGTTCTTGGTGGCGATGGGATCGAGGCCCGTCGTGGGCTCGTCGTAGAACAGCACCTCCGGCTGCGTGATGATCGCGCGCGCCAGGCCGACGCGCTTGCGCATGCCGCCCGAAAGCTCGGCGGGGTACTTCTGCTCGACGTTGTAGAGGCCCAGCGACTGCAGCTTCTCGCGCACCAGCTCCTTCATCTGCGCGCGCGACATCTCCTTCTTCCTGTGCTCGAGCAGCGGGAACATCACGTTCTCCTCGACGGTCATCGAGTCGAACAGCGCCGCGTACTGAAAGAGCATGCCGAACTTGCGGCGCACGCGATTGAGCTGGTAGTCGTCGAGCGGCACGATGTCCTCGCCGTCGACATAGATGTGGCCCGCGGTCGGCTTGAGCAGGCCGATGAGGTGCTTCATCATCACTGACTTGCCGGCGCCCGAGCCGCCGATGATGACGTTGATGTGGCCGCGCTCGATGTCGAGGTCGACGCCGCGCAGCACCTCGTGCTCGCCGAAGGTCTTGGCCAGCCCGCGCACGCGGATCTGATGGTTCTCGGAGCGCTGCTCGAGCCCGCTGGCGTCGTCGCCAGCAGCGGCGCCGCGCGCGCGCACCTGCGTGACGTCGCCGTCGCCGTGGGCTTGCTGCTTTGCCCGCTCTTTGCTCGCCCGCGCCACCTAGAAGCCGACCTGCATCAGGATCTGGGTCAGCACGAAGTCCATCACCAGGATCGCCACCGACGTGATAACGACCGTACGCATGGTGGCGATGCCGACGCCCTTGGCGCCACCGCCCGCGTTGTAACCCTGATGACAGCCGACCAGTGCCAGCATCAATCCGAAGAAGGTGGCTTTGATCAGCCCCATGCCGAGGTCGCCGACGTCGGTGTACCAACGGATGTTGTGGATGAAGATCCCCTCATCTACGCCCATCACGAGCACGACGAAGACGTACGCGCCGAACATGCCGCAGACGTTGAAGACGATGGTCAGGATCGGCAGCATCACGGTGGCGGCGATGAGGCGCGGGACGACGAGGTATTGGATCGGGTTAACGCCGAGCGTGGCGAGGGCGTCGATCTGTTCGCTGATGCGCATCGAGCCGAGCTCGGTGGCCATCGCCGAGCCGGCGCGCCCCGAGACCATCAGCGCGCTGATCACGGGCGCGATCTCGCGCGTCAGCGTCAGCGAGACCGCGGTGCCGACGTAGCCGTCGGCCTGAAAGACGCGGAAGGCCTTGACGCTCTGCAGGCCGAACACGCCGCCGGTGAACATGCTGACCAGCACGATGATCGACAGCGAGCCGACGCCGATGAACTCCATCGCCTGCAGCGTCAGGCCGATGCGGTACGGCGGACGCAGGCCCCACAGAAAGGCGCGCCCCAACATCGTCAGCATCTCGCCGAGCGTGTCGAGAAATCGTATCGGTGTGGCCCAGATGCGATCGATGCCGCGCGACATCGACGAGATGAGCTTGCTCACGGGCGCTCCTCTCGTCGCGTCTCGGGCTCTTCGCTGAATGCAGGCTCCTCTCCGACGTAGACTCGCGGCACGCGCTTTCCGATGCCTGCGAGCACCTCGTAGGAGATCGTCTGCGCCCAGCCGGCGAGCTCGTCGGGGGTGATCGAATCGTCGCCGTCCTCGCCGAGCAGCGTGACGGTGTCGCCGACGGCGGTGCCCGGCACGTCGGTGACGTCGACCATGCAGAGGTCCATACACACGCGGCCGACCACCGGCGCGCGGCGGCCGCGCACGAGCACCTCGGCGCGGTTGGACAGCGCGCGCGGGTACCCGTCGGCGTAGCCCACCGGCAGCGTGGCGATGCGCGAGGGGCGCGAGGTGACGTAGGTCGCGCTGTAGCTGATGCGCGTGCCGGCCGGCGCGTCACGCATGGCGTTGATGCGCGTGCGCAGGCTCATCACCGGCTTGAAGCCGGGGTCTGGCACCTCGCTCGAGGGCAGCGCGCCGTAGAGCACGAGGCCGGTGCGCACCAGGTCGAAGCGCGCGTCGGGGAAGCGCAGCGCGGCCGCCGAGTTGGCGGCGTGGATGACCTGCGGGTCGCCGCCGACGGCGCGCACCGCGTGCAGGCACTCGACGAACAGCGCCAGCTGCTGCTCGGTGCTGCTGGCGTCGGGCTCCTCGGCGCACGCGAAGTGCGTAGCGAGGCCGTCGACGCGAATCGAGGGGTAGCGTGCACAGCGGCGCAGGAATGCGTCGAGCTCGCGCGCCATCACGCCGAGGCGTGTCATGCCGGTGTCGATTTTGACGTGGATGCCGAAACGCACGCGGTCGGCGCGCGACGCGGCCTCGGCGAAGCGGTCGACGTCGCCCGGATCGCCGACCACCGGTGTGAGGTCGTGCTCGATGACGGCGTCGTGGCGATCGCCGAAGGCGGCGCCCATCACCAGGATCGGCAGCCGCACGCCCGCGGCGCGCAGCTCGGCGCCCTCCTCCACCGTGGCGACGCCGAAGCCCCACACGCCGACGCCCTCGAGCAGGCGCGCCACCCGCGGGGCGCCGTGTCCGTAGGCGTCGGCTTTGACCACCGCGATGACCCCCACCTCGGGACCAACCACCGAGCGCAGGCAGCGAAAGTTATCGCTGAGCCGTCGCAGGTCGACGCGCGCTTCGGTGGGGCGCACGCCTGATGGAGGATTGGGCGTCACGCACGGGAGTCTATGTCGAAGTGGGCCGAAGTCGAAGCCTTCGAAGACGCAGCGAAGACTCCCGTGCGGAGCGCGACGAGGACGCTAGGCGGCGCGGCGCGCGCTGGCGACGAGCTGAGGACGCAGCAGCAGGCTGCGGCCGCGCGACACGACGAGACCGCGGCGCGCCATCGCGGACAGCGCGCGAGAGACCGTCTCGCGACAGGTGCCGACCATGTTCGCCAGGTCCTGCTGGGTCGGACGATAACGGATCAGAATGCCGTCCTCGCTCTCCTCGCCGACCTCTTCCGCGAGCGTGATCAACGTGCGGGTGAGGCGCGAGTTGACATCGTGAAGCGCGAGGTTGGCGATGATGTCGGCCGAGGAGCGCACGCGGCTAGCCATCGACTCGAGCAGCGCGCGCATGGTGCGCGGGTGCATCTCGAGGTGGTCGAGGAAGGCCTCGCGGTCGAGCACGAGGAGGATCGCGTCGTCGGCGGCGACGACGTTGGCAGCGCGTGGTTTGCTGTCGATGAGGGAGAGCTCGCCGAAGAAGTCGCCGGTGCGAAGGGTGGCGAGGGTGATTTCGCGGCCGTTCTCGCCGAAGAGTGACACCTTGGCGCGACCGCCGTAGACGATGTAGAGCGCCTGGTCCATCTCGTGTTGGCCGACGATGATGGCTCCAGCCGTCCAGCGCTTGACGCTCATCCTGCGTGCCAGGTCACCGAGGACCGTCTCGTCGAGGTGTCGGAAGATCGAGACGCGGCGAAGTAGGTCCGCTTGGCGATTGAGCCCGATGATCGTCTCCAGCTTGTCAGCCATCTGTCCCTCCGTAGCTGCCGTTTTTTGTGCAGTAAGCTTTTGTTGGCTAAGTAACGCCCCCTTCCATGAGCAAGGGCGGTGCCAGCCGAAAAGGGCAGCGATTTCGGTGAGACGTTTTTCGGGAAGCTTCGAGGCGTGACCATCGCTTCACACCCCTGTGTGGTGTGACGGATACACGCTCTGCTATTTCACAAACTAGCGGAAATTCTCGGGAAGGAATGCTTTGCTGGCCGCGTAGCGGCACAGATCACACGCGCGATCGCGTCGGCTCAGCCGCGGGAGCTGTGAAGCTATTCGTACACCGGCAGGGCTTTGCAGTTGGCGAAGGAGCCCTCCTTCACGCAGCCCTCGAAGCCCATACCCTTGCAGTCGAAGGTGCGGCGCTTGCCGTCGATGCAGACGACGAGGGTGTCGCCCTGGCACTCGTCGAAGAACGAGTCGGTGTTGCACTCGGTGCCCGCGCCCACGCAGTCGGCCAGGCCCGTATCGCACTTCTTGCTGCCGAACTCCTTGGAGCAGTCGCGGACCCACTCGTAGCCCTGCTCGCAGCGAAACACCGAATCACCGCGACACTCGGGGGAGAAGTCGCGGCAGCTGCGCCCTTTGCCTTCGCAGACGCCCTTCTTGGGATCGCGGCACTGCAGGCCCTGCTCGGGGCAGTCGATGATCTCGATGGCGCCGCCCACGCACTGCAGCAGCTTCTGGTCGGTGCTGCAGTCGGCCTTGAACTGCTGTTCGTCGCAGGTGCCGCCGCCGCAGACGGCTTGCGTCTGCGAGCCGGCCTTCTTGAGGCCGCACTTGAGCCCGCCCAGCGAGCACTTGATGCCCTGCTCCCACTTGGCCAGCAGATCGCAGTTGTAGGCGACGTCGCCGTCACAGCGCGGCTGGTAGCCCGTGCCGCAGGTCTGAGGCTTGCCCTGAAAGCCGAGGCACTCGCGGATGATCTTGCAGTCACCCTTGCCGGCGTTGGCGCAGCGATACATCGACTGGTACAGCGCGCGCTGGCCAAAGCGCACGAAGCGGTTGTAAAAGTCGCTGAAGCAGTCGCCGGTGCGCGGGTGTTTCTGGATGCCGCAGGCGTGCAGTCGGACGCAGGCTTCGAGCACCTGGTCCTCGTTCATCGGCGTGTTGTCGATCTTGCCGTCGGTGCCGCCGTCCGGCGTGTTGTTGCTGTCGTTCTTGCCGCAACCTGCGAGGATTGCGAAGACCCCCAACACCACCAGCCCAGCAAATGCTCTTCGTGCGCGAACCACAGCTATTCTCCAAGCAAAAGCGCCCTAAAGTGAACCGAAGCCATACCTTGGACCGCCAACTCGTGCCAGCGCTTTTTCGCGCGCCGCGGAGCAGTCGATGAAGCGCGTCGCGGTCACGCTGCTGCTGCTCGTCATCATCGCCGCGGTGGTTGGCAAGCTCGTGGTGTTCGACATCGCGACCATCGCGGGCTCCGGTATGGCGCCCACGGTGCTGCCCGGCGACTGGCTCGTAGCCTACAAGCTCGACACCAAGCCTAAGCGCGGCGACCTCGTGCTGATGCAGCACCCCAAGCGCAACGTGGTGATGGTGCGCCGCGTGGTCGGTCTGCCCGGCGAGCGCGTGGCGGTGCGCGCCGAGGTGCCGCACGTCGATGGCAAGGCGGCCGCCCGCAAGGCGCTCGGCGAAGGCACGCTCTCGATGAGCGGTGAGAAGGTCAAGGTGCGGCGCATCGAGGAGCGCGTGGGCGGCGTGGGCTACGTCGTGCTCAAGGACCTCGGGCGGCGCTCGGTGGACTTTGGCGAGGTCAAGCTCTCGGGCGCCTACTTCGTGATGGCCGACAACCGCAACCGCGGCACCGACAGCCGCACGTTCGGGCCGGTGCCCGAGGGCAACATTCGCGGCGTGATCGTCAAGCGGCTCAAGGCCGGCGAGCCGCGCATGGCTGGGGAGACGGCGCGCGGCGACTTCGCGCCGACCTTGAAGTAGCGGGCGACGCGGGAAGCACGGCGCTCAGGCGCACGCGGCGAGGTAGCTATCGAGCAGCGCCTGCGTGTCGGCCGGCATGTCGGCGTCGAACGCGATGCCGAGCCCGCACCACACGTCACGCCAGCGCACGACGCCCTCGACCAGACACATGCGGCGCCGGCGGGCGCCGTGGTCGCGCACCTGCAGCGGGAGGAAGACCTTCACGCGGGTGCCGAGGGGCAGAACCAACGGGCTCTGGATACGCAGGCCGCCGGCGCTGACATCGGCGGCGCGACCGTTGAGCACGCGGCGGCCGTGTAGCAGCTGGATCTGGGCGTCGTAGGGGGTGCGAGGGTGCTTGCGCTGCTCTTGGTGGACGTGGTTAGTCAGCCTGGTCGCCATCATCGGATCCTCCCGGTGGTCGTCGCGTCGCTGTCGAAGCAACACGGACGAGTGCAACGGGAGGGCCAGACTGGAAGGTTTCGCGGCGTCGTCGCGTACCGGCGCGGAGCGCGCGATTTCGGCGCTCTAGCGCTGACGGGGGGCGAGTGATGTGGTGTGGGATGGCGCGAGAGGCCTGGTGGCCGTGGCCTGTGCGGCCAACGCGCGTTCGGACGAGGTGCTAAGCAGAGCCACCCAGCGGACTTGAACCGCTGACCTATGGTTTACGAAACCATTGCTCTACCAACTGAGCTAGGGTGGCGTTCGATCGATGTTCTCGACCGCTGCGACTGGTAGCGCAGCGTCGCGGCGCTGTCAATCAGGAGCTGGCAGAGCATGAGCGAACAACAGCAGAGCAGCGAGGCGCCGGTGGCGGCGGCACGGCGGACGGTGCTGCTGGCCTGGTCCTCGCGCGACGCGGAGACGCGCATTCGCGCGCGCGCCCTCGCGGCGCGGCTGTCGCGCGCGACCCCGCGGTTGGACGTCATCGAGGCTGACCTGCCGGAGCTGATGGGTGCGTTTTCGGTGGGCCAGACCATCGCCTCGCTGGTGGGCAGCGGCGCCGAGGCCGCCGTGCTGGCGCGCGTGGCAGGCCAGGCGCTCGAGGAGGAGCTGCGCCGGCGGCGCCCCACGCTCGCCGTGGCGCTCGATCCGACCGCCGCCGCGGTGCTGCGCACGTGGCGCCAGCGCGCGCTCGTGCCGGCGCCGTTGGTGGGCATCGCCGACGGGCTGCACCTCTCGTCGCGCTGGTACGACATCGATCCCGATCGCCTGCTGGTGCTCGACGAGCCGCAGGCCGAGGCAGCGCAGAAGCTCGGCGTCGAGCGCGAGCGGGCGCTGGTGGTCGCGGTCGAGCCTGCCGGCCTGCCGGTGGACGGCGACAAGCACGCGCTGCGCGACCGCTTCGGCATCGACAGCTCGCTGCCGCTGGTGCTCGTCGACTGCGCGTCTGTCGGCGACGACACGCTCACCGACCTGCTGTTTCAGCTCAGCCTCGCGGTCGACAAGTGCAACGTGCTCTTCGACACCGGACAGAGCGGCGACGAGACGCGCGAGCTTCTGCGCAGCCGAGCCGAGATCTACGGCGTCCCAGCGCAGATGTTTGGCGACGTGCCCGAGCGCGACGAGCTGTGGGCGGCCTGCGACGTGGTCATCGGCCGTCCGCGCGCGCTGCTCGAGCGTCGTGCCATCGCGGCGGATCTCGCGATCCTCGCCTACCTGCCCGAGGAGGGCGAGGAGACGGCGCGCAGCGCAGCCTACGAGCAGCGCGCCCTCGGGCGCGGCGTGACGATGCCGACACTGCTCTCGGTGGAGCTCGAGCACATGGTCGCGCGAGAGGCGCTCGAGCTGGCGCGGCGGGCGGCGGCGCGCGTGCGGGAGGGGCAACCCGTAGGCGAGGCGCTCGGCGAGCTGGCGTCAAGGTCCGACGCGATCCTCGCCGAGAGCGTGCGCCGCGAACGCGAGCGCGCGGCGCGGCCCGCCAAGCCGAGCAGCGACAAGCCCGAGGCGACCGCGCGCGCCAAGCTCGGCCCGCTGGAGTCCATCGGGCCTGGCGCCTCGCCGCCTGGACGCGAACCGGGGCTGGCCAGCGAGTCGTTGGCGACGGCCGCGCGGCGCGCCCGCGCCGAGCGCAACCTGCGCGAGATGCGTGCGCAGGAGGAGCTCGACCGCATCAAGCGCGAGCAGCTCGGCGCCGAGGCGCTGCGCGACTACGAGCGTGGCGACGCGCCGAGCACCAACACGCCCGCGCAGACGGACAAGGACAAGGCCGCCAACGACGCGCCGCAGCCGCAGGCCGCCGCAGAGCCCGAGGGCCGGCCCGTCGGGCTCGACCCGACCTTCAAGAAGCGCAGCCAGAAGGTCGAGGACGAGCTGGCCGCGCTAAAGAAGAAGATGCAGGAGTAACGTCTAGCCGGCGCCGCGAGGCGCGAATGCGCCTTACTTTTTGGGCATCCGCCGAGGTTTCGTTACGATGGTAGGCGGATGTACTCCTCACGCCTACCTCTTGCTGTCTTCACCGTCTCGGTGGCGATCTTCATCGCGGCGTGGGCCAACCGCCCTCCGGCCGTCCTTGGTGGCGCAGCCGCGGCCACGACGGCACCGCGCCAACGGCTCGCCCCCACGCGCCTGACGCTGCGCGGCCGGCCTTCAGCGCGAGGAGCTGGCGAGCCGCGCGACACGCCGGTAATCTGGGGCGATCACGCGCAGCACCGGGTGGCGCTGACCTTCGACGACGGACCGCACTACCTCTACACGCCCAAGCTGCTCGCGACCCTCGCCCGCCACGGCGCCAAGGCGACCTTCTTCGTCAACGGCTACTGGCTCGAGCCACACCAGCCCAAGGCCGAGCAGGCCGCCGCGATCCTCGCTCGCGCGCACGCGCAGGGACATCACATCGGCAATCACACCTACCATCACCGACTGCTCAGCCGGCTCACGCCCGAGCAGCAGTCCTTCGAGATCCTCGCCAACGAGCGCGCCATCGCGCGTGTCATCGGCGAGCGCCCGCGCCTCTTTCGCCCGCCTTATGGCCAGATGACCGACCACAGCCGCGCGTTGATCGCCCGCCAGGGCTACACGCTCGACGCGCGCTGGAGCGCCACCTCGCACGACGAGCAGAAGCCCGCCAAGACCATCGCCCGCGAGGTGGTCAGCTGGCTCATTCACCACGAGGGCGGGATCGTGCTGCTTCACGACACGCAGCGCGAGTCGGTGGAAGCGGTCGAGCTCATCCTCGCCAAGCTGGCGCGCATCAATCGGCGCCGCGCCCGCGACAAACGGCCGCAATTTCAGCTTGTTTCGCTCGAATACTTCCTTCGCAGCGAGGAGCAGCGCAAGCCTATCGACGTCGACGCCTTCCTCTCTCGCGCATCTCCCTTGTCAAAACGCAGCCCGGTGCGATATGGGGGCGCGACACCGATAAGTAGGCGCCGTACACGCGGCGCCGCCAAGACGGGGAGGATCGGCACGGATGGCCGGACCACGCGATACGCGAGACTCGCGGCGAAAGGCTTCTCCGCGGCAAGGGGAGCAAGCGAGCTCGTCCCGCGGCACCGGTCCGATCGAACCCGGCCGTGAGGTCTCCTCCGACGGCGAGGACGCCACCGTCTCCGGCGAGGTCGTCCCGCCGCCGCTGCCGCTGCAGGACATCAGCACCGACCCCGAAAACGAGCTCGCCCCCGAGCCCAAGACCGGCCCGGTGCTGCCCAACGTGCCGCTGCTCGTCGACGACGCGCGCGCCGAGATCCGCTACGACCTGACGCCCGGCGACGAGCCCGCCGACCTGCGCGTGCGCTTCGTCAACCGCCAGGCCGAGCTCAAGCAGCTCAAACAGCTGCTGCGTCACTGCCGCGATCAACGGTCGGCGGTGTTCGTCACGCTGCTCGGCGAGCCTGGCGCCGGCAAGTCGCGTCTAGCTCAGGAGTTCGCCCGCTCGGTGCGCGCGGCGATCCCCGAGGCGCGCGTGCTCGCCGGCGACTGCGGCCGCAACCCGCAGAGCTACGAGCCGATCGTGCGCGTGCTCGAGCAGCGCTTCGGCATCAGCGACGCTGACCACGGCCAAGCGGCGCGCAACAAGATCGCGGCGGGCGTGGCCGAGGTGGTGCCCGAGCAGTATCTCACCGAGGTCACGCATCTGCTGGCGCACCTGATGGGCGCGCCGTTCGAGGACAGCCCGGTGGTGGAGCCGCTCGCGGCGATGCCGGGTCAGCTCGAGATGCGCATGTACATCGCGGTGCGGCGCTTCTTCGAGAAGGACGCGCAAAACGGGCCGCTGCTGATGGTCTTCGACCGCGTGCAGAACGCGCGCGCCGAGACGATCAACCTGATCCACTTTCTCGCCGAGGGCCTGACCCAGGCGCCGGTGATGCTCGTCACGGCGGCACGCCCGACGGTCTATCGCCGCCACCCGCGCTGGGGACAGGGCGACTTCGCGCTGCATCGCATCGACGTCGAGGGGCTGCCGCCCGACGACGCCCTGGCGCTGTTTCAGGCGCTGGCGCGCGCTCCGGAGCTTCCCGAGGCGCTCGAGCTGGTGGCGCGCTCGCGGCTGCGCGGCAGCCCGCGCGCGATCTACGAGTTCGTGCGCTACCTGCTCGAGACGACCGTGCTCGCGCGCGACGCCGAGGGCAACTGGCGCGTGGATGAGACCCGGCTACGCGTGATGGACCTGCCGCGCAGCCACGAGGAGATCCTGCGCCAGCGCCTGCGCAACCTGCCGAGCTCGGAGCGCGCCGTGCTGGAGAAGGCGGCCGTCGTCGGCGAGGTCTTCTGGCTCGACGCCGTCGTGGCGCTCTCGCGCGCGGCGACGGTGAGCTCCAAAGACCCCGACGGGCCGACCCTCGAGGAGATAGCGGCCTCGGGCGATCGCATTCGCACGCAGGTCGGCGAGGCGCTCGTCTCGTTGGCGCAGCGCGGGCTGGTGCGCGCCACGCAGCCGAGCAGCATCACCGGCGAGCGCGAGTATCGCTTCGCCTACGCGCCGATCTGGGACCTCGCCTACGAGCTGGTCGACACGCAGACCAAGCGCTACCACCACCGCCTCGCCGCGCAGTGGCTCGAGCTGCGACCCGAAGGACGCGCCGAGCGGCAGCAAGAGCAGGTCGGCCACCACCTGCAGCGCGCCGGCGACGGACGCGGGGCGGCTTCGCGCTATCGCCGCGCGGCGGACTCGGCACGCGCGCGCTACTTCAACCACAAAGCGATCCGGCTCTACAAGCGCTCGCTCAGCTGCATGGCAGACGCCGACCTCGCGGCGCGCATCCACATCTGGCACGACCTCGGCAGCGTCTATCAGCTCAAGGGCGACTTCGACGGCGCGCTCGACGCGTTCGAGCGCATGGTGCGTCTCGGCTGGGTCGTCGCGTCGCGGCCCAAGGCGGCCGTGGCGTTCAACAAGATGGGGCGCGTGTGGCGCCAGAAGGGCAACCTCGAGCTGGCGCGCGAGTACCTCGAGCGCGGGCTCGAGATGTTCACGCGCTCGGGGGACCAGCGCGGCGTGGCCACCAGCCTCGACGACATCGGTCAGGTCTACTGGCTGCAAGGTCGCTACGACGCGGCGCTCGACCGCAGCGCCACGGCGCTCGAGATGCGCAGGCACGCGGGCGATCGGCGCTCCATCGCCGTGTCGCTCTCCAACATCGGCAACATCGAAAAGACGCGCGGCCTCTTCGACGAGGCCGAGTCGTGCTACCGCGAGGCGCTCTCGCTGCGACGCGACATCGGCGATCGCTACGGCGAGGCAGCCACGCTCAACAACATCGCCGCCCTCGCCTTCGAGCGCGGCGAGCTCGACCACGCGCGCGACGAGTGGGAAGAGGCGCTCGGCATCGCCGAGACCATCGGCGCCCTGCCGCTGCAGGCGATCACGCTCAACAACCTCGGCGAGACCGCGGCCAAGCAGCAGCGCCCCGCCGACGCGCGCCAGCGGCTGCGCAAGGCGCTCGCGGTGACGCGCGAGATCGCCCAGGTGCGCACGACCATCGACGTGCTGCGCAACCTCGGCATGCTCGAGCTGTCCGAGGGCAACCACGAGCGCGCGCGCGAGTACGCCGAGGAGTGTCTCGGTCTGGCGCGCGAGGCGCAGATGCAGGAGATGGTCGGCCGCGCGATGCACGCGCTGGGCGAGGTCTACGCCGCCACGCTATTCGACGCGTCGAGCCCCGTGGGCGGCGGCGGTAACAGCGACGACTACTTCCGGCAAGCCATCGACGTCTTCCGAGAGCTCGGCAACGAAGCCGAGCTCGCGCGTGCGCTCAAGCGGCGCGGCGAGGTGCAGCTCGAGCGCGGCAACCTGCAGGGCGGGCGCGAGATGCTGGCAGAGGCGGCGGAGATCTTCGAGCGGCTTGGGATGCCCGAAGGGTCGACGATCTACTCGATCATCTCGGGGTTGTAGGCCTCGGGCCTCGGGCCTCGGGCCTCGGGCTTCAGGAGCGTCGGCCGGCGCCGTGCTCGCGTCGCTGGGGGCGAAGGGGTCGCGCTAGCGTGTCGGCATCACGCGGGTGACGAGGATCCACTCGCGGGTGGTGGCGTCGGTGGCGGTGGGCAGGCGCAGGGTCATGGCGGCGCCGTGCTTGGGCAGCGCGATGCGGTTGGCGATCACGTCGCCGGTGCTGGCGATCATCTCGGCGTCGAGGGTGTCGGGCGAGAGGCGGATCTGAGCGCGCAGACCGCGGCCTTCGAGGTGTACTTCGGCGCGGCCGTTCAGCGGGGCGCATAGGCGCGGCGCGCTCTCGAGGCGCTGGCGGCCCTCGCTCTGCGCGCGCACGAGGCGCACGTCGATCATGTGGCGCCCGCGGCGCGCGATCGTCGAGCAGATGCGGGCGCCGGCGAGCTTGACGGCGAAGGCGCGGCGGGCGGCGGTCAGCGAGTCTGGCGCTTGGCGAGCGCAGCCACCGAGGGCGAGCGCGGCGACGAGGGCGACTGCGGCGTGACGCACGATGGGCTCCTTGGACCGTGTAGGCGCGTGTATGCATCTTCTCGCGCCACGCGACGGTGACCAAGTTTTCAGCCGTCGCCCGTCAGCTGTCGTCGCGCTCCATCAGCGCCAGAGCCGCCTTGGCCGCCTGCTGCTCGGCGCCCTTCTTGGACCGGCCTTCGGCGCGCGCCAGCTCGCGCTCGCCGATGAAGACCGCCACCTCGAAGACCTTGTCGTGGTCAGGCCCGCGCTCGCTGACCACCTCGTAGCGCGGCACGTCCGACAGCTCGGCTTGCGCGACCTCCTGCAGCCGAGTCTTGTGATCGCGGTCGAGCTCGCCGGCGACGGCCTCGTCGACGAGCGTCGCGAGCAACGTGCGCGCGACATCGGCGGCGCGGTCGAAGCCGGCGTCGAGGTAGATCGCGCCGAGCACCGCCTCGAAGGCGTCCGAGAGGATCGATGCCTTGTCGCGCCCGCCGGTCTGCTCCTCGCCGCGCCCGAGGCGCAGGTGCTCGCCGAGGCTGATCGCGTTGGCCGCCCGCGCGAGGCTCGCCTCGGAGACGACCATCGCGCGCAGCTTCGAGAGCCGCCCTTCGCGCGCGCGCGGCAGCTTCTGCATGAGCAGGTGACCGATGGCGAGATCGACGACGGCGTCGCCGAGAAACTCGAGCCGCTCGTTGTGCAGCAGCCCGCTGCTCGTGGCCGCTGCGTCGGCGTTGTTCTCCGCGGCGGAGCGCTCGTTGACGAAGGAACGATGTGTCAGCGCGCGCTGCAGCAGCTCGGCGCTCTCGAAGCGATAGCCAAGGGCGCTCGAGAGCTGGTCTTCGCCACTCACCGGCTGATTATATATAAGTGGTACAGTGATCGCGCGAAGGGATGCCCAGCCCGCGAACACTAGGCAAGTACCACGTCCTCGAGCGGCTCGCCGCCACTCCGTTGGCCGAGATCTTCAAGGTCAAGACCGTCGGCATCGCGGGCTTCGAGAAGGTGCAGGTACTAAGCCGCGTCACCCCAGGCTACAGCCAGGATCCGGCCTTCGCGCGCGCGTTTGTCGAGGAGGCCAAGATCGCCTTCTCGCTCAACCACCGCAACATCGTCCAGGTCTTCGAGTTCGGCAAGGTCGACGGCGAGCTTTTCCTCGCCACCGAGTACATCCCCGGCGTGAACCTGCGCGAAGTTTTGCGCGTCTGCCGCGAGCGCGAGACGACGCTGCCGGTGGGTCTGGCCTGCTACCTGATGGGCGAGGTCGCGGCGGGTCTCGAGTACGCCCATCGCAAGACCGATCAGTGGGGCCAGGCGCTCGGCGTCGTGCACTGCGACTTGTGCCCGCTCAACATCGCCTGCTCGTTCGAGGGGTCGGTCAAGATCCTCGACTTCGGCTCGGCGCGCGCGGCGTACCAGACCGTGCCCTATCTCGAGCGCCACCTCGAGCTGCCGCACTACATGTCGCCCGAGCAGGTCAGCGGCGAGCAGCTGGCGGCCAAGGGCTTTCCTGGCGGCAACGAGGTCGACGCGCTGTCGGACATCTTCAGCTTCGGCACGATCCTCTGGGAGCTGCTGACGGGCACGCCGCTGTTCGGCGGCGACACCATCGCCGAGGTTCACGAGGCGATCGTCGACGGTCCGATGCCGACGCCGCGCACGTTCAATCACGACGTGCCCGACTCGCTCGACGACGTGACCATGCGCTGCCTCGAGCGAAAGCCCGAGCGCCGCTTCACCAGCGCCAACGACCTGCAGCTCGAGCTGCATCGCATCCAGCGCGACGTCGGCGCGGTCATCGGCTCGCGCGCCCTGTCGACGTTCCTCGGCGAGCTGCTGCCCGACTACCCGGACACGCGCGACGTGCGCCAGGAGAGCATCGCCGGCAGCGAAGACCGCCTCGCCACGCGCAGGCGCGACGAGGGCAACCGCATGCGCCGCGGCGAGTCGCTGATCGACGCGGCCGCC
>JAGQIK010000713.1 GCA_020431405.1 Myxococcales bacterium
CACGCCCAGCGGCGCCGTCGTCACGCGCAGCCCCTACCGCGCCGAGCCGCCGCGCGTGCCCCAGGCGCGCGTCTCGCTGCTCACCGCAGCGTCGGTCGCCGACGTCGATCGCTACAGCAACTACATGAGCTATCTGTCGCGTCACCCGAGCGAGATGAGCCAGCTCGGGCTGGCGATGAACCGCCGCGTGCGCTTCCGCGTCGTCGACGCCAAGGGCAACCCCGTCAACGACGCACAGATCAAGATCGTCGCCAGCGGCAGCACCGTGCTCGGCCGCACCCACGCCGACGGCTGGTGGGATTTCTTCCCGAGCTTCGTCGCGCCCCACGCTCGCGGCACCGCCAGCGCCACCATCACCGTCGGCCAGCAGGTCGTGCGCGCCCAGTTCAGCGTGCCCACGCACGGCGACGGCCAGCGCGTGACCGTCACGCTGCCGCGCACCGCTGCGCTCTCGCCGCGCGTGCTCGACCTCGCCTTCCTCATCGACGTCACCGGCAGCATGGGTGACGAGCTGCGCTACGTGAACCGCGAGATCAAAGACATCGTTCGCCGCGTCAAGAGCAGCGTGCCCAACACCACCGTGCGCCTCGGCGCCGTCTTCTACCGCGACCGCGGCGACGCCGTTCCGCTCAAGCTGCTGCCCTTCACCAAGAGCGTGCAGACCTTCCAGAGCGTGATGTCCACCGTGCGCGCCAGCGGCGGCGGCGACTATCCCGAAGATCTCAACGCCGGCATCTCGCTCGCCATGCAGCGTCTCGACTGGAGCAAGGGCAACTCGGTGCGCGTGCTCGTGGTGCTCGCCGACGCGCCGCCCAAGCACTACGCCGACGCGCAGTACCGCTACCAGCACGCGATGATCGACGCCTCGGCGCGCGGCATCCGCCTGCTGCCCGTCGCCGCCAGCGGCTCCAACCGCGTGGTGGAGTATCTCTTCCGCGCCATGGGCGCCATGACCTCGACGCCCTACACCTATCTCACCGACGACTCGGGCGTCGGCGGCCACCACCAGGAGGCCGACACCGATCGCGTCGGCGTCGAGCGCTTCAACCAGCTGCTCACGCGCCTGATCATCAGCGACCTCTCGGGCAAGGGCATGCACGAGCCCGGCGCCCTCGGCCCGCAGTAGCTCGACGTTAGTCGCCAGCCCTTCTCTTCGCAGTAACCCACAGCGATCACCAAAGCCTGTGCCGTCCAAGGAGACAGCCATGTCGACCGCAACCCGTCTCGCCGCCGCCAGCCTCGTCGCCGCCGCGCTCTGCGCCGCGCCGACGCTAGCCTCAGCCGCCAACTACGACATCTACGGCAACCCGATCCCCGTGCATCACCCGCACAAGATCTACCTGCACACCTCGCCTCGCGTCGAAGTGCCGGCGCCGGTGGTGATCATCGAGCCGGCCCCCAAGCCGCGCCCCTCGGTCATCGCGCTGCCGTCCGTGCGCATCGTCGAGCCGCGCGATCCGTATGACACCGGCGGCATCGTCATCGCCGGCGGCGGCTTCGGCGGCATGATGCTGCGCGCCGACGGGCGCACCAACCTGGTGCCGACCTATCGGGTACACCTCGGCGCCGCTATCGGCCAGTCCGAGCTGGCGCTGCGCCTCGACATGGCCCCCGGCGCGCGCGATGTCGGCGTGGGCGGCGTCGAGAACAACGTCGACGTCTTCGCCACGCGGCTGTCCTTCAACTACCGCTTCCTGCCTAGCGCCGTGCTGCACCCGGTGGCGGGCTTCGGTCTCGAGCACATCGCCGCCAACCCCGACAGCGGCGCCATCGGCCACGCCTTCGCGCTCGCGGGCCGCGCGGGCCTCGAGTTCGCCTACCCGCTGGCGCACAGCGCGCTCGCCGTGGGCATCGACGCCACCGCGCACATCCCCATCGCGCGCAGCGAGGGCTTCCCGCTCGACCTGTCGGCGATGGTCAGCTTCGGCGCCTACGCCGACTTCCGCTTCTAGCGGCCGGGCGCGACCTCGCGTCGTGGCCGTACATCGCGCGAACAAGCGCCGCGGTGTATTCTGGCCTTCGCCCCAGCGGCGGCGTCATCGAGGCGCCGCCGCCAAGGCGAAGCGGACCGGGAGACACCGCCTTCGAATGTTCTGGCGCTGGCGCGACAATCCACAGAAAGTGCGCCGCAAGATCGAGCGGCTCCGAGAGCGCCGGCGCAGCGCCGACGCGCTCGAGCTCGCGCGGCACCTGTGCAAGCTCGAGGCGGACAGCCCCGACGCGTGGAACCTGCTCGGTGATCTAGCACGCGAAGCGTCGCAGCCCGACCTGGCGCTGGCGGCGCGCTTCGAAGCGGCGCGCCTCGGCCGCGTTGGCGCGGAGGAGTGGCTCGCGCTGGCCGCCGAGGCTGACGAGGGCGGCTTTGACATCGACGGTCGCGAGGCGCGCTTTCAGGCGGCTGACCGCTTCGCCATGTCAGGCCTGCTCGACCGCGCGCTCGAGCTGCTCGACGTGGTGCTCGAGGGCGACCCCTCGCATCGCGGAGCGGCGCAAGTGCGGCGCATCGTCGCGCGCCGTCTCGGCCGCGACCGCGAGGATCGCGAGGACTCCGTCTCGCGCATCGGCGCCACGCGCGACGAGAGCGGCCAGCACACCTTCGACGAGGTCTCCAACGAGGAGTGGACGCAGACCGTCGGCGGCTGGGACGCGCCGATCGAAGAGGCGGGCCGCCGCGACCCGTCCGAGCCGCGCATCGTCACGCCTGATCTCTATATCCGCGAGGCGCAGTTCTGGCCGTCGGTGCTCGACCGCCGCCCGCTGGTCTTCGTCGGCTCGGTGGAGTCGATCGATCTCGAGCTGATCGCGCTCGCCGAGCAGCGCACGCTCGCTAACGACGAGGTGCTGCTCGAGCAAGCCGAGCGTGCCGAGCTGCTCTACGTCGTCGATGACGGCGCGCTGCGCATCTCGCGCGAGCGCGCCGGCGAGCAAGAGCTCGGTCTCGTGCCGTCGGGGTTTTTCTGCGGCGGCCTCGGCGCGCTGGTCGGCCTGCCGAGCAGCGTGCGGCTGGCGGCGATGGGCGAGACGCAGGTGCGCGTCGTCGAACGCGGCGCCATGAAGCGCGACGCCGTCTACGCGCAGAAGCTCGCGCGTGCGTTGCGCGCCCTCTACCTCGAGACCGTCGCCGACATGTGCCCGCTCTTTTCGCATGACGCGCTCGACGAGCACACCATGCGCACCTTCGAGCCGGGCGAGGCGCTCGCAGAAGCGGGTAAGACCTCGCCGCTGCGCGTGCTGATCACCGGCTACGCGGCCGTGCTGGGCCCCGACGAACGACACCTCGGCTACCTTTGCCCAGCCGACCTCGCTGGCGAGCTCGATCCGTCGCCGGTGACCGTGCGCGCCGCCACGCGCGTCGCGGCGCTCGAGATCCTCACCGAGGAGCTCGACAAGCTCGCGCCCGCGGCGCGCGAAGAGGTCACGCTGCGGCGCGAGGCGGCGCAGTACGCTGCCGAAGCGCTGGCAAGGCGCTAGGGCATCGTGCGAGCGCAGCGCCCGCCGATGTACTGGAAGCGGTAGCTCGGCTGGCGATCGACGCTGCGGGCCGCGGCGCGCAGCGTACCCGCCCCGAAGTGCGCCGTGCCGAAGCCGCCGCCACGCAGCATCCGTGTGCTGCCAGTCGCCGGTCCCGCCGGATCGACGGTGGTCCCGACGTTGCCACCGTACCAGTCGTGACACCACTCCCAGGCGTTGCCAGCCATGTCGTAGAGGCCCCACGCGTTGGGCGCCTTGCCTCTTCGCGGCTTGGTCGAGCCGCCCGCGTTGGGTGAGTACCAAGCGATCGTGTCGGCGTTGGTGGAGCTGCTGCAGACGTCGATCGTTCCGTCGTTGCCCGGCGACGGGTAGAACGCGGTGGTGCTGCCTGCGCGGTAGGCGTACTCGAACTCGACCTCCGTGGGCAGCCGATAGCCCGGGCAGTCGTAGATCGTGCCCGAGCCCGTGCCGGCGTACTTCGTTTTGGGGCGATAGGTGGTGCTGTTGCCGCTGCCGCCTGTCGGCTCGTAGCAGGTCTCGAGCTGCTGCGCCGCCGAGAGCGCGTTGCAGTAGGCCACCACCTCGTGCCAGTTGACGTAGGTCACCGGGCACTCGCCCTGGGTGCAGGTCATCGAGGGGTTGTAGCCCATCTGCGCGCTGAACATCTGCTGCGTGATCTCGCTGTCCATCAGCAGAAAACGGCGCGTCAACGAGACCTGATGCTGCGCTTCGCGGCTGGCGTCGCGACAGGGCTCGTCGCTCGGCGAGCCGACGGTGAAGGTCACCGGCATCGCGATCGTCTGCGGCGGCACGACGACCCAGCCGCTGGGTGGCGCGGAATCGAGCAGCACGTCGGTCAGCCCCGAGTCCACGTCGGTTGGGATCCGAACGTCGTCGGGGACGGCGTCGGTGGGGACGTCGGCGCGCGGCAGCTGCGTGTCTACGGTCGCGTCGCGGTCGCCGTCGCGCAGAAAGTCGAACCCCGATCGCAGGCAGCCTCCGGTGGAGAGCAGCAGCGGCAGCGGCAGCAGCAGCAGGACCGCGAGCGGCAGCCTGGAGAGCCTCGGACCGTGCATCGAGGTCACTATTCTACCACGCAGATCGGCGCTGCTTGGTCGCGTGGGGCGAGTGATGGTGACTGGACTCCCGCCGAGATCGGGCAATACGCGGGCAATCACGGGCGCTGTGGAGATGGCACGTCCTCTGCTTGAGTCGCCCCTGTCGGGAATCGACCCTCAACTCAGGAGGCTTTAGTGCGGCTGACCTGCTGGCTCTGCTTGTGCGCGGGACTGTGCGTGTCGTGCGGCGAAACGTCGCGACCCGTAGCGGATGCGACGACGACGACGACGCTCGCCGACCTCACGGTGGACACCGGATCGCCGAGCCCCGACGGCGGCGCGCTCGACCTCGCCCCCGACACGCAGGAGGCGCCGCCGCCACCATGCTCGGGATGCACCGATCTGCTCACCTGCTGCCAGGCGAAAGACAGGACGTGCTACGGCGATCCGCAGCGCGGCGTGATCTGCGAGTGCCCCACGCTCTGGGAGTGCAGCGGCACCTCGTGCTGGCAGCCCGTTCAACCGCCTGATCCCGGCAGCGGTTGGCTCTGCGAGTGGTCGGCCAGCGGCTACACGTGCACCAACAAGCGCGCGCCCACGGCGACGCGCTTCGGGTTTGGCTGCAACAAGGTCAACGACGACTACAAGTGCGTTCTGGCCATCGCGCCAACGCCATGCAACCGCGCCGACGGCGTGCGGTCCTGGACCTGCGCGGTGGACCAAGCGAAGTCGACGCTGCGCTGCGAGCCCGTCTCGCAGTAGGCGTTGGTCACGAAGGCCGAGCCTCGATGTCGACGAAGGCGCCCTCGTCGTCGCGCTGTAGCTCGCGTGGCTTGCGGCGGCGACGGCGCACGAGCAGCATCGTAGCGAACAGCCCGCCGAGCAGGGTCAGCCCCGAGCCGCCGACGGCGACGTAGAGCCCGACGTGCGATGGTCGGCAGCTGACGTCGATGGTCTCCTCTTCGCTTCGAAACGACGCCCCGCCAGGCAGCCATGCCCGCATCCTGACCGAGAAGCGCACCTTGGCGGCGCGGCGCCATTCGGTCGTGCAGCGGTTGGTGATGAGGTAGCGGTTTCGTCCGAACGGTCTGCCGTCAGGCCGAGGCACGGTGCATTCGCCGAGGTCACAGCCGATGTAGCGGTGTCCCTCGCTCTTGCACTGGAGCTCGAAGAGCAGCGCGTCTTTGAAGCGGCGCAGCACGCGGGGCAGGTTCATGGTGACCTCGAGCCTGACGTCGGACGGCGCGCTGCCGCGTTCGAGCCGACGCAGCGCGGTGCGTAGACCGAGCCCGCTGCTGCTCGGCGGCAAGGCTTCGCGGCTGACATCCGCGATGACGCTCCACTCGCGCAGGAGGCTGCGGTGGCCATACCAGCGACGCACGCGATAGGTGAATCGGTAGCTGCGGCCGGGCTCGAGCGACGCGGTGACGAGGTACGTCCCCTTGCCGCGGTAGATCAGCCCCTTGATGGGCACGCGCGCGTCCGCGCCGGAGCGCAGCTCGAACACCGAAAACTGGCTCGCGAGCGGGCCGTGCTTCTTCAACCAGCTCGCCAGTGAGGTGCCCGTCAGCGAGCGCGCGCGGCGGTAGCGCTGCCGCGCGTCGCCGCCGATCGACCACGGCACGCCGAGCGCGTTGGCCGGAAGCACGACGTGCGTGGGGACCAAGAAGCGCCCTTCGCCCGATGCAATGCACTGCGACGCGCGCGCCGCCGTTGGGACCATCGCGACGATGATCGTGATCGCGATGCCGGCCAGCCGATCGGTCTTCACCTTCATCTGCACCCCCGCGCGCGCTTGAGTGCAACGCGCGCACCAGCGCCCGTGACGTGAGATCTCGCGCCGCTGCACCTGCGGCTGCGCCAGGCTGGCTCAGCACTGCAACCCCGAGGTTTGCAGCGCGGCGCCACACAAACAAAAACCCGAGACCACGTTGGTGGCCTCGGGTTGATGTTCGTCGTCGGTGCGAGTGGAGGTGATGGGGATCGAACCCACGACCTCTAGAGTGCGATTCTAGCGCTCTCCCAGCTGAGCTACACCCCCGCAAGACGCCGCGGATCGACGCTCCGCGACGAACAGAGGGCTAACTAGCACCGGCCACAGGTGGTGTCAACGGCCGCGAGCCTGGCAGCCCTAGGGGTTGGTGGGCGTCGGCGCCGCGAGCTTGCTGCACAGCACCTTGCCGAGCAGGCCGTCGATATTGCAGTTGCCGAAGCCGCTGGGGATGCCGCCCGTCACGCAGGCCGAGTTGGAGGCGCCGCTCTTGGGAAACTGCGGCAACGTGCCGCTGCCCGCGTTGCCGAACAGGCCGGAGAGGAATCCGACGAAAGGGTTGGCGCTGCTGCCACCGGCGGTTCCGTTGCCGCTGCCGCTGCCGGGCAGGCCGGGCAGGCCGGGCAGGCCGGGCAGGTTGGGTAGCCCGGGGAGGTTGGGCAGGCCGGGCAGGCCAGGGGTGCCGCCAGCGCCGGCGCCGCCCTTGTTGAAGGCGTCGAGGAACTGCTTGATCAGATCGTCGAGCCCGCCCAGGCCGCCAGCGCCGCTGCCCGTGCCGCTGAAGGCCGAGCAGGTCCAGCCGCTGCCGCTCGCGACGGAAACCGAAGGCGTCTCGCAGGCGAGCTGGCCGACTTGGTTGCTGGTGCACGACGACCAGCTGCTCGCGCCGGGAGGCAGCGACACGGCGTAGGTCGCGCGCGTGCTGTCTTGGCTGTCGATCATCTCGCCGCCACACGCGACGGCTGCCGCGCAAGCGACGGCAAAGGTGATCGAGGTGCGCCAGCGGTGCGAGGTCGCGCGTTTCATCGAATGCTCCTTGGTGGTGTCTATCCCGCGGCCGCAGCGGAGGATTGCAACGGCTGTACCGCCGCAGCGCGCACAGCATCACCTCGTAGCGTCGCGAGATCGCGTGGGCAGGCGCGCTGCCCTACGTGGGACCGCCCCCATCACCTCGCTCGCGCTCGCGCTCCGCGCCGCAGCGGCTAGCGCGCGCTGAGCACCAGCGTCGTGTTGGTCGCGTCGGGTGGCAGCGCGATCAGCACGAACGCGTGCGGTGGCATCGACTGTTCGAGGCTGTTTCCCGGCGAGCAGTTGCCGGCGTAGCACTGCCCGAGGGTCGGTGGGCAGCTCGTCGCCGCGCCGGAGGCGATGCCGATGCGCGCGCCGCCGGTGCAAGTGAACTCGAGCAGAGCTGGCACATCGCGCAGCTCCAGGGCCACGTCGACGTGGCCGGCGGGGAAGGTGAAATCGAGGCAGCCGCCGTAGTCCTTCTTGGCGCCGGTCACATCGATGGGCACCTCGATGCGCCCGCCACCTGCGAGCGGCGACAAGTCGATCACCGCAGGGCTGGCGCAGCTGTCGTGGAGGCTGCCCACGACGCGCGACGTCGGCGCGCCGAGCTCGCTGCTGCCGGCGTCACCGTCAGGTCGCGTCGCGGCTGCGTCGCCGCCGACACCGACGCCGACGCCGAAGCCCAAGCGCGTGCAGCCGCCACCGACGAGCGTGACCGCGACCACCGCCAGAAGGCTCAGCGCACGCACGGCACGAACGCTAGCGCCCGACGAGCGCTCGGCTGCGGCCCTTGGACTTGCGCTCGGTCACCGACGTTAGCCGGCACAGCTCGGGGTGCGGCCGCGCGCGCGACAGATCCGTTGTCCAGACGTACTCCAGATCGGTGGACTTGCAGCCGAGCGTCGACGACGGCGAGGAGATCACCATCGGGTGGCCAGGCAGCTGCACGATGTAGCCGTGGTGGCGGTGGCCGTTGAAGACCATGTCGATGCCGGCATCGCGGCAGGCTTCCATCACCTCGGGGGCGTTGCGCAGGCGAATGCCCATCTCGATGGGCGAGCGCTTGCCAAGCTCGAAAGGCATGCGCAGCAGGTGGTGGTGCACCATGCCGATGCGCAGCCGAGCGTCGCGAAAGTCGGGGTTGTTGCGCAGCTCGCCGAGCCAGCTGAGCTGATCGCCGGTGACCTCGCCGCTCGCCGAGAGCGGCGTCAGCGGCGGCTTGCACGAGCTGAGGCCGACAGCGGCGATGTCGCCGACGCGTGTAAACCACGCGCCGCAGGGCTGCGTCTTCATGCCGACGATGTCGGCGAACTGCCGGTAGCGCTCCTCTTTGGCGTTGGCGCGCTTGCGGCGCCCGCGGCGCGGGAACATGTCGTAGGTGTCGTGATTGCCCGGGATCACGAGCAGGCGCCCGCGCTCGATCCAGGGCTTGAAGTAGTGCTCGACCAGCGTGTAGCCGAAGCCGTTGTCCGTCACGTCGCCGGTGATGGCGATCAGATCAGGCTCGAGCGGCAGGATGTCGCCGAGCAGCCGAATGAAGAGCAGGTTGGTGTTGACCGGATCGACGCGCAGCATCGAGCCGAGATCTTCTGTGGTGGGCTGGCGCTGGATCAGCGCTTCGGCCGACGTCAGGTGCCGCTCCATGGCGAGCGAGAGCATTGCGCCGATCGCCTTGTCGTCGTTCTTGCGCGGCCAGCTCTTCACCTTGTGCACGACGTGGCCGGGATCGACGAGGCGCAGCTTCTCGGGGCGGTTCTTCTTGTCGCGCGAGCCTTCGATGGTCCAGCGCTGCCACGTATGCAGCGTCTCCCAGCCCGTCTCGTCTTCGCGCTGAGACCAGGTGCCGGTCTCGCCGTAGCGCGACAGGTGCAGGTCGCTGAGGGTCACCAAGCGCATCGATCGCGATTGTAGTGCCTTGCTTGCGCGAAGACGAATGTGCGTTTTGGGTGGGACGTTCTCGCCGCCTGTGGGCACAGGGGATGCGCACTTTTCTTATCGGGGAGTTGGAGGAGGACTTAGCGTGTTCGCTTCAAAGCAAGCGCCGCGACCTGCGGCCCAAGTAGTCGGTCGTCCGCGACTGGTCTCCACCCGCGGGCAGCGCGCCATTCGCTATGTCGTCGACGTGGGGGGCACCTGTGTGCTGGTCGACAGCACCGACTGGGGCTCGTTCGAAGTCAGGCGCCGGCCGGGCACCGAGACCGAGCACATCGCCACGCTGGCGACGCTGACGGCCAATGCCTATCTAGACGACAACAAAGACCATCTGCGCGCGCTCTACGAGCAGCTCCCCAGCTAGGTCTTCGGCCCGCGGTGCGCTGCGGCTAGTGGGCCGCCGCGGTCGCGGACGCCGACGCGGTCAGCTCGCTGACGGTGTGTGCCTCGATGCTCAGCGGCACGTCGCGATAGCCCATCTGGGCGACGAACGCGCGGCGCCACGCGATGGCGTCGAAGCCCTGCGGCGCGCCCTTGAGCAGCGGGCGCACGCGGTCCCAGCGACGCATCTTCGCGTTATTCCAAGGCTTGATCCAGCGCGTGGCGAGCGGGATACGCCGGCCGAGGCCATCGCGAACGCCGCCAGCGGCCGCCAGCAGCGCGCGCGCCGCTTCGAGGTTCTCGCGGCGGCGCGACGGCTGGAAGCCATAGCGGCCCGAGTCGTTGTCCATCACGAAGGCGCCGCGTTTGGCGTCGTAGTTGAGCTCGCCCGAGATGCGCGCCGGCTGAGCGCCGGTCAGGTTCGGGTGGCCACACTCGGAGTTGGTGCCGAAGCTGGCCTTCTCGGCGATCAACACGCTGCCGCGCGCGGTCACCGAGTAGAGATAGGTGCGATCACGCCGCAAGACCGCGGGGCCGCTGCGACCGGCGCGAACGCGCTGCAGCGTTGGCGAGCGCAGCACGCGCATACGGTCACTGGGGTCGAGCTCGCGGTACTTGACGTAGCGCGGGACCTCGAGCCGGCCGGCGCGCTGCACGAGCGCGGCGATGGCGCGCTCGGGAAGCGCGGCACGCTGGGCGGTGGAGGGACCTTGGCTACTGCAGCTCGCCAGCGCGGCGAGCAGGACGGTGCCGAGCAGGACGGAAGCGGTGGTGCGGCGTTTCATGAGGGCTGTCATTTGCAGCGGACAGTTGCAACGCCGAGGCCAGCCCGCGATCGCGAGGAAGTCAGTAGTTACATGGCGTTTGATCGGAGGGCGTCGCCGAATCTCGGGCTGCCGCTGGCTAACGCAGCTGCCGATCGCCGACGCCAGTTGGCAGCCGACGCCCCGTGGCGAGGGCGCCGGCGCGGCGCTATCTGACGACGATGCGCAGCCGCTTGGCTTTCTTGATCCAGTCAGCGACGTAGGCCTTGCTCGGCGGGTTGCCGCTGATCTTGTGCTTGGCGTTGGCCGCCATCAGCCGTTTGTGCAGCGAACCGGGGCGCTCGCGGCGCAGCTTGGAGACCGACTTCACGCCAGCGGCCGCCAGCAGGCGGGTCATCTCGGGGCCCACGCCTTTGATGCGCATCACGTCGGCCATGCGCACCCAGCCTTCGAGCTTGCGCAGCTCGATGCCGGTCTTCTTGGCCAGCTTGCGGCGGTTCTTGTGCTTCGCGCCGCGTTTGAGCAGGTCGCTGGTGGTCTTGATGCCCATCTTGCCGAGCCTGGTGGCGGCTGTTTGGGGCAAGACCTGGTCGAGCGGGTAGGGCGATGCCGTGGCGGGCGTGGGCGCAGCCAGCAGCAAGGCACCGATGAATGGCAGCACGACGGCAAGGCGACTGGTGGGACGTTTCTGGCGCATGCTCTCCTCCTCGTGGGCGCAGATCGGCCCGCTGCGCACGACTACATGGGGTACCACGCGGGCTGTGGGGCGGCAAAGTCGGTGGCGACGCGCTCAGGGCCGGCGCAGCCACTTGGACGGATCGAGTGGCCGCTGGTGGTGCCGAAGCTCGAAGTAGACCGAGGGCTTGGCGCTGAGCGGGTCGAGCCCGGCGCGGCCGAGCTCGGCGCGCGCGGCGACCTGCTGCCCGGCCTTGACCGACAGCACGCCGAGATGGCCGGTGAGCGTGAAGTAGCCGTCGCCATGGTCGATCAGCACGACCTGACCAAAGC
>JAGQIK010000714.1 GCA_020431405.1 Myxococcales bacterium
GCCGGCGCCAGCGGCTGGCGCGGTCGCCGCCCCCGCGGCCGCGGTCGTCGACCCCGCCGCCGGGCTGGCCCACGCCAGCCAAGTCGCCGATCGGCTGCGCGCGCGCATGCGCGATCACGTGATGGGTCGCGACGAGGTCATCGAGCTCGTGCTCGTGGCGCTGCTCGCCGACGGCCACATCCTGCTCGAGGACTACCCGGGCTCGGGCAAGACCACGCTGGCCAAGGCTCTCGGCGACTCGATCATCGACGACAAGCAGCACGACGAGCTGGTCGCGTTTCGCCGCATCCAGTTCACGCCGGACCTTCTGCCGTCGGACATCACTGGCGTGATGATCTTCGACACCGAGACGAACACGTTCAGCTTCCGTCACGGCCCCGTCTTCGCCTACGTGGTGCTCGTCGACGAGATCAACCGCACCTCGCCCAAGGTGCAGGCGGCGCTGCTCGAGGCGATGGCCGAAAAGCAGGTCACCGTCGACAACGTCAGCCATCGCCTCGACGACCTGTTCTTCGTCATCGCCACCCAGAACCCGCTCGACGTGGCAGGCACCTATCCACTGCCGCTGGCGCAGATCGATCGCTTCCTCTTCAAGGTGCGCATGACCCACATCGAGCGCGACGCCGAGCTCGAGGTGCTCGATACCTGGGGTGTGCCCAAGAAGCCGACCGACCTGCCCAAGGTCACACGCAGCGAGATCGTCAACGCCCGCCGCGAGGTGCGCGAGTCGGTAGCCGTTAGCCGCCACGTCAAGGAGTGCCTCGTCGATACGGCGCGCTCGCTGCGCGACGACAACCGCGTGACGCAGGGCGTCTCGACGCGCGCGCTGGTGCAGGCGATCCCCGCGCTGCAGACGCTCGCGATGCTGCGCGGCCGCGACTACGTCTCCAGCGAAGACATCGAGTCGCTGCTACCACCGCTCTTGCAGCACCGCCTGGAGCTGATCCCAGGCGCCGACGATCCGGCGCTGATCATCCTCGCCAACGCCGAGCGCCCCATCGAGGCGCTCTCGCGCGCCACGCTGCGAGGCCGGTAGACACCGCTCGGCTGATCGATGGCGCGCCGTATCCGAACCCCGACCGTTTCTCTCTGCTTCGCGCTGGCCCTCGTGCTGGCGCTGCTGCTCGCGCCGCAGCAGCCGGCCGCGGCGCCGACGCACGAGCTTCTCGGCGACAAGGCCGAAAAGGCGCTCTTGAGCGCGCTGGCCAAGAACAAGCTGATCCGCGCGCGCGAGGCCGCCGAGAAGATCCTGCGCACGCGTCCGCAGTCGATCATCGCGCGCTACGCGCTGGCCGAGGCCTTTCACGAGGAAGAGGCCAACCTGCCGCGCGCGCTGCATCACATGCGTCTCGCTGAAAAGCAGCTCACCACGCGCTTCGGCAAGCGCCCGTCAGACGCGCTGGCGCAGCGCTGGCACCGCCGCATCATCCTCGCCGAGGAAGGGATCCTCGGCGAGATGGACCGCCGCAAAGAGCAGCTCGTGGTGCTCGACCGCTACGACGCGCTCTACAAGCCGCCGATGAATCACCTGCGCATCTGGCCGCTGATGAAGCTTCACCGCTTCGACGAGGCGATCCGCATCTCCAAGAAGCTGACGCTCTCGTCGCAGCAGCCCGAGCGCATCGCCGGCTACAACGGGCTGCTCTCGGTGGAGTTCGAGCGCGAGCGCCCGGTGGACTGCTTCCGCGTGGCGCTGCAGTCGGTCAAGGCCACCGGCGGGCGCTCCTGCATCCTCGCGCTCAACACGGCCGAGGCGGCGTTCGCGGTCTTTCGCTTCGACGAGGTCGAGCGGCTGGCGCAGAAGTCGCTGCAGGCGCCGATCAAGGACTGCCCGGCGTCGGCGCATCCGCACCTGGCGAACCTGTTTCTGCTGCGCGCTGATTTCCAGCGCGCCGTCGCCGCGGTCAAGGCCGCGCGCGTGGCAGGCGTCGAGCGCAAGCACCGCCAGCAGTTCGAGGCCGGTCTCAACGCCTGGCTGATGCGGCTGCTCTACGCGCTCGGTCAGTTCGACAAGGCGCTCGAGATCGGCCAGCGCGTCGCGCGCGCGCCGGACCGCGTCGGCCTGACGAGCTTCTCGGCGGAGGTGATGCGCCTCATCGGTCTGCTCGACCTGCACGCCGCCGAACAGGCCGCCGCCGAGCGGCTGCGCGAGCGCGCGTCGGCGCGCGGCTTCGGCGAGCGGCTCAAGCTGTGGGGCAAGATCAAGCGCCTCGAGCTGTCGGCTTGGACCACGCGGCGCAAAGCGGCGCGGCTTCTGGCGCATGGCGACAACCTGCGCAGCCTGCTGCGGCCCTACATCAAGCCGCTGCCGCCGTGGCGCGCCTACTCGATCGTGCGCGCCACCGGCGCCGGCGTGATGCGCCAGGCGATCGCCCTCGAGCGCGCGCGCTCGCGTCAAAAGAGCAAGACCGGGCCGTACTTCGACGCGTGGCTGGGCGAGGTCGCCTATCGCGAGGGCAAGATCGGCGACGCGCTCAAGCTCGCGCAGAGCGCGCTGAAGGGCCTTCCGCGCGACGAGGTGCTGATGCGTGGGCGCGTGATGGCTTGGGCCGCCGAAGCGGCGCGCCGCCAGGGCAACATCAAGGACGCCGAGCGCTACTTCGACGCGGTGATCCACCGCTGGCCGACGGCGCTGCGGCTGCTCGGACTGCGGCTGCCGGCGTCGATCAAGGTCGAGGGCAAGGGCAAGCTGGCGCGCGCCATCGGCAAGAAGCTCGAGGACAGTCGGCGGCTGCGCCTCGACGACAAGCGCTTCGGCTTCACGGTGCGCGTCGACCAGCAGGGCGAGCAGATCGGCATCTGCCTGACGGCGCGTGGCGGGCGGCGCTACGCCTGCGCGCGCGTGGATCTGTCGAGCAAGGACAAGGGCAAAGGCAAGGGCAAGAGCTTCGACGAGAAGGTCGCCATCGCCGTCGACGAGTTTCACGACGGCGTGTTCACGCCGAAGATCGATCTGACGCAGCACGACATCAACAGCCTCGACGGCAGCGCCGTGCGCGGGCGCGCCGACCGCGTGCTCAAGGAGATCCTCGGCAAATGAGGTCGCCGTCGCTCAGCGTGCTTCTCTTCGTGCTCGCCGCGTGCAGCGTCGCCGAGAGCAGCGTCGCGCGCGCGCAGCCTGCCGAAAAGAAGGAGCCCAAGGCCAAGGCCAAGCCCAAGCCCTACATCGACAGCGAGGCGCGCTGCAAGGCGGCCGGCGGGTCGTGGTCGAAGGACCGGCGCGAGTTTGGCTGCGTGGTGGGCAAAAAGAAGCACGGGCTGTGGAAGTCGCTGCCCGGCCAGCAGATCCGCTGGAGCTACGTCTACAAGCACGGCGTGCGCGAAGGCCCGGTGCGCGGCTACTACAGCAACTGCATGCGCGCCTTCGAAGGCACCTTCAAGGCGGGGCTGCAGCAAGGCAAGTGGGTCAACTACCACAAGACCGGCGTGACGCAGTCGGAGGGCCGCTACGACAAGGGCAAGCAGGTTGGCGTGTGGCGCTTCTACGACAAGGAGGGCCCCAAGGTGCGAGAGGGACCCTTCGTCGCCGACCAGGAGCACGGCACGCACACCGAGTGGTTTACCAACGGCAAGACGTGGCAGACGGTGCGCTTCGTCAAGGGCGAGCGGCAGGGCAAGGCCGAGGCGGCGTGTCGCGCGGCCAAGGGCAAATGGCAGCAAGACTATCGCGCGCGCGAGATGGGCTGCGCTGTGGGGCGCGTGCGCATCGGGCTGTGGCGCGGCTATCACGAAAACGGCCGGCTCGCCTGGAGCGTGACCTACCGCCGCGGCGCGCGCGACGGCGTGCTCACCGAGTGGCACGAAGACGGCTCGGTGATGCACAAGGGCGAGTATCGGCTCGACGTGCCGGTGGGCACGCACGTCTTCCGCGGGCCCGACGGCCAGGTCTGGGGCACGTCGACGATCACCGCGGGCACCGGCCGCTGGAAGGAGTTCTTCACCAACGGCAAGGCGCGCGCTACCGGCACCTACGCCAAAGGCCTGCGCAATGGCGTGTGGAGCAGCTACTACAAGAGCGGCGGCGTCAAAGAGACGGTCAACTACAAGCACGGCGCCGCCGAGGGCGCCTACAAGCACTACTACAAGACCGGCGAGCTGATGCTCGACGGGCAGTACAAGGGCGGCTGGCGCGAGGGCCACTGGGACGCCTTCTACTCCAACGGCAAGAAGATCTGGGCCGGCGCCTACAACAAGGGCTCGCGCACGGGGCTGTGGCGGCGCTGGCACTACAGCGGCGAGAAGAAGGCGGAGGGCACCTTCGCCGACGATCGCGAGCAGGGCAACTGGACCAAGTACCTGCCCAGCGGCAAGAAGGCGATCGAGGGGCCCTACAAGGCGGGTCGCAAGGACGGCGAGTTCACGCAGTGGTGGGCCTCGGGCGAGCTATGGCGCAAGGTCACCTACCGCATGGGGCGCGAGGTCAACGAGAGCGCGGCGCGCTGTCAGGCGGCCGGCGGCGAGGCGGTGCTCGACGTCAAAAAGCGCGTCACCGGCTGCCGCGTGTGCGTGCCCAAAGAGGGCGGCAGCGTCGGCTTCAAGCCGGTGGCAGTGTGGACTTGGTATCACGCCAACGGCAAGCCCGAGCGGCGCGGCGAGTATCAGGACGGCAAGCGCCATGGCCGCTGGACGTTCTGGTACGACAACGGCAAGCGCATGCTCGACGGCATGTTTCGCGACGACAAGGAGAGCGGCAGCTGGACCGGCTACTTCCGCTCGGGGCGGCCGCGCTTTCGCGGGCGCTACGCGGCAGGCAAAAAGGTCGGCACGTGGACGACGTTTCATGCGGGCGGCGGCAAGGCCTCGCAGGGGCAGTACAAGGACGGCAAGCGCGACGGCGTGTGGCGCTTCTTTCACGCCGGTGGCGCGACCAAAGACGAAGGTCGCTTCGAGGCGGGCAAGCACAGCGGTGCGTGGACCAGCTACTATCCCAACGGCAAGAAGCGATCACTCGGCGAGTTCAAGGACGGCAAGCGCGAAGGGCTGTGGCGTTGGTGGCGCGCTGACGGGCGCGACTGGATGACGCGCAGCTACAAGGCCGGCAAAGAGGTCAAGCCCTAGGCGCGCTGTCGGCGCGCGTGCGCGTGTGGGCCGCGACAAAAAAACCGACGCGCCAGCGATCCGATCGCGCGGCTTTCTCGTAGCAGCCGGCATGCGACGATGGATTGGCGGGTATGTCCGCGGAAATAGGGCGCTAACTACCTACACCGTACTGAGCTGTGCGCTGCTGTGCGCCTGCTCGAGCAAGCCGGATCAGACGCAGCCGCCGCTGGGCGACAACGTCGAGGTCATCCGGCCGCTGCAGCTGACGGAGAACGCGCGTGTGCCGGAGCGCGACCCCGCGCTCACCGGCGTCGAGGTCGCAGCCGATTCGTTGGTCTTCAACTACAACGCCGCGCCCAGCATCAAGCTCGAGGTCGACCACGTGGTGGCCGGCGCGATGGGCGGCGGCTACCTGCGCCGCATCGTCAAGGTCGGCGGCAGCGAGCAGCGCGTCGAGGTGCAGACCAAGCCAGCGCAGCTGACGGACTTCATTCTCGACGGCGCCTTTCGAGTGCGCCAGGTCGGCAAGACCTGGGACGAAGGGACGGGCATCGGCAAGCGTCTGTTCGGGCTCGACAGCGAGTCGAAGCTGCAGATCTTCGGCCGCGGCGAGACCAGCGGCGGCATCCTCTGCGGCCCCGCCGGCTCGGCGTCGGTGACCGTCAAGCCGGTCTTCGATCTCACGCTCGACTTCGACGTGCTCATCGACATCCGCTTCGAGGGCTACTTCCCGCCCACGCCGACGCTCTACGAGGCGCGCTTTGTCGCCTCCGGCGCCGTGACGGCCGGCGTCGACATCGACTTCGACGCCGAGCTTTCGATCTCCTGCGTCATCGACGTGATCAAGCTGCTGCGCGAGCGGCGCAACGACGACGACCTCTTCAAGTACAACCTGCGCCCGCTGACCTTCTACATCGGCTGGGTGCCGGTGGTGATCACACACGCCATCGAGCCCACGTTCTCGTTCGAGGTGGGCGGCTCGGCCAACGTCAAGAACAACACCTACAGCAAGCGCACCACCTACGGCATCGAGGTCGGCGCGGCCTACGACCGCTCGCGCGGCTGGTACGGCATCTGGGAGCCCACGCGCAGCGCGACCGCGAGCGTCAAGCCGGGCGCGCTCAATGGTAGCACCAAGATCAGCCTCAGCGCCGGCGTCTCGGCGGGCGTGCAGTACTCGGCGCTGGTCTACGACGTCGCCGGCCCGAAGATCGGCCTCGAGGGCGCGCTCACCGGCAAGGTCAGCCTGATCGACAAGCCGGAGTGCAAAAAGCAGGTCACCGTCGACGCGGCGCTCAACGCGATCGTTGGTGCCGAGGTGCAGGTGCCCGTCATCGACCTCAAGCTGCTCGACTACACGCAGAAGTTCACCCTCGCCAAGAAGGTGCTCTACGACCAGACGTCGGAGCTTCCCGGCTGCAAGGACACGACGCCCGATGCGGGGCCGGACCTCGGTGATCCCGACGTGAGCGTGCCCGACAAGGGCGTCGATGCGGGCCCGCCGACGCCGGACACGCAGCCGCCGACGCCCGACACGCAGCCGCCCACGCCCGACACGCAGCCGCCGACGCCCGACACGAAGCCGCCGGCCCCCGACGGCGGCACCTGTCCGCCGCCGCTGCCGAACCTTCCCAACTGGTACGCCGGCACCAAGCAGGACCCGGCTTGCGCGGCGATGTACGCCAAGCTGTATTCGAGCAACCCTTCGTGTGTCACAGACGCCGACTGCAACAACCCGTGCCGGCAGCTCTGCTGCGGCGACGTCAACCGCATCGAGCGCATCGTCTGTCTGGGCGGCTACTGCACCTTCGACGTGACGACCAAGTGCCAGAACGGAACCTGCTCGGCTGATCCAGCCACCGCCTGCGCCAACCAGTTGCCGCCCGGGCTCTAGCCGCCAGCAGCGTCGCGATCGATAGACGCGCGTGCTAGGTTTGGCGGCGATGAAGCGCCTTTGGCTATGTGCGTTCGCCTTGCTCGCAGCGGGCGCGTGTTTCGGTGGCTTCGACGGGCCGCCGCCCAAGTCGGGTACGGCCAAGGGCTCGTCGGGCGGCAGCGGCGCCGGCCGCGGCAGCGGCAGCGGCACGGCGACCGACGGCGACTCGAAGAAGCAGAAGCAGAGCTACAAAGAAGCCTGGGCGCTGATCTGTGATGCCGAGAAGCGCTCCGGTGCGAGCAGCGCGGACCGCACCGAGCGCGGTGCCGAGGTGGCGACGTGGATCGTGCGCAACCTGACCAACCGGCGCGCGCGCTACTGGTTCATCGCCTTCGGCCGCGCCAAGAAGGAGCAGCGCGAGCTGTTGTTTCTCGCCGAGGCCAAACGCGCCGGCATCGGCAAGTGCGCGCTGCGCGATCTGCTGTTCGACGCCGGTGCCGCGGCACCGACGAGCGCGCCAGCGAGCGCACCGAGCAGCCCGCCCAGCGGCGCCAAGTAGCTACTAGATCACGTCGTGCGCGGTGCAGCTGGCGACGGCCATGTTCTGGAAGCGGAACATGTGCGCGCGATCGTAGCTGCCCGTGAGCGAGAGGCAGATCTCGTCGAAGGTGATCAATCGCACGTGCCGAAAGCCTGCTTCGTAGAGCAGCGGCAGCGGGTGGTTGCTGCCGAAGAGGACCGGCTCGCCGAGAGTCTCGACGAACTGGCGCGAGACCGCGTCCTCGTCGCGCAGGCTGGTGCCTTCGCCCATGCGCTTGCTCAGATAGTCGAATAGGACCACGCTGCCGGGGTCGCAGCCGCTGGCGATACGCCGCAGCGTGGCGCGGATCGCCGCTTCGCTGAGGTAGGAGACCACGCCTTCCCACACGATCAGCGCGGGGCTAGTCGCGTCGAAGCCTTCGGCCAACAGGCGCTCGAGAAAGTCGTCGTGCTCGAAGTCGCATGACACGTAGCGCGCCGCGTCCACCGGGTAGTCGGACAGCGCGGCGAGGGCCTCGAGCTTGCTCGCTTGGGTTGCCGGATGGTCGACCTCGTAGAAGCGCGTGCCGGCGCGCGCGAGGCGTGCGGCGCGCGTGTCGAGGCCGGCGCCGAGCAGCACGACTTGCCTGAAGCCGCGCTCGCCTGTCCAGTGCGCTACGTGCGCGTCGATGTACGCGGTGCGCAGGGCGGTCCAGAGCTCCATCGAGGGAAACGCCGCGTCGAACTCGTGCGAAAGCGCCACGCCCTCGTCGCCTCCCAGCGCGCGCGCCCACGGATCGCGAAACAGCGCGCCCGGTCGCTGCGAGGCGCGCGCGCGGTAGCCCGCGATCATCGCGGCCGTCTGACTCGCCTTGCTGTGCTTGCTGACAGACATTGCTGACAGACGGGGCGCTAGAACGTCGAGACGGTGTTGCTGGTGCTAGGTGACGGCGAGACGTCGTTGGCGCCGGCGGTCTGCGACGGCGCGTTGAAGCGCACGCGGCCGGCCGAGCCGCCGCCGCCGCCGCCGTTGTAGTCGTCGCTCTGGCCGTTGGAGCCGCCCGTCACGGCGCGCGCGCCGCCCTGGCCGCCGTTGCCGCCGGTGCTGCCGTTGCCGCCGTTGGCGCGCGAGGTGCTCGCTTGTCCGTCCTGGCCGTGTCCGTTGCCGCTGCCGCCGCCGCCACCGCCGCCGCCGTTGGCAGCCACGATGCCGGTGACGGTGATCGCGTGGCCTTCGATCAAGATCGCGCCGCCGGAGCCGCCGCCGCCGCCCGCCTGAAAGACCGCGTTGCCGCGGCCGCCCGCGCCCGGCGCGGTGGCGGTGCCCGTGATCGAGATCGTGCC
>JAGQIK010000093.1 GCA_020431405.1 Myxococcales bacterium
CCGCGGCGCTGCCCGCGGCCGCCGCCGCGCTGCCTGCTGCAGCCACGTTGCCGCTCGCCGCCGCCTTGGCCGCCGCCGCCACGGCCTTCGCCGCTTTGGCCGTGGCCTCGTTCGTCGTCGCCGCCGCGTCGTCGCCGTCGCCTTGGCTCACGACGACCACCGCGGCCACGACGCCGCCGATCACCACCACGCCGCCGAGGATCAGCGGCAGCATGATGCTGCGCTTCTTCTTCTTGCCCTTCTTCTTCTTGCCGCCGCCCGGCCCCGCCACGGGCGCCGACGAGACGCCGACGTCAGCGGTGGCTGGCGGCGCATCGGCGCCTGCTGCCGCCTCGGCGCCTTGCGCGTCGCTCGGCTGGCCGGGCATCCCCTGCTGCTGGCCGGGCATCGGCTGCTGCTGCCCGGGCATCGGCTGCTGCTGGCCGGGCATCGGCTGCTGCTGCTGGCCAGGCATTCCCTGCTGCTGGCCAGCCATCGGCTGCTGCTGACCGTACATATCTTGCTGCTGGCCGGCCATCGGCTGCTGCTGGCCGTACATTCCCTGCTGCTGGCCAGCCATCGGCGGCTGTTGGCCGACCATCGGCTGCTGCTGGCTGGGCGGACGACGTCCGAGCACGGTGGCGGGCGCCCGCATCGAATCGGGGACCATCGTCAGCGCGCCGTCATCGATCTGCCGCCCCGTCGGGTTGACCACCTGCTGTGGCCGCCCCGGCGGTTGCGCTTGGGCCGGCGCCACCTGCTGCTGCTGTGGCGGCGGCGCCGCCTGCGGCGGCATCATCATGCCGTCGGCGCCGGCGTGGCCGAACATCGTCGCTTTGTGTTCCTGCTGCTGCTGCGGCTGCCGCGGAGCCGCCGGCTGGCCGCTCTGATCCGTCTGCGGCGGCGGCGGTCCCGGCGGCATCGCCGAGAACCCGAGCAGCGTGGACCGATTGCCGGCGCCGCGCTGGTCGAGCAGCGAGTTCGGCTGGCCACGCACCGGGGGCTTGATCGGGGGCTTTGCAGGCTTTTTGGGGGGCGGCTCGCGTGTCACGTCAGACCTTCGCGTAAATGCGGCGAAAATGGCAATACCTTCGTCGCCGCAGTGTAGTGAGCGTCTTCGCCGCCGAGTTTCCCGGCGCGTACCCGCTTTGGCAAGGCCGATGACGATGACGCGCGCTCGTCGCAGCCTGCGCGCTGCACGGCGCGGCTCGACGCTACATTTCTCAACCCTTCGAGCCCTGTTGCTGCGCGGTATTCCCCGGCAGGATATGAAGATGACGAGGTCTCGCTATCTGCCTTGCGCGCTGCTCGCCGCCGCGCTGTGTGTCGCGTGCAGCGACGACGACAAAGCCAACAGGCCGTGTGACGCCGAGCCGATCGTGATGAAGACGGCCGCGGGCGTCGAGTTCGTGCGCACGCCCGCCGCCTGCTTCGCCTCCCTTGCGGACTGGCCCTACGCGTCCAAGACCGTCGAGATCGACGGGCTGCGCCAGGCCTACGTGGACGAGGGCAAGGCCGACGGGCCCGTGGTGCTGCTGCTGCATGGTCAGCCGTCGTGGTCCTATCTCTATCGCAAGATGATCCCGCTGCTCGCCGACGCGGGAAACCGCGTCATCGCCATGGATCACCTCGGTATGGGCCGCTCGGACAAGCCGACTCAGATCGCCGACTACAGCTACACCGGCCACGCCCAGCGTCTCGAGCAGTTCATCGAAAAGCTCGGGCTGAAGGACATCACGCTGTTCTGCCAGGACTGGGGCAGCCTCATCGGCCTGCGCGTCGCCGGCCTTCACCCCGAGTGGTTCGCGCGCATCGCGGTGGGCGACGGCACGCTGCCCGTGGTGCCCGCTGGCATCACCGTCTACCCCGAGGTCAACGATCCAGACACGGTCGACGAGACGCTGACGTCACCGTTCACCGCCGTCCCCGAGCAGCAGCCACCGTTCTACGATGAAAAGTGCAACCTGATCGTTCCTCAAAGCGGCGGCGGTTTCGCCGCGTGGATGACCTACGCGATGAAGGCCAGCGCGTTTCGCCCCTCGGAGGTGCTCGAGGCGCTGACCTGGTTTCCGCTGACACCCGAAGTCGAGAAGGCCTACGACGCGCCATTTCCCAGTCGTATCTATCTGGCCGGCGCGCGCGTCTTCCCCTCGCTGATCAACCAGCTGCCCGGCGCCAACGCCCAGGCCTGGGAGGGTCTCAAAGCCTTCGAGCGGCCGTTTCTCACCATCTGGGCCGCCAACGACGCGAGCAACCTCGGTCAGTGCGAGACCCAGGACAACCTGATCTGCGCCGTCAAGGGCGCGGCCGGCCAAGCGCACGCGCGCCTCGACAAGGCGAGCCACTTTTTGCAGGACGACCAGGGCGCCGAGATCGCGCGCAGGCTCGTCGACTTCCTCAAGGGCACGGTGGCTGCGGCCGAATACAACCCCCTCTGCGCCCCACCCGTCGCCGCCGACGGCACGGGCACGCCGTGCAGCAAGGACGCCGACTGCGCGGCGCTCGCCGCCAAGAAGTGTCTCGCCACGGGCAGCATCGGCATCTGCACTGTGGA
>JAGQIK010000094.1 GCA_020431405.1 Myxococcales bacterium
CGCCGCACCACCAACAGCATCTCCAAGCTCTACCAGGTCGAGTTCCGCTTCGACGGCGGCCAGAGCACCTGCAAGGGCGACTCGGGCGGCCCCGCGTTCGCGACCCTCGGCGGCCGCGAAGTGCAGATCGGCGTCACCTCGCGCGGCGCGATGCCCTGCGGCACGAGCGCCATCGACACGCGCGTCGACACCTTCGTCGACTGGATCAAGCAGGTCTCGGGCGGCGACGTCAACGACGGGGCCGACACCACCGCGCCGACCATCGCCATCACCGCGCCCACCGACGGCGCCACGCTCGAGCCCGGCACGGTGACGATCACCACGCAGGCCAGCGACGACAGCGGCACGGTGGCGAGCGTGCAGCTGCTCGTCGACGGGCAGCCGGCGAGCTCCAAGACGGCCGCGCCGTTCAACTTCACCGTCGAGCTGACCACGCCCGGCAGCCACACCATCGAGGTGGTGGCCAAGGACGGCGCCGACAACGAAGGGCGCGCCAGCGCCACCGTCACCGTCAACGACCCGCAGCCGCAGAATCCACAGAATCCGCAGAACCCGCCGCAGAACCCGCAGACGCCGCCGCCCGGCACGGCCACCGAGCCGGGTGCCTTCGGCGCCGAGTGCAGCGGCCCGACGGAGTGCGACAGCGGCCTGTGCGCCTACGATCCCAGCGCCGACAAGCACTACTGCACGCAGCAGTGCGATCCTTCGGCCACGCCCTGCCCCGGCCAGTCCGACTGCATGCCGACCAACAACCCCGGCGCGCACGTCTGCGGCGCCCCGCAGCTCTCCGGCTCGGCCAACCAGGCGACGCCGGACGGCAACCTGCTGGTGGGAAGCTGCGCCATCGCGCCGAGCGGCGAGCTGCTCGCGCAGGGCGCCTGGATGCTGCCGCTGCTTTTGGGTCTCGCGCTGCTGCGCATCCGCCGCCGCCTGCGCCTGCGCAGCCGCCGCCACGGCTAAACGCTTCGGATCACGACCTTCTGCGCCACTTCGCGGCAGGGCAGCGCGCTTGACTCGCTGTCTGGCGGACGTTAATAACGCCCCCGCAGGTGTTGGAGGTACTCACCGATGGCTCATACGACCGCGCAGCTGCCCCCCAAGATCGTCTCCGACGCGTTCGATCCCGTCGACGACTCGCCGCCGCCGAAGAAGCCTTCGTGGCGTAAGTCGCTGACCCCGGAGATGCGCGAGCAGCTGCTGCAGCTTCACAAGCTGAGCGCCTGGACCTGGGCCAAGATCCCGCTCTTCTTCGCCATCTGGATCGGCCTCGGCGCCGTCTGCGTCTACGTCGACTCGCTGTTGGTGCGCATCCCGTGCTGGATGGTGATGGGCTTCACGCTGCACGGCCTGGGCGTGTTCATGCACGAAGGCGCGCACGGCGCGCTCTTTCGCAAGGGCGCCGTCGACCGCGTGGTGGGCTTTCTGTGCGGCCTGCCGGTGTTCTTTCCGTGCGCGAGCTACCGCGCGACGCACCTGCTTCATCACCAGCACGAAAACACCAAGCAGGACCCCGACAACCTCGAGGCCAACTTCCCCAACAAGTACCTGCGCTGGCTGCTCTACTACTCGTGGTTCATCGGCGGCATGCCGGTCTACATCCTGCTCGTGACGTTCACCGGCCCGGTGCGCGCCAAGGGCATCAAAGAGAAGCTGCTCTGCATCATCGAGCCGCTCGCCATCGCCGGCATCGCCTACTTCGTCTTCACCATGGCCAGCCGCCACAACTTCTGGCCGGTGCTGCTCAACGGCTGGATCTTCGCGCTGCCCTTCGCCGTCATCGTCGCCAACTTCCGCGGCCTCGCCGAGCACACGCAGCTGTGGCACTCGACGCCGCCCGATCCGCTTCATTCGACGCGCTCGCTGCGCTCCAACAAGTTCATCGCGTTCTTCTTCAACAACCAGAACCACCACCTCGAGCACCACCTGTTTCCCGGCGTGCCGTGGAACAACCTCGACAAGGTGCACACGCTGATGGGCGACGTGTACAGCGAGCACGAAGCGTCGGTGACGCGCGGCTACGTGCAGTGGTTCGCCGACGCGCTGCGCTACGGCCCCAACCGCACGCTGAGCTACAAGAAGACCGACTCGCTGCTCGATCCGCCCAAGGCCGGCGGCGAGCGCGACCAGGTCGCCAACAACCCGACCTAGTTGTCGAGGTACTGCGCGACGAGCGCCCAGTCGATGGGCAGCTCGGCGTTTTCGATGCCGCGCGCGATCACCGTCAGCGCCAGCTCGGAGAAGCCGATGCTGTCTTCGGGCACGTCGGCGCGCAGCGCGTGCACGAGCGCGCCGTAGGCGGCGCCGGCGGCGAGATCGTCGCGCTTGTCGACAGCCATGCTGGCGAGCTTGCGCAGCAGCGGCTCGGCGTCGACGGGCAGCTGGTCGATGGGGCGCTCGCCGTGCAGGCACTTGTCGGCGGCGTCTTGGAATGCGTAGACGAGCACCGTGCAGACGCCGTGGCGCAATGTCGTCTCGCTGGCGTCCTCGAGCAGCGCCAAGGCCTTGTCGAGGTGCTCGCACCGACCAAGGATCACGACCAGCTGCCTGAACGCGATCTCGCGCACGCGCTCGCTGCGGTGCTCGAGCAGCTCGAGCAACACAGGCGCTGCGGCGAGGTCTTCGCGCGTCACGCGGTTGATCAAGGTCTCGATGGTGAGCTCCGATAGCGTCGGATCACGCAACGCCTCGAGCGTCTTGGGCCCGAACTTGCGATGGGTCTCGACACCGTAAGCCTGCACCGCGTCGACGAGCGCGCGCGCGCGCCGGCGAGCGCTCTCGCCATGTTTGGAAGCGAGCGGCTCGAGCAGCGCGGGATCGACGTCGACGAGGCCATCCGTCAAGCCGGGATCGAAGCCGACCTCGAGCAGCAATCGCAGCTTGGCGGGCATCAGCGTACGACGCAGGTGGCAGTCGGCCAGCGCAGGAACGATCCGCTCTGCTTGATCACCCGTGGCGAGGCAGTAGTCCAGCAGCGACTGCAGCAGCGCGTAGCGCTCGCTGGTCAGCGCCGCGAGACAGGTCGCGACGTGCTCGGCACGCCGCCACTCGATCAGCAACACATCCGCTGCCTGACCGCAGACGTCGTCGTCTTCGAGCAGCGCCACCAGCTCGCCTTCGAGCTGGTAGAAGCAGTTGTAGCCGACCCGGAAGATCGCTTCGCCCTTTGACACGATGTCGAGGTCAGCCGACGTCAACTTCTGGCGCAACGCTTCGATCTCTTTGGGCGTCATCTGACACTCCATAGCTTGCCAGCTGCGAGCAGGAATTCGTCCATCGTATTCGCCAGCGACCTGAGACGGCTCGCCGTCACGGCGTCGATCCGCGCGGCCCCAGCCAGCTCCCTCGCTGCCTTCGAGAAGCTCCTCAACGCCACGAGCTTGTTGCGCACCTCTTGCTCGTGATCGAAGACCTTGCCCGCGATCTTCACTGGGTCACCGAGCCGATCGCGCACCACCGCCACGAGGTGCTTGTCGTCGAGGTCTGCGATGGCGTTGTAGGCTCCCTTGGCTAGCGAGCGCATCTTCTCCGATTGCGATGCGTCGTCCTTGAGCTTTGCCAGCAGACCCCGTGCACGCTCGATGGCGTTGCCCTTGCCCTTGACGTAGGCGTTGGCGTAGACGAGCCCGTCGAGCTCGCCGTGACCATCCTTGGTCATCAGCTTGCGCAGCCTCCCCATACTGACTTTGGTCTCGCGACTAATGCGCGGGTCCTTCTGCAGCATCGAGCTCTGCATGTTGAGCAGCAGCGCCGCCGAGGTGCCGGCGCTGGCGGCGGCGGCGATGCGCCCGGCAGGCACGACCACTGCTGCGGCAACGGCCAGCTCGCCGCTGACAGCCTGCAGCATCTGCGGAAAGCGCAGCGTGACGTTGCCGAGCGTGCCGGCCTTGGCGACCGCGGCGCCAGCGCCGGCGACACCGACAGCGCTGCTGACGACGTGCGTCGCGAGGCGCGAGACGACGCGGATCTGCTCGCTGCGCGGCAGCGTCTTGAAGCGTTGCCACGCCTGCGGCGCGCTGTAGATCAGCTCGCTGATCGTGCTGGGCAGCTGCGCGAGGTCGACGACGGAACGGATCGGATGTTTGATCAGGCGCGCCACGCCTTCGACCACGTCCTTGATCGCGTCGCCGACACCATCGAGCGTGGCGCCGAGCACGCCCTTGTCGAACGCCAGCTCGGCGCGGGCCGGCCTGTCTTTGCGCGGGCTGAGATCGGCGCGTACGTCGTAGAGCAGACCGGCGCGCGAGGCGTAGACGCCGCCCACGTCGAGGTCGCCAGCCACCAAGCGCTTGCCCGAGAGCTTCGGCGTGCCCGAGCGCTGGATCGCCCGACCGCTGACCAGATCGGCGATGACGCCGTCAGGGCGCACGACCAACAGGCCGCGAAAGCGCCCCACGAAGCGCGCCAGCGCGTCCGGCGCGAGCGCCTTGCCGCCGCGTATCACGCCGCGTGCGACGGCGATGGCGAGCAGCCGCGGGCCGTAGTTGGCGACGGTGGGCGGCTTTTCGAGCAACGTGCGTCCGATCAGCTTGGCCTGCGCCGGGTCGAGCCCCACCTCGGCGATGTAGGTGCCGATGGCTTCGCCGAGGCCGGCGCCGGCGAGCAGCGCCGCGACGTTCCTGCGGTCAGCGCGCTGCGCGGCGGCGGGCTGCGCAGCGAGCGCGCGCAGCGCGCTGGAGCGCGAGCGGCTGCTGATGTTGTCTCGGCTGGAGGGCTTGCTTGGTGGTGAGGTCGGCGACGTGGCGGGTGGCGCGGTGGAGGCGCCGCCGTCGAGATCGGGCCGTGAACGGCGGCGGCGCGAGGTTTGGAGCGGCGAGACAGGTGCCATGGTCGTTGGTCCGGCTGGAGTCGGACGGCTTATCGACCACGGTCGACGCGCGGTTGCGCGAAAAGGGGTGTGCTATGGTGCGCTCCTTCCCGCTAAGGCAAAGCCAAGGAGCGACCCATGAGCGACACCGTCCGCGCCTCTCACATTCTTCTGATGTACGCCGGCTCGGCCCGTTCCACCGCCACGCGCTCGAAGCAGCAGGCCCAGCAGCAGATCGCCGATATCAAGTCGCAGATCGACGGCGGTGCCGACTTCGCCGCGCTAGCCAAACAGCACAGCGATTGTCCGTCGGGCAAAAGCGGGGGCGACCTCGGCGCGTTCGGCCGCGGTCAGATGGTCAAGGCGTTCGAGGACACGGCCTTCGGCATGCCGGTGGGTCAGGTCAGCGACGTGGTCGAGACCGACTTCGGCTACCACATCATCCAGCGCACCGCCTGATCGCCGCCTGATCGCCGCCGACGACGGCTCGGCGGCCAGCGCGTGCGTGCACGCGGCGCGTGAGTGCGTGCGCTAGCGGCGAGGATTGGTCGTGAAGACCTGGTGGCCGTCCTCGTCGCCTTCGTAGCTGAGGTTGAGCACCTCGATGTTGAGGCGCACGAGGCGGTTGTTGCGCAGCCGCACGGTAGCGAACTCTTCGTTGACGTCGACGCGCTCGACCACGCAGCGGCCGAACTTGTTGTGGTCGAGCAGATCGCCGGCCTGGATCGGCCGGTAGCCGTCGTCCCCGTCGTCGTCATCGTAGGCTTCGGCCCGCGCGGCGTCGGCAACGCGCGACGCTTCGGCCGCGGTTGCCCAGTCGGATTCGCTCGACGCGACGAGGTCTGCCTCGTCGATGACCTCTTCAATCATCGCATCCTCACCGGCGCCGTCTGACGACGACCCGCTGCTGTGATCGCTGTTGTTGTTGCCACTGCCGCTGCTACCGCTGCCACTGCTGCTGCCGCCGGTCGGTCGCGCGAACGCTGCGCGCGCGCTGCGCGCCTCGGCCACGCGCGCGCGCTCTTCGGCCTCCGCCGCCTCGAGCGCCGCTTTGGCCGCGTCGCCGTTGCCACTGCTGGCGCGCGAGGGCGAGTCGCCGAGCATCTCGTCCCAGACCACGAGCCCGCTTTGACGATCGAGCCGGCGCCGCAGCATCACGTCGTCCATCACGTCCATCACGAACTCGACGGCCACCACGCGCGCCCCCATCACCACGCCGCCGAGCACTTCGATGCCGTTGTCGCCGGCGCGCGCCACGACGCACGAGACCTGCACGTCGGTGCGCCCTTCGTGCTCGGAGATCGAGCCTTCCAGAGACAGCAGCGTGCACGCGCCGCGCAGCCTGCGCGCCTTGCCCATCGCGCGGCTGCTTCGATCATAGTGTGCGAGGGAGACGTCTTCGATCACGCCCTGTCCGCGCAGCGTCGCCGCGCGCACGTTGGCGCGACGTGCGACCTCGAGCAGCCGCTTGTGCAGCTCCTCGCCGTGGGCGATGCGGCCGACGATGCGGCGACCCTCTCGGCTTTCGATGACCAGCTGGCTCATCGGTCCTTCTCCTGAGCAACCTGCTCGCGTGGCGACGTGGCGCGCCGTTCTTTGGGCGAGATGCGATCGACGGCGCCGGTGGCGACCATCACGTTGTCGCGGCCGCGCGCCTTGGCCTCGTACATGGCGGCGTCGGCGGCGCGGATGAGCTCGTTGGCGCGCTCGGCGGCGCTCTGCGCGCTCGAGGCGTCGGCGTCGGCGAAGCAGGCGATTCCGATGCTCATCGTCACGCGCTCCGTGGGCGAGGCCTCGACGACCTCGGCTTGTGCGACGCGTTGACGCAGCTGGTCGCCGACGTCGCGCGCGCGCTCGACGCCGGTCTGCGGCAGGATGACGACGAACTCGTCGCCGCCATAGCGCGCGGTGACCGCGCCGGGCGGCACCGACTGCGACAGCAATAGGCCCACCTCGTGCAGCGTGCGGCTGCCAACCAGGTGTCCGTGACGATCGTTGATGCTCTTGAACTCATCGAGGTCGATGAACAGCAGCGAGACCGGCGTCGACTGCGCCACCGCTCGCCGCATCTCTTCGCGCAACCGGTAATGGAAGTACCGGTCGTTGTAGAGCCCCGTCAAGTGATCGCGTCGCGCCAGCTCGCGCGAGCGGATCGCGTCGAGGGTGTTTTGCACCGACGAGGAGATGTAGCCGGCGAAGATCTCGAGCAGCGACTGGTCCTTGTCGCTGAAGTCGCTGCCTTGGCGGTTGACCAGCTCGAGCACGCCGCAGACCGATGTGCCGAGGTGCACCGGCACGGCGAGCAATGACTCGACCCCCGCGTCGGCGGCGGCCTGCCCCGAGGCGCGCTTGGGCAGCGCGCGGCTGTAGACCTCGCCGATGAAGCCCTGCTGCGTGCCGAACGACTCGCCCAGCAGCTTGTCGCGGCTCGAGCCGAAGGCGGCGATGCAGGTCAGGCGCGTGTCCTCGCTGGCGCCGAAGAGCTTGGCGCGCGGATCATCGAGCAGAAAGGCACCCGAGTCGGAAGGTACGAACTGGTTGGCGCGAGCGAGGATCTCGCGCAGAAAGCGGTCCAGCCGAGGCTCGTAGCGTTCGAGCGTCTCGCTGCGGCGATGGCGCAACAGAAAGCGCGCCACCTCGTCGGGCGCTAGGGTAACGATGGGCTGGTCGGGCACGTCGCCCCAGAAGTGTACGCCGGTCGCGCCTCGCGTGAAACGGATCTTACAGCTTCAAGCGCTATCAACGCCCTGCTCAGTCGGCCTGGCCGAGGCGCGACTTGATGATGTTCTGCGAGCCGGTGAACTGCACGCTGTAGTCGTCGTCGGTCTCGCCGGGGCGTCCGTCGCCGTCGCCGTCGAGGGCCGTGCCATCGGCCGCTTGCGCGCTGCTGCGCACGAGCAGCGTGTAGAGGGCCGTGCGGTCGAGCGGAGCGCCGATCTCGAGGCGTGCCGAACCGTCACCGACCCACACCAGCTTGGAGATCGGCACGTCCTTGTCGGCCTCGTCAAAGAGCGCGAAGGACGCCGCGGTGGTCGCCACTTGATCCATGGGCTGCGAGAAGTGCACGAATATGCGCCCGGAATCGAGGTAGACGGCGCGCACCTGGGCGCGCGTGCGCGTGGTGAAGCGCCAGATGTACGGCCAGGTGAGTGGCTCCTCGAACTCGGAGCCGTCGATGTCGAGCAGCTTGTCGTTAGCCACCACGGCCTCGCGCGCCATCACCAGCTCGAAATCGGAGTCGGCGGGCAGCGGCTGCGTCGGCTCGTAGGTCAGGCGCGCGCCTTCGACGACGATGTCGCCGCCGACGGCGTTGCGGGCGCCGCCGGTGACGTTGAACAGCACGAAACGACCGTCGCCGCCCGTGAGCTCGATGCTCGCGCCTACGGCGAGCAGCATGTTGGGCTTGGCCGACTGGTCGACGGCGCTGGCGCCGTTGGGCGGATCGAGCCCGCGGATCACGGGGCGAAAGCTCTCGCCGCAGGCGGGTAACAGTGCGGCGACCGCCACGATGATGCCGAGACGTGCAAGCATCGGACAAACGTAGCAAATTGACCCCTGATTCCAAGGGGTGATAGAACCGTGCTCGTTCAAGTGAAAACACTGAATCACCTCGCATTGTGCGTAGCGCTCGCCGCGAGCGCCGCTGGCTGCAAGTTCAATGACGAGCGGCTCGCCGAGCGCGCCTGTGGTCCGGGCGGCGAGTGCGGCACCGATCGCATCTGTTGCTCGGGCTACTGCGTGCTGGCGTCGACTTGCCAGGAGGCGAGCGTCAGCGACAGCACGGTCGACATGGGCCCAGATCTCGACCCGACCAACGACCGCGACTTCGATGGCGTCGCCAACGACAAGGACAACTGCCCCGACACGCCCAACCCGTCGCAGCGCGACGGCGACGGCGATGGGCTCGGTGACGCGTGCGACTGCGCGCCGACCAACAAGGACTTCGGCCCCGCGCTCGTCGATGTCGGCAGCTTCAGCGACGACAAAGCGTTCACCACGGTCGAGTCGGGCAATACGTGGAAGGTCGTCGGCGGCACCTACCAGCAGCAGGCGGCGGACGGCGTGCACCGCAGCAAGCACTCGCTGGCCGACCTCGCTGACGTCTCGGTCTCGGTGTCGGTGGCGATCATCGGCGATGGCGACGACAAGCTGACGCTGCCCGACAGCGAAGAGGTCTCGATGGCGGGCGTCATCGCGCGCGTGGCCAACGCAGCGCCGGGCGCGGGCGCGGGCTACTACTGCGGCGTCGATCGACGCGGTGCGCGGCTGCTGCTAGCGCGCACCACCGGCAGCGACATCGGCGACGGCACGATGCACCTGTTCGCCGATCCGTTCGCTACGCCGGGCAAGATCCTGAGCACGGGCGTGCGCCTCGATCAGCCCTACACGGTGACGCTGCGGGTCAAGGGCAGCGCGCTGAGCTGCGAGGTCGTGCTGCCCAACACGAGCCGCGTCGAGCTCACCGCGACGGACACCAACATCGCGCGCGGCGGCATCGGCTTGTACAGCGTGGGCGCCAAGGCACAGTTCGAAAGGCTCAAGGCATGCGGTCCCAACTAGCCCTCGCGGTGGTGCTCGGGGCCGTGTTCAGCGCGCCGGCGGCGTGGGCGCAATCGGGGCCCAAGCCGTCCGACGTGTCGCCGCCCAAGGCCGCGCCGCCAAAGAAGGCCGCGCCGCCGAAGAAGGCTGCGCCGCCGAAGAAGGCCGCGCCGCCGAAGAAGGCCGCGCCGCCGAAGAAGGCCGACGCGACCTCGAAGATCGTGATGCTGCCCATCGAGGGCGAGGCGATCCCCTCGCTGTCCGACGAGGTGATCCGCACCGCGAAGAAGCTCGACAAGACCGTCGAGCCGTCGAGCCTCGGCATGGAAGACCTGCAGCTCGCCGTCGGCTGCGGCACGCTGTCGGTGAAGTGTCTGCAGAAGATTGGCGAGACGCTCAAGGCGGTGGAGCTGCTGCTGGTCAAGCAGCGCCGCTCCGGCAGCGACGCCGAGGTCTCGTTGCGTCTCGTCTCGGTGGCCAGCGGCGGTGACCGCAACAAGGTCGCCGTCACGCTCGCGCTCGATCCGATCGCGCGCAGGCCGCGCCTGCGCAAGGCGATGGCGTCGCTGTTCGGCGTCCAATTCAAGCCGCCGCCGGGCGCCACGCCCACCGGTGGGCTCAAGCTCAACGCCACGGTGCGCGACGTGGAGGTCGAGATCGACGGTCAGGCGCGCGGCACGCTGCCGCTCGACATCGAGCGCTTTCCGGTGGGCAAACACCAGCTCGTGGCGCGACGCGAGGGCTTTCGCGAGTGGCGTGGCTCGGTGGAGATCAGCGCCGGCAAGACCGCCACCGTGCGCATCCAGATGGAGCGCGACCCCAACGCGTCGCCACGGCGCAGCTTCTGGCGCTCGATCCGCGCGCCAACGTGGATCGTGGCGGGCGTCGGTCTCGCCGCCTTCGCCGTGGGCGGCGCGTTCGGCGCGCACATGGTCACGCAGCAGAACAAGTTCGACGACAACCCGGGCGCTACCGTCGCCGACCTGCAGCGTATGCAGGAGCTCAAGGACGCGGGCGATCGCGACGCGCTGGTCGCTAACGTGATGTGGGCCGTGGGCGGCGCCGCGCTGGTCGCAGCCGCGGTGATGGCCTACATCGACTATCGGCGCGCCACGCCCGACGAAGTGCAGCAGCGTACCGAGCCGGCGATGGGCGCCAAGCCGTCGACGTCGCTGCGTATCGGCCCGGGCGCCGTACAGCTCGACGTTCGCTTCTAGCGCGCTTCGAGCGCGCTTCTAGCGCGTCTTGGCGACGAGGCGGCCGCGGACGATCCCGCGCGGCGTTCGGCGCAGCCAGCTGGTGACGGTCTTTCGCCAAGCCTCGCTCGCGGCGCGCGCCACGCGTCGACCGCGCTTTTGGTGGCGCAGCCACACCACGCCGGTGGGACGTCGCAGCAGCGTCATGTAGAGCCGCGCGTGGATCGTGGCGATGTCCGCCTGGCAGCGACAAGCGACGAGCGCGCGCGCGACAGACTCGACCAGCACCGTCCCCTTGCGATCGGGTCCGACGTTGCGGACCTTCCTGATCGCGCGCTTGATCTGAGGACAGCGCTGGGTCGCGCGCCGCCAGTGCGCCTCGACCTTCAGCTGCACGGGCGTCTTGCGGTCGAGCAGCGTCGCCTTGCGGCTTGGATCGAGGCTCTGCTCGAGCTCTCGCTGCAGCGCCTTGACCGCGGCCGTGGCACGGCTCTGCGGCATCGGCGGCGGGGTGTAAGACACGGCGACGAGCATGCCGACGCGACGCACGCCGAGATCGCTGAGGCCGCGAACCAGCCCGACGATGACCTCCCAGCGAACCCGCGGGTCGACGGCCATCAGGACCTCGCGCACGAGCTTCTGGCCTGGATGGGTGACCCGCCAGTTGCGCCAGAACGTCGAAAGCTGCGCGACGAGACGCGGCGGCAGGCCGTGGCTGAAGCCCCAGCGTCCGCTGGGGAGATACGCGACCTCGGAGCCCTCGAGCGTCACCACCAGCGCGGGCGCGCCGCTGACACTCACCGCGATCTCTATCTGGCGTGGTGCGTAGCGCGCACCATCGAGCCGCACGAGGCTGAAGCGGCGGGTTGCTGAAAACGTCTGCGGCAGGCCACCGAGCTTGCGCAGCGCGCGAGCAAACGCCTTCACGCGCCGCTGGCAGGTGGCCGTCGTGGCGGTCTGGGTCTTCGCTATCGATGGCCCAGCGATCGCCACGAGGCCGCAAGCGACGAGCAGCAGCAAGCTCCGAGGCGCGCGCGGGCGCGCTAGTGTTGTGCGCGCGTCTCCCATGCCTTCTTCTTCGTCCCGACGAGCTTGTAGCGGTCCGTGCTGGCCTGCCAGTGGTAGGTGCGCACCACGGACTCGTGCTCGAACTTGAGCAGGTTGTTGAGGTGGTTGACGCCGTGAAAGCGGATCACGAGGTCGGGGTGGCCGTCGCCATCGAGGTCTTTGCGATGGTCGAGCTTGGTTTCCCAGGTGTCGTAGTTGTCGGGGCCCGAGCCGACGCGGATCATCGTGTCGAGCGCGGCGCGCAGCGGCGCGACGTTGTAGATCTGCAGCCGCGTGAGCGGTGTCGCCTGGCCAGGGTCCTCGTCGGAGCAGCCCTTGAGACGGTGGCGCACCTTGAGCTCGGGTCTTCCATCCCAATCGTAGTCGGCGGCGTAGAGGCTGACGAGCACCCGCGTGGCAGCGGAGCAGCGCTTGGCGCTCAGCTTGAGCTCGCGCGCGATCGCTTGGTAGTCGGCGAGCAGCGCACGGTCGACGCGCCACGCGCCGTTGTTGTTGTGCAGCACGACGAGGTAGAGGCGCGGCAGCTGCTTGGCGCGTCTTCGCAGGCCCACCAAGGCCGCGAAGCGTGGGCCGCCGAGCTTGTGCAGCTTGCTGTAGGTTTGCGCGAGCGGATAACGTGGCAGCTTGGCGAGCCTGCGCAGCAGGACATAGGAGGGCGCGCGAACGGTCGGCTTCCACTGGGCGGGCCTCATCTTGGCCGCCTTTTTGGCGTGCGCGAGTGGCGGCGACGCGAGCAGCGCCAGCGACGCCGCGGCGGCAGCGAGCCGAGCTCTGGTGTGCATGCGGCTAATGGTAGCGCAGGGAGCGGTGCTACTCGAAGAGGGCGAGCTGTTGCTTGCGCGGCGTAGGCGACGGCGCGGCGCTCGAGCCCGGGGCGCGACGGCGTGACGTGCTCGGCGCGGGCGTGGCGGTGGCCTCGCTGCGCTCGGCGAAGAGCGGAAACTGCACCTGCGGCCGTGGTCGCGGGCGCGCGGCGACCGGCTCGCGGCGTGGCGTGGTGCGCGGCCGCGGTGCTGGGCGCGAAGCTGGGCGCGGTGCAGGCGCGGCGGCCAGCGCGGCGTCGCCCGCGCGCTGCGCGAGGCGCTCCCACAGGTTCTGCGCGTTGATCGGGCCGTGCTCGCCGAAGACGGGCACGCCGTTGCGCGTCTCGGGCAGCGGCGCCTGCTGCGCAGCGAGGCGCTGCAGGGCGCTCTGGCGCGAGAAGCGGCGCGCGCGACGCAGGTCGGGCTGGTAGATGCCTTGCTGGCGCGCCCAGCCGAGCAGCTCGAGGAAGTACGCCTTGAACTCGGGCCCGTGATTGAAGTGAACGAGGTGCGCGAGCTCGTGGCAGAGCGTGTCGACGAGGCTCGAGTACTTGAGCGCGCGACCGGTGCGCACGTTGTGCAGGCGGATCTTGATCAGGCCGTCCTCGTAGCACACGCCGTAGCGCGCCTTGACGCGCAGGCTCTCGGCTTCGATGGCCTTGTACTCGAGCCCGAAGTGGCTCGCGATGCGGCGCGCGTCGGCGCGCAGGCGCTCGATGAGGTGCTGTCGCTCGCGGCGGTCCATCCTGCCCGTGACTATACGGAGTTGGATCGCCGGGTCAATTTCGCCGCCGCCGCCGCAGCAGCAGCAGCAGCAGCAGGATCAGCCACGGGCCGTCCGGCGCAGCGGAGACGTTGCAGCCGCCGACGAGATCGCCGCCCGCCGCGTTGTTCGCGTTGGAGCCGCCGTCGCGCCAGGCGCCGCCGCCGTCATCGCTGCCGCCGGGGCCAGCGCCGTCGCTGCGAGGGCCCACCACGCCGCCGTCGCTGCCGCCACTGCCGCTGTCGGGCTGCACCTGTGTGCAGTTGGGCACCGGCGCGTGCTGGCAGGCGTTGGCGGCGCAGCTGTCGCTGGTGCAAGGGTCGCTGTCATCACAGTCAGCGGCGCTGTCGCAGCAGCCGGGGCGGCGATCGATGATGCAGGTGCCGCTCGAGGTCTCGCAGCGCTCGTCGGTGCACGCGCTGGTGTCGGCGCAGTCGGCGTCCTTCTGGCAGCAACCCGGCACGGGCGTGAAGGTGCAGCTTCCGGCGACGCAACTGTCGGTGGTGCAGCTCGAGCCGTCGTCGCAGTCGCTGGCGCTTTTGCAGCAGCCCTGGATCGGCGTGTTCTGGCAGGCGTTGGCGGCGCAGACGTCGCTGGTGCAGCTGTCGCTGTCGTCACACTGCGCGGCGCTCGTGCAGCAGCCGGCGACCGGCGCGTTCTGGCAGACGTTGCCCGTGCAGGTGTCGGTGGTGCAGACGTTGTTGTCGTTGCACTGCGCGGCGCTCTCGCAGCAGCCCGCCTTGGGCGCGTTGACACAGGCGTTGTTCTGGCACGTGTCCGTCGTGCAGGGCTTGCCATCGTCGCACTGCGCGTTGCTCGTGCAGCAGCCGGCGGTTGGCGTGTTCTTGCAGCGCTTGTCGCCGACGGCGCCTTCGCACGTGTCGGTGGTGCAGGGATTGGAGTCGTCGCAGTCGGCCGCCGTGCTGCAGCCGCCGCAGCCTTGCCCCGGCGAGGGGCGCGCGCTGGCGTCGTAGTCGCCGCAGCTCGTGCTGTCGACGCCGACAACGAAGCTGCCCGTGGAGGGAAACGTCGCCACCTGGCCGGCGCTGTCGCGGAAGTAGAAGTAGTAGCGAAGACAGCCGCTGCCGCCGAGCGCCATCTTGACGTGGTAGGTGGCGTTTCCGTTCTGGCCGCGCTCGCGCGCCATCGCGTAGCAGGTGCCCTCGACGTTGACCGTGGCGAGCTGCGGTGCCTGTCCGTTGGACTCGAAGTGATTGGCCCAGAACGAAAACTGCGTGCTGCTGCTGCCGCTCTGCGGGTGATGCGCGCCGCCCGGGATGACGGGGTAGCTGGCGACGGCGAGACGCGAGAAGTCTTGCACCCAGTAGGCGTTCCAGCACGAGCCGCCGCCGGCATAGCTGCCGACGCCGAGCTTGCGGTGCTGGGTGTTGAGCATGTTGTTGCGATGGCCGGTGGACTTGACCCACTGCTCGAAGCTCTTGATCGGATCGGTGTTGCCAGCCGCGGCGTTTTCGCCGCTGTAGCCGCTGCCAAAGGCGCTCGTGCGCGCGCTGGCCGTGCCGCACATTCCGCCGCCGCAGGTGCAGTAGGGCGTCGTCGGATCGGTCTTCGAGCAATGGCACTGGTAGGTGCCGCCGACGCAGGCGCACGACGGCGAGCCGTCGCAGACGTCGGGGTAGTCCTGCGCGAAGGTCGACTTGAGCACGCAGATCGACTCGTGCTGGAGCCCGGCGCCGGCCTTGCGCAGCGTGGTGGCGTGAAAGCGTGCCGCGCGGTTGAGGTTGTAGTCGTAGATCAGCGGCAACCCGACGCTGTAGTTGCCGCTGCAGGTCGTCGGGCAGACCGCCTGGATCTCGGCGTCGGGATCGGCGCGCGCGCGGTTGGTGAGGGCGAGGACGAGGCGCTCGCCCCAGCTTGGAAAGCCGTTCTGTGGCTCGCCCAGCCGCTGGATGCGCTTGCCGAGCACCGCCGGCGAAGGCGGCGACTCGGCGGGGGCGCTGTCCACGCATGCGCTCAGCGCGAGCACGGCCAGCGCTGCGGCAAGCCGCAGGCTCGGGGCTCGAATCGTCATCGAGACTACAAATCGTAAGCCAGGAGAGCCGCGTGCCGGTAGGCAATTCGCCGCAGGAGACGGGAGCCGGCCGGCGATTATGTCATTGTGCCCTGTGGCGCCTTTGATTCCGGCGGGTTCTGGATCGGAGAGTGACCCCGAGGAGGAGGAGCAGGGCGGCGGCGGCGGAGCGGTCGTCTGCGGCGGATCCGACGGCGCAGCCGCTGGGCTTGGGCGGCAGGACGGCGCCGGTGCCACCGGGAGGCACGGCGGTGCTGGGCGTCGTGTCGATGGTGCTGGCGCCGCCGTCCGCGTTGCCGCCGCTGCCGGCGCAGGTGGCGCCAATGCAGGCGTTGGGGACAGCATCGACGATGAAGTCGATGTAGCTGTCGACGCGCGTGTAGACGGCGCCGCCGTTGCACGCGTTGCCGCTTCCCGAGGCGCGCGACGCGACCCCGACGATGCGCAGGCCGCCGCTGGCGAGCGGCAGCAGCGCTGGACCGCCCGAGTCACCTTCGCAGGCCTGTGGCTCGCCGGGATAGCTCACCGCGAGCTCGAAGTCGCCGACGTGCGAGAGGCGCGCGCCGTCGGCGACCTGCTTGATGCCCGAGGCGCCGCCCACCATCGCGGCGCCGTAGCCCACGATGGTGGTCTGCGTGCGCACGACGAGCTCGCTGGCGAGCTCGCCGCTGGCGGGCAACGCCACCGGGTCGACGCCCTGCACGGGGCCGCTGACAAACAGCAGCGCGAGGTCGTTGGCCTGACCGACGCCCTGCGGCGGCGCTGAGGTCTCGCTCCACAGCGGGTGCATCTGCTCGCGAACGACCTCGTAGATCGTGCCGGCGGCGCCGTCGTTGACGTTGCTGCCGATGAAGATGCGCAGCCGCGGCGGCGATCCGATCAGACAGTGCGCCGCCGTGAGCACGGCGTCGGGCGCGATGAGGGTGCCGCTGCAGAGCAGCGAGAGCGACTTGGGGTCGAGCTCGTCGGCGATGGCAATGCCGACCACGGCGGCATAGGCGCCACTGGCGGCAACCTGGCCGCCGGCGATCGCCAGCGAACGGCGCGACGTGTCTTCGGGACTGCAAGCGGCAAGGAGGACGACGAGCGGCGCGAGCGCGAGAGGCGCGCGAGGTTTCACATCCTGCTCCAACTACCTACGGGGGCCGCTGCTGCTGCGGTTCAGTCTAACATGTTCAGCGCCGCGCGCGATGCTTGGCGAGCTGGCGCGCCAGCGTGCGCAGCCCGTCGTGCTTCGGATAATGCTGCAGGCCGCGGCGAAGCTCCGCGGCGACGCGCGCGCGCAGCGACGGGAAGCTCTGCGCACGCACCGAGAGCACCAGCTCGACCCACGTGTGGTAGGCCAGCGCTGTCGGCTTCTTGCCGAGCATCGCAGTCCAGGCGTCGAGCGCGGGGCCGCGCTGACCGCGCTGCCACAGGTAGCGTCCGATGGCGCCCTGGCTGCTGCGGTCGCTGGCGGCAAGCTTGACCAGCGCAGCGAAGGCCAGCTTGGCGCCGTCGTTGTCGCCAAGGTCTGACAGCGCGCCGGCGACCAGCTGCAAGCCGTCGCTGTCCTTGGCGTAGAGCGTGATGCCTTTGCGCAACGCCGCGCGCGCCTCGGCGCGCTTTCCACCGCTCGACAGCAGCGCCGCCCACTCGAGCAAATGCCTCGGCACCGAGGGGCGACGCTTGTGAAGCTCGCCGGCGTGCACCGTGGCGCGCGCGCGCATGCCGCGCCGCATGAGCAGAAACATCAGACGCGCGCGCACGGTGTGGTCGCCCGGCGAGACCTTGAGGTAACGCTCGAAGTAGGTGATCGCCTCGGGCACGCGACCGACGCGCAGGTTTTCATCGCCGAGCACCTCGAGCGCCAGCGCCGCCTTGGGATCGGCCTTGAGCATACGCTCCGCTTCCTTGATCAGGCCGGCGCGGTCGCGGCGCGTGCGATAGCTGTCGAGCAGGCGCTTGCGCAGATCGCGATCGATCCAGCTGCCGCCGTCGGCGAGCTTGAGCGCGGCGCGGTAGTGCGTGACAGCGTCCTTGAAGCGCTCGAGCTTCTCTTCGAGGCCCGCCAGATCGCGCAGCAGCTCGCAGCGCGTCTCGCTCGAGAGCGTCTTGAGCTTGAGCATCGCGCCGAGCTGGGTCGCCGCGTCATCGAAGCGTCCTGCGCGAACGAGAAGGCGCGCCAGCACGCGCTGCACCTGCTGCGCTTTGGGGCGCAGGCGCGCCAACCGCTGCTGCTCGCTAACGGCGACCTGGAGATCGCGCCGCGCCAGCGCCAAGCGCACGGCGAGCTGCGCCGCGCCGGCGTCGTCGGCGTAGCGCTTACGAAAGCGCGCGATGAGCCGCGCCGCTTGCGCGCGCGCGTTCGCTTCCACCAGCGCCTGAGCGGCCCAACCGAGCGCGGGCTGCGTTTCTTTGGCGGCACCGACGAGCGCCTTGCGCAGCTGCACCAGCGCCGCGCCACGCCGCCGCGCGCGCAACAGCAGTCGTCCGAGCGAAAGCTGCGTGCGCCAGCTCGGCGCCTCGCGCAGTCGGCGGCGCGCCATCTGCACGGCGCGTCGGATGCCCACCGCGCGCACCATCGCCTCGACGCCGAGCCCCGTCTCCGGTGATCGCTCCATCAGCTTGAGCAGCCGCTCGGCATCGGCTTTGGGATCGCGCTTGATGCTCCACGGCGCTGCGAGCGCGAGGCTCGACAGCAGCGCGCAGATCAGCGCACCGGAGACTGCGGCTAGGCGGCTGCATCTACGCGGCATCACGACAAGCTGGCATCTCGCGGAGCGAGGCGCCAACATGTTACGTTCGCACGCTGCCCGTCTTCCGTGGTTTAGTGCGAGAGGCTAGACTACGGCGAGAGCACGTCGTCATGCTCGCGGTCGTACGGGGAGAACAAGGGAGGTCAGGCATGATCCGTGTCGCGATTAGCGATGATCACGCCCTAGTTCGCGAAGGGCTGCAGCGCATTTTGCGCGAGCGCGGCTTCGAGATCGTTGGCGAGGCCGCCAACGGTGTCGAAGCCGTCGCGCTCGTGGAAAAGCACCACCCCGACGTGATCCTCCTCGACATCTCGATGCCCGAAAAAGACGGCATCGAGGCCACGCGCGAAATAGTCGCCCTCGATGTGGGCACGCGCGTGCTGATCCTCACCATGCACACCGACGAGCACTACGCGCTGCGCGCGCTGCGCGCCGGCGCACTGGGCTTCATCCTCAAGGACGCCAAAGCCGAGCAGCTCGTCAACGCCATCGAGCGCGTCAAGCAAGGCAAGCGCTACCTGCCGCCGGACCTCGAGCGCAGCTTCGCAGAGAAATACCTGCAGCCCGAAGCGCTCGACGAGCCGGCAAAGAAGCTCTCCAACCGCGAGTTCGAGGTCATGTGCATGCTCGCCATGGGCCTGACCAACCGCGAGATCGCCGACAAGCTGACCATCAGCGTCAAGACCGTCGACAGCCACCGCAGCCACGTGCTCAAGAAGCTGCAGCTGCGCAACAACTCCGACATCACGCGCTACGCGATCCAGCACGGCTTCATCAACGTCTAGTCGCGGCCGGCCTCGGGCCTCGGGCCTCGGGCCTCAGGCCTCGGGATCGCAACGCCCACGCGATGCACGCTTTGCAGCTGCGCCGGCAGACGCAGCGCTGATCGCCGGCGCGCTGGGCATGCGAGCGCGGGGCGACTGATGTGCGCGCCACCTGGAGACCTGCGAAGCGTGCACGGCGCCAGCACGCGATCCTGAGGCCCGAGGCCTGAGGTCCGAGGCCCGGCCCGAGGCCCTGCCCACAGACGCGCCACGGCGTGACAGTCGCGGCTGCCTATGGTAACCGCTCGGCGCTGGCCGCGGGCCAGCCGAAGGGGGCGGGTATGCGTTACTTCAAGGACAAGAAGGTCTTCATCACCGGCGGCTCGAGCGGCATCGGCAAGTCGACGGCCGCGCTGCTCGCTCGCAACGGCGCCAACGTGATCATCGGCGCCCGCAACGAGGCCAAGCTCGAGACGGCGTTGGGGCAGATCGAAGCGGTCGCAGACAGCGCCGAGCAGATCACCGACAAGGTCGTGATCGACATCGCCGACAAGGCGTCGGTGAGCGCCGCGCGCGACGCCGTGCTCGAGCGTCTGGGCGGCCTCGACGTGCTGATCAACAACGCGGGCATCGCGCAGCCAGGCTACGTGCAGGAGCTGTCGGACGACGTCTTCGAGCAGCAGATGCGCGTCAACTACTTCGGCACGGTCAACGTCACGCGCGCGTTTCTGCCAACGTTTGTCGAGCAGCACAGCGGCCACATCTGCAATGTCTCGTCGCTGCTCGGCTTCATGGGCGTGTTCGGCTACACGGCCTACGCGGCGAGCAAGTTCGCGGTGGTCGGTTTCTCCGACTGCCTGCGCCAAGAGCTCCTGCCGCACGGCGTGGGCGTCTCTGTGGTCTATCCGGCGGACGTCGACACGCCACAGCTCGCCGAAGAGAACCAGTACAAGCCGGCCGAGACCAAGGCCGTCTCCGGCAACGTCAAGGTCATGCATCCCGACGCGGTCGCCGAAGCCATGCTCAAGGGCATCGCCTCCGGGCGCTACAACATCGTCCCGGGCTTCGGCAGCAAGTTCACTCACTTCATGTATCGCCACTTCCCCTGGATGGTGCGCGCCACCATCGACGGCGACGTCAAGAAGGCCACCCGCGCTCGCAACGGCAACGGCGCCTAGCCGAGCGCGGCGGCGGCGCGCCGTGGGGCGTCGCCTCACCACCTGCCGCTCGCAGCCCCCAAGGCTGTGGCTGGCCGCCCCCGTGCGGTGCGTTGCGTCGGCGCAACGCATCGCGATTTCTCGAAGATCAGCGAATCCTTAGCCGTCGGGCCGATCTGGTCTGGGCCTTGCTCAGATCCACCTCGCCATGACCCGCCGGTCGCTTAGAATCATCGCTTTCCCCCTGCTTTTCACCGCGCTAGCGCTGCTCGGCGCGTGCGGCGACTTCGAGTTCCAGCGCAGCCGCAGCCAGCAGAACGGTGGGGGCGAAGACTCCGGCCCGATCATCATCGTCAACGGCGGCACCGACTCGGGCGCCTGGAACAACAACCCCGACACGGGGAGCAACGCGCCCGACGCTGGCGCGACCCCCGACAGTGGCAGCACGCCGCCGCCGCAGCAGCAAGACAGCGGCACGCCGCCGCCGCCGCCACCGCAGCAAGACAGCGGCACGCCGCCGCCGCCCACCGGCGCCTGCGGCTCGCCCGAAGAGTCCGAGGTGCTGGTGATCGTCAACCAGGAGCGCGCCAAACAGGGCCTCGCACCGCTTGCCTGCGATCTCAAGGCCAGCGCCGTGGCGCGCAAGTACAGCGAGTACATGTGCACGGCGGGCTTCTTTTCGCACACCGGCGCCGATGGCTCGTCGCCGTGGGATCGCCTCTCGGCGGGCGGCGTCGACTTCCGCGGCGCCGGCGAGAACATCGCCGCTGGTCAGACCTCGCCGGCCTCGGTGATGAATTCGTGGATGAACAGCTCGGGGCACCGCGCCAACATCCTCGGCAACTACACCCACATCGGCATCGGCTACAACAACTGCGGCAAGGGCTACAAGCACTACTGGACGCAGAACTTCATGCGTCGCTAGCCCCTGGACCCGCCCTCGCCCGATCGACAGCTGCGCTTTGCGCGGAGGGCACTGCTTTCGGTATCATCGGGCGGTCGTGACCGCACACCGGCAGTGTATCTTTTGCCGCGCCGTGTTCGCGCTTGCGAGCGACGGGCTGCCCGAGGAATGCCCCGAGTGCGGCACCGATCTGCCCGACGAGTCATTCGTCGTCGCGGTGCCCGAGCCCTTCTCTGACGAGGGCACGCTCGACGATCTCGAGGTCGCAACGCAGCGCGGCCGCGGCGTGCAGGATCTCGACCGCACCGACAAGCTGCCCGCCATGTCGGTGATTCACGAAACCGGCACCGACGAGCTCGACCCGACACGCATCGACCATTCAGTGCAGAGCGCCGACGGTCGCTCGGCGGCCCTCGATTTCGCCACCCTCAGCGACGCCAAAATCGATCGCCTCAACACGCCGCCTTCGCCGCCCCCGCTGGCGACACATCCGACGGTGACCGGCGAAGCGCCACGACGGGCTGGCGAGGCGCAACGGGGCAACGGCGCCTCCCGCGGACGTGTGCCGCTCGCGACGGGCTCACCGCTGAGCCATCAGCAGGACTTTCCCACCTACGGCGGCGATATCGATGATACGGGGCAGATGAGCGCGTTCGACGACTCGACCTACGCGCAGCCGACGATGGATTTGGACGCGCTGGCGGCCGCGGTGCCAGACAAGGATGCGACACCGAGCTCGACGCCGCAGACCTGGGCTTGCCCTGCCTGCGGCGCCGAGTGGACAGCGGTGGACGCGTCGTTCTGCCCGGCGTGTGACTGGAAGAACGAGAACGTCTAGTCGGTCGGAGTGAGCGAGTAAGCCCGCGCGCCCTCGCGAGCGCGCGAGCTTTCGGGCTAGAAGCCCATGCCGCCCATGCCGCCCATGCCGCCCATGCCACCCATGCCGCCCATGCCACCCATGCCGTGGTCATGGCCCGCGTGGGCGTCGGCCTTCTTCTCTTCGGGCTTCTCGGCGACCAGCGCCTCGGTGGTCAGCATCAGGCCGGCCACGCTGGCGGCGTTCTGCAGCGCCGTGCGCACGACCTTGACCGGATCGATGACACCCGCCTTGACGAGGTCGACGTACTTCTCCTCGGCGGCGTCGAAGCCCTTGGCTCCGTCGAGCTCGCGCACCTTGTTGACCACGATCGAGCCGTCGATGCCGGCGTTGCTCGCGATCTGGCGCATGGGCTCCTCGAGCGCGCGGCGCAGGATCGAAAGACCCGTCGCCTGGTCGCCAGTGAGCTCGAGCTTGTCGACCGCGTCCTGCGCGCGCAGCAGCGCGACGCCGCCGCCCGGCACGATGCCCTCCTCGACAGCCGCGCGCGTGGCGTGCATCGCGTCCTCGACGCGCGCCTTCTTCTCCTTCATCTCGGTCTCGGTCGCAGCGCCGACCTTGATCACGGCGACGCCGCCGACGAGCTTGGCCAGCCGCTCCTGCAGCTTCTCGCGATCGTAGTCCGAGCTGGTCTCTTCGATCTGACGGCGGATCTGCTCGACGCGGCCCTGGATGTCCTTCTTGCCGCCGGCGCCGTCGACGATGACCGTGTTGTCCTTGTCGACGGTGATGCGCTTGGCGCGGCCGAGGTCCTTGAGGGTGATGTTCTCGAGCTTGAGGCCGAGGTCCTCGGTGATGGCCTGGCCACCGGTGAGGATCGCGATGTCCTTGAGCATCTCTTTGCGACGATCGCCAAAGCCCGGCGCCTTGACGGCGGCGATCTTGAGCACGCCGCGCAGCTTGTTGACGACGAGCGTGGCGAGCGCCTCGCCCTCGACATCCTCGGCGATGATCAGCAGCGGACGGCCGCTGCCCGAAAGCTGCTCGAGCACGGGCAGCAGGTCTTTCATGTTGGAGACCTTCTTCTCGTGGATCAGCACGAAGCAATCCTCGAGCACGACCTCCATACGCTCCGAGTCGGTGACGAAGTACGGCGAGAGATAGCCGCGGTCGAACTGCATGCCCTCGACGACGTCGAGGACCGTCTCCATCGACTTGGCTTCCTCGACCGTGATGACGCCCTCTTTGCCGACCTTCGACATCGCCTCGGCGATGATGTCGCCGATCACCGTGTCGCCGTTGGCGCTGATGGTGCCGACCTGCGCGATGTCCTTCTTGCCTTTGGTCGGCTTGGCCAGCTCGCCGAGCG
>JAGQIK010000715.1 GCA_020431405.1 Myxococcales bacterium
AGCGCGGAGGTCGCGACACCACCACGCCGTCGGCGCGAGCGCGCGGCAGACGCACCGCAGGACGCGCAGGCGCGAGCCGACGCGCCCAGCCCTGCCGCTGCGAGCGCGCCGAGCACGCCGAGTGCGGCCACCGCGAGCCGGCCACAGGGCCCATCACCGGAGCTGATGCGCGCGCTGGACGAGGGCCTCGGCGAGCCGCCGGTACAATCGGGTGAGAATCGCGTGATGATGCTGCCGCGCGATCCGAGCTGGCTCTACGTCTTCTGGGGCCTCGACGACGAGTACCGCAGCGCAGCGCGCGACGCCGGCGGCGAGCACCTCGCGCTGCGCCTTTTCGACGTCACCGACGTCGCGCACTTCGACGGCTCCAACGCGCACGTGATGGTCGACCATGACTGCGACGAGCACGCGTCGAGCTGGTACGTACCCGTGCCGCAGCCCGGGCGCGAGTACGTCTGCGAGATCGGCTACCGCGGCGCCGGACAGTGGTTTCCGCTGGCGCGTTCGGCGCGCGTGCGTGCGCCGATCGATCGTCCCAGCGACGACGCCAGCGTTCACGTGGCGACGGTGCCCTTCGATCGCCCCATCGACGAGGTGGCCGCCTCGCTGTCTGGCTGGTCGCCGCACGGTCGGCAGCACCACGTGCCGGCGTCACCGCAGACCATGGCCGCGGTCGGTGCCGTTATCGCCGGCAGTGTCGCGCCCGGAAGTGTTACGCCGGGCAGTGTCACGCCGGGCAGTGTCACGCCGGGCAGCATCACGCCGGGCAGTGTCACGCCGGGCAGTGTCACGCCGGGCAGCATCACGCCGGGCAGCATCACGCCCGTGGTCGTGAGCAGCGTCGCCGCCGTGCCCGTCACAATGCCCATCACGGCGGTGGCCGGCAGCGTCAGCGCGGGCAGCCTCGGCGCCATCGAGGTGATCGAGATCGCGGCCGCCCCGCGCCCGAGCAGCGCGGCGGCGAGCAGCGTGAGCGTCGCCGCGGGCAGCGGCGTTGCGGCAGGCGGCGTCACGCCGGGCAGCGTCACACCGGGCAGCGTCACACCGGGCAGCGTCACGCCGGGCAGCATCACGCCGGGCAGCGTCACGCCCGGCAGCATCACGCCCGGCAGCATCACGCCGGGCAGTGTCACGCCCGGCAGCATCTCGCACCGACTCGCCACGTCGGATGGCGATCCGAGCCGCGCGCTCTCCGAGCTCGACATCCGCCTCGGCGAGGATGCCTTCGACGACCTCCCCTTGCGCGCGATCCCCACGGCGCCGGGCATCGACGAGCCGCGCGACGCGCGGCCGCTGCTGCGCACCACCGCCGAGATCGTCGTCGCCGGGCGAGCCGCCGCCGGCACCGTGCTCAACATCGCAGGCCGCCGCATCGCCGTCGGCCCCGACGGTGGCTTCAGCCTGCGGGTGCCGCTCGGCCATGGCCTCGCTGACCTGTCGATCGAGGCGGTCGCGGAGGACGGACAGCGCGAGAACCTCAGGCTTTGGTTCGGCAGCGTCAGCGACCGCGGCTAGCCGAGCAACCTCCTCGGACGACGACCCGCCTTGCAACCCGCAGAGCTCGCCCTGGTGCTGCACGCGCACCTGCCGTTCGTGCGCCACCCCGAGCACGAGTTCTTCCTCGAGGAGAACTGGCTCTACGAGGCGATCACCGAGACGTACATTCCGCTGCTGATCGTGCTCGAAGGCCTCGAGCGCGACGGCGTGCCGTTCGAGCTATCGATGGTGCTCAGCCCGCCGCTCTGCGAGATGCTCGATGATGAGCTCTTGCGCGCGCGGTACACGCGGCACCTATCGCTGCTGCAGACGCTGTGCGAGCGCGAAGCCGCGCGCGTGGCCGACAACGGACACCTGAGCTACCTCGTCGCGCACTACCGCGAGCACTTCGCGAACATCGCCGACTTCTGGCAACGCACCGGCGGCGACCTGCTCTCGGCGTTCGGCGCGCTGCAGGCGCGCGGCAAGCTCGACATCCTCACGTGCGGCGCGACCCACGGCTACCTGCCGCTGATGCAGATCACGCCCGAGGCCGTGCACGCGCAGCTGGCCGTCGCCGTCGACAGCTATCGGCGCCGTTTCGGCCGCGCGCCGAGCGGAATCTGGCTGCCCGAGTGCGCCTACTACGAGGGCCTCGACCGCATGCTCGCCGACGTCGGCCTGCGTTACTTCATCGCCGACACCCACGGCGTGCTCTACGCCACGCCGCGCCCGCGCCATGGCAGCTTCGCGCCGATCTTCTGCCGGCACAGCGGTGTCGCGGTCTTCGCGCGCGATCCCGACTCGTCCAACGAGGTCTGGAGCCGCGAGCGCGGCTACCCTGGCGATCCGGTCTATCGCGACTTCTATCGCGACATCGGATTCGACCTCGACGCTGCATCGCTGGCGCCCTTCGACCAGCCGCACGGCGTGGCCAAGCACACCGGCATCAAGTACCACCGCATCACCGGCGCCGGCGAGCACAAGGAGCTCTACGATCCCTACTGGGCCGAGCGACGCGCGCGCGAGCACGCGCGCGATTTCGTCTACAAGCGCCTCGCCCAGACAGCGCGCGTGCGCTCGGGCGATCTCTACGCGCCGCTCGTCGTCGCGCCCTACGACGCCGAGCTGTTCGGCCACTGGTGGTACGAGGGCCCGTGGTGGCTCGACGAGCTGTTTCGTCGGCTGCCCGAGCACGGCGATCACCTGCGCGCGACGCACCTACGCTCCTATCTGGCGCGTCACGCCACGCAGCAGCTGGCGCAGCCGGCACAATCGAGCTGGGGCGAGCGCGGCTACCACGAGTACTGGCTCAACGACACCAACGAGTGGATCTACCCGCGCCTGACGCTCGCCGCCGAGCGCATGATCGCGCTCGCTTCGCGCGCCGTCGAGCCGCCGCCGCTCGAAGCACGCGCGCTGACGCAGGCCGCGCGCGAGCTGCTGTTGGCGCAGGCCAGCGACTGGGCGTTCATCATGCGCACCAAGACGACGGTGGACTACGCCGTGCGTCGTACGCGCACGCACCTGGCGCGCTTCTGGCGGCTCGCCGACGAGATCGAGCGCGGCGAGATCGACGAGGCGTGGCTCTCGCACGTCGAGCACGTCGACAGCTGCTTTCAGCACCTCGACTACCGCGTCTACGCGCGCAGACACTAGCGGGCGCGGCAGCAGCTGCAACCACTCGTGCGCACGCGGGGCCTCGGCTCACCGCGCCGTTCGTGAGATCTCGCGGATCCACGCGCGGCACGGCGCTTGCTCGTCGTTCGCGGCATGACCTCGCGTTCGTGTTCGCTGCTCGCCGCGCTGCTGCTGGCGCTGGCACCCGCCGCATCGGCGCACGCCGGTGACAGCTGGTCGACGCCGCACCCCGGCGTCGCGCGGCTTCACCGCACCTCCTCGACGCAGAACATCAACGCGCTGGTGGTTGACCTTTGCCACGCCGGGGTCTCGCTGCGCGCGACCAAACACGGCGAACGCGGGCGCACGCCATCGAGCTTCGGCTCGCTCACCGGCGCGCACGCGGTGGTCAACGGTGACTTCTTCGCCAGCGGCTACAGCACCGACGGGCTCGCGGTAGGCGACGGCGCCGTCTGGCCGGGCAGCGGCGATCACGGCTATGTCACACCGCTCGCCATCGGCGACCATCGCATCGAGCTTCCGCATCACAACAACATCACCGCGCACGCGGCTTGGATGCGGCAGGTCGTCAGCGGCCACCCCACGCTGCTCGACGACGGCAACCACGTCGGCAACCCGGGCGACCCACTGTGCATCAACCGCCATCCGCGCACTGCGGTGGGCATCAGCGAGGACCACAGCAAGCTGATCGTCGTCGTCGTCGACGGCCGCGCGCCGGGCCGCGCCGGCATGACGTGCAAAGAGCTGAGCGCGCTGCTCAAGGGCCTCGGCGCGTTCGACGCCGTCAACCTCGATGGCGGCGGCTCGTCGGCGATGTGGATCCGCAACGTCGGCGTCGTCAACAACCCCAGCGATGGCAGCCAACGCGTGGTCGGAAACCACCTCGCCGTCTTCGCGCGCGGCAGCGGCGCCGCGACGCACTGTCCATGCAAACGACAATGCAAGGGCTCGAAGATCATCGACGAGCACTGCGGCGAAGGCGATTGCGCCGTGTTCGGCGCCAACTGCGCCGACGATCAGCTCGGCGTGCGCTGCGTCAGCGTGTTCTGCCCAGCCCTCGGCCAGCGCAAGACGTGCCTACCCGACGGCCGCATCGCAGACTGCGACAACGGCGGGCTGAAGAATGGCAAGGCCTGCGCCGCGGGCAAGACGTGTCAGCTCACGGCGACCAGCGCCGCCTGCGCCGCGCCGCCCGCACCACCCGACAGCGGGCCGCCCGTGATCGCCGACGCGAGCGCGAACGACCTGCTCGTCGATGCACGCGTCGCCGAGCTGTCGACACCCGACGCGGGCACGCGCGACGCAGCGGCCGACGACGCGCGCGTGACGCCGCACGGCACCGACAGCATGGGCGGCGAGCTCGGCGGCGGCTGCAACGTCGGCGGCGAAGGCGCGCTGCCGACAGCGCTCCTGCTCCTCGCACTCGGGGTCACTCTACGATTCGCAAGCGCCCGAAACTAAAAGGCGCCTAGACCACAATGACAAAACCCGATGTGCGGTATTCGCACATCGGGTTTTGTCATTGTGGGTTCTGCGCCCTTTAGTTTCGGGCGGTTCTAGAGCATAGAGTGACCCTATTTGATGCCGGTGTAGGTGAGCTCGATGAGGGTCTTGGTGCGCATGCCGGGCGTGTCTTTCTCGATGCGCACGGGCAGGTGGAAGCGACCGACCTTCTTGTACTCGAACGACAGGTTCATGCCGTTGGAGGCCTTCATCAGCGCCGAGATCTTCTTCGGCACCTTGGCGTCTGCCGCCATGGTCACGGCGAGCCGCGCGCCGGTGATGAGGAAGCGTCCGTCCTCGGCCTTGCTCTGATAGGTCATGGTGCGCGTCACGCCGACCGGCGAACGGTTTGTGATGCTGAGGATGCGGTAGTCCTTGCCCAGCAGCACGGTGTTCTCGCCAAACTCGCCGCCGGTGTAGAGGATGCTCACCGCCGGCGCGGGCGCTGCCGGCTGCTTCTTCGCCTTGGGCTTCTTTGCCTTGGCGGGCGCGCTGACCTTGCCGTCCTTTCCGGCCAGGCCCAAGAGCCTCGCGCGCAAGTAGCTCTCGCCGAGCCCCATCAGCAGGCGCCGCGCGCGATAGCGCGACGAGGTGAAGATCGTCTTCTGGATGTTGGTGTCGCGCTCGAGCAGCTTGCCGTCGCGCGTGATGCCGTCGACGGCGACGAGCGGCGCCTTGTCGCCCTTCTTCCAGGCGCCGTGGGCCTGCACCACGAGCGTGCGCTTGGGGTTCTTGTCGGTGATCTGCACCTTGAAGGCGAGCGCCTGCAGACCGAGGCTGGTCGGATCGTAGTGCGCCTTCTGCGCCACTTTCATCAGCGCCGCGGCTTGGGCGCTCGACTTGGGCGGCTCGGCCGGCGGCGCGAGCGGCGCGATGGCGGGGCCCGGTCCGATGCCCGCCGGCCCGTCGATCTTGGGCTCGGGCGTCGCCGAGGCGGCGAGCTTGTCTTTGAAGCCCGGCGGAAGCTTGGGCGCGATCTTGGGGCTGCCGCCCGCGCTGCCCTTGCCCGAGGCCGCGCCGCTGCCCGACGCCGCCCCGCTGCCCGACGCCGTGCCGGCGGCGCCGCCGGGTTTTTTGCAGGCCCCCAGCGACAGCACGCCGAGCGTGCACAGGCCGAGGACCAACGCGTAGGGGCTAGAAAACGACGATCTATTCTCGCTCACGGCAACCTTCCGGATCGGCTTGGCTCAACTGGACAATGAGTAGCACTCCTCCCTACAATCGATCCACTCGCCGCGCCACTCGAAGGACCCATGACCGACAGCACCGAGACGCTTCTCGATCAGGCGCTAGGCGCCGAGGCGCGCGACGCGCGACGCGCGGCGTTCGTCAAGCTGTGCAGCTCGACGGACTGGCGCCAAGTACTCGCGCCGCATGTGCTGTCGCGCCAAGGCTACGAAGGCAGCGACGGGCTCGAGCCCGACTGGCGCACGTTCGAGCAAGCGGCGCCGCACATCGGCGGCGACGAAGAGAAGATTCAGCACCTGCTCGAGCTGCTCGGCTCGCGCTTCGCGGGCGAGCTGCTCGTCGCGGTCGCACGCCACGTGGGACCCGAGCTGGTCGAGCAGGTCCTGCCGCACCTGCGCACCGCCGAAGAGCCGCGCGCGACGCTGCTGCTGTTCGTGCTGCACGAGGCCGACCCCAAGTGGGTCACGCGCAGCGAGGCCGCCGCCGCCATCCGCAAGCACTTGCGCGGCGACGACATCGGGCGCGTCAGCCTGATGGTGTGGCTCTCGCGCGCTGGCAACCTGGGCGAGTTTCAGGAGCTCGTCGAAAAGTATCCGCCGGGCGCCGTCGAAGAGTGGAGCGCCATCGGCCGCGCGCGCCTCGTCAGCGACGGGCTCGTCACGCGTGCGATGGCGATCTTGCCGCACCACCCGGGGCCGCTGCTGTACCTGCTGCGCCTCGATCCGCTGCCCGCCGAGATCGTGCCGCGCATGATGGCCTCGGCGCGCGGCGACTGGATCGCCACCGCCCTCGAGCTCGCCGTCGCCGACACGCTGCACTCGCGCGCGCTGGTGCCGCTCGCCGAGCTCGGCGTGCGCCTCGGCGGCCGCTCGCTCGCCGCCGCCAACGCCTGGGTCGGCGCCTCCAAGCTGTCGCGCTCGCTGCTCTCGCTGCTCGGCGAGCAGATGGAGCGCGACGAGTCGGGCAACGGCCGCGTCAGCGAGCTGCTCTGGATCCGCCGCCGCGCACCGTCAGCCGATCGCGCGCTGGAGCGCGGCCGGCGCGACGAGAAGGTCGACCTGCTCGATGGCGCCGCGCTGGTGCGCCAGGCGCGCGGCGAGAAGATGCTCGAGCTGGTGCGCGAAATCCTCGAAGAGCCGCGCGAGACGATGCTCGAGCCGGTGCTGCATCCGCTCGTCGCCGTGCACTCGGATGCGGCGCGCAGGCTGCTCGAGCTGTTCGACGACCCCAACCCCGAGACCGCGCGGCGCGCGCGCGAGGCGCGCGAGGCCTGGCACGACGTCTTCTGGCCCGAAGGCGACGAAGAAGAAGAGTAACGCGGTCGCACGCGCGCGCTGCTAGCGACTAGCGCGCGCCTGGCGCGCGGCGTACTGCGCGTCGCTGACGTGCTCGAACCAGTTGACGGCCTTGCCATCGACGGCGCCCTGCAGCGCGAGGTGCGTCATAGCGCTCGAATCCGTCGCGCCGTGCCAGTGGCGCACCCCGGGCGGCGTCCAGACCACGTCACCAGGTTTCAGATCACGCCGCGGCTGCCCCTGCATCTGCACCCAACCCGCGCCGGCGGTGACGACCAGCGTCTGGCCGGCGGGGTGGCTGTGCCAGGCGCTGCGCGCGCCCGGCTCGAATGACACGCTGGCGCCGCTGAACGTTCGTGGCCCCTGCGGCGCGAACAGCATCGCGACCTTCACCTTGCCGGTGAAGTACGCCTTGGCGCCCGTGATCGTGGCGCGCTTGCTCGCCGCGCTGATGCTGAGCTTCTCGCCACGCGCGTGCCGCGGCGCGTTCGGCGCGAGGTTCGTCTCGAAGAACATCGCGAGCTTGTTCCACGGGATGAGCTTCACGCGGTCGTACAGATCGACGTGCCCGGCGCCCGGCACGATCACCAGCTGCTTCGGCTGCGAGGCCGCCTTGAACGCGTCTTCGCTGAAGTAGCGCGAGTGCGCCTTCTCGCCGGCGATGAATAGCAGCGGTCGCGGAGAGATCGCGTCGAGGTGATCGAACGGTCGAAAGCGCATCATCGGCGCGAGGCTGGTGAACGAAAACGCCGTCGTCGCGCGCGGATGCTGACCGCGCGGCGTGCGGTAGTAGTCGAAGAACTCGCGCCCCACGGCGGACGTGTCGCGCCGCAGCTCGGGCGGCGAGCCGGGCACGAGCAGCGCCTTGGCCTTGCCGTACTCGGCCCAGCGCTGCTCGGCGACCTTGGCCAGCGTCGCGCGGCGCTGCGTTTCGCTCAGCGTGTCGCGCAGGCCACGCCGGATCGCGCGGCCCATGTCGTACATGCTGACCGTCGCGATCGCCTTCATGCGCGGGTCGAGCTGCGCGGCGCTGAGCGCGAAGCCGCCGCTGCCGCAGATGCCGAGCACGCCGATGCGGTCGCGGTCGACCTCGGGGCGCGTGCCGAGAAAATCGACGGCCGCGCTGAAGTCTTCGGCGAAGATCTCGGGCGACGAGATCGAGCGCGGCGTACCGCCGCTTTCCCCGTTGAACGAGGCATCGAAGGCCAGCGTGGCGAAGCCCCGCTCGGCCAGCGTCTGCGCGTAGAGACCCGCGGTCTGCTCCTTGACGCCGCCATAGGGATGGCCGACGACGATCGCCGCCAGCCGCTGCGACGCGGCGCCTTTGGGCCGGTAGTAGTCGCCGACGAGCTTGATGCCGATGCGATTGGTGAAGGTGACTTTTTTGTGCACGACCTCGTCGCTCTTGGCGAAGGTCTTGTCCCAGCGCTCGGGGCTGTGTTGCTCGATAGCGGGCGATGCGCAGGCGATGGCCATCGCGCCGAGCGCTGCGATCATCACCGCGACGTGTCTTGACGTGCTCATGGCTGCCTCCCAGGTCAGAGCCGACGCTCTTCAAGGTAGTGCGCGTGCACCCGTCGATGAATGGGCGTTCCCGGCAGACACGTGCCTATTGCTGTCAACCTGGCGAGGAAAGAACGGCGAGACGAGAGCGCGCTAGCGAGGACCGCTAGCTGACCGCGTCGCTGTAGGGCAGGCGCTCGGCTTCCGAGGGCGGCACCTTGAAGTAGCGTTTGAACTCGCGGCTGAACTGCGACGCGCTGGCGTAGCCAACGTCCGTGGCGGCCTCTTCGACGCGCAGCCCGTCGAACACCAAAAGGCCCTTGGCTTTGAGCAGCCGCAGCTTCTTGAGGTACTGCAGCGGGCTCTCGCCGGTGACGCGTTTGAAGGCGCGATGAAACGACGAGACGCTCATCGCGCTTTCCTTGGCGAGGTCTTCGACAGCGAGCGTCTCGCGGTAGTCCTTGTGGATGCGCTCGAGGGCGCGCGCGACGCTGGCGTAGGGCGTGTGATGCTGCGTGAGCGCGTAGAGCACGTGCCCCTGCGGCCCCTTGAGCACGCGGTAGATGATCTCGTCGACGATGGTCGAGCCGATCACCTGACGGTCCAGCGGGTCGTCGAAGCACTCGATGAGCCGCTTGGTGGCGTCGAGCAGCGGTCCCTCCATACGCACCGGCTCGACGCCGCCGTGCGCGGCGCCCTCGCCATGCTCGTCGAGCTGCAGCCGCCCGCGCAGCCGCCCCACCAAGCCATGCAGCGCCGTGAGGTCGACGTCGATGCGGATTCCGAGCAGCGGCCGAGCGGGGCTGGCGCTGACCTCGCACTCGAACGGAACGGGCACGCCCAGGACGAGACAGGAGTCGGCGTCGTATTCGAAGCGGCGCCCGCCGAGATATCCGATCTTGTGTCCTTGACCGATGATGACGATGCCCGCGTTGTAGAGCAGCGGCGAGCGCGGCACCGGCTGGTCGTTCCAAAAGAAGATCACGCCCGGAACGCCAACGTCGAGCACGCCCGACTCCGCACGCGTGTCGCGCGAGCGGCGGTAGGCTTCGAGCAGAGGCGCGAGCGTCGGCTCGCGCTGCGGTCGGCGTGTCGTGGCCATCGCACACAGGGTAGTGGCTGCGCGCGGGGTGGGAAACAGCCAATGGCTGGCTTGGCAGGATTAGGCAAGCGTTCAGCAGGAGTGCCCATTCATCGGCGCGCCGCCGGGGACTACCTTGTCATCGAGCGCAACGGAGGACCCCCATGAGAGCAGCCGTTTTTCACGCCGCCGGCGACATCCGCATCGACGAGGTCGCCGATCCCAAGATCGAAGCCCCTACGGACGCCATCGTCCGCATCACGCGCACGGCTGTCTGCGGCTCGGACCTGTGGCTTTACCGCGGCCAGCAGCCCTACGAGCCGGGCGGCCGCACCGGCCACGAGCCGATGGGCGTGGTCGAGGAGGTCGGCGCCGACGTGCGCCACGTCAAGCCTGGCGACCTCGTGCTCGCGCCGTTTGCCATCTCCGACGGCACCTGCGATCTGTGTCGCGAGGGCGTCCACACCTCGTGCAGGCACGGCGGCTTCTGGGCGATGATGACCGACGGCGCGCAAGGGCAATTCGTGCGCGCGCCGCTGGCCGACGGCACACTGGTGCCCGTGCCCGAGCGCGTGCGCGAAGACGACGCGCTGCTCGACGCGCTCTTTCCGCTCACCGACGTGATGGGAACCGGCCATCACGCGGCCGTCTGCGCCGGCGTCACGGCGGGCTCGACGGCGGTAGTCATCGGCGACGGCGCCGTCGGCCTCTGCGGCGTGCTCGCCGCGCGGCGTCTGGGCGCCGAGCGCATCATCGCCGTCGGTCATCACGAGGATCGCCTCGCCAAAGCACGCGCCTTCGGCGCCACCGACGTGGTCAGCAGCCACGGTGCTGACGTCGCCGAGGAGATCCTCGCGCTCACCGGCGGCGCTGGCGCACGGCACGTGCTCGAGTGCGTCGGCAGCACGGCGGCCATGCAGCAGGCGATTCAGATCGTGCGCCCCGGCGGCGCCATCGGCTACGTCGGCGTGCCTCACGGGCCGGCCGCCGACGGGCTCGACATCATGAGCCTGTTCTTCAAGAACGCGACGTTTCGCGGCGGCCCGGCACCCGTGCGCGCGTACATGGAGGCGCTGATGGCCGACGTGCTCGAAGGCAAGCTCGACCCATCGCCGGTGTTCGACATGACGGTCGACCTCGACGGCATCCCGGACGGCTACGCAGCGATGGACACGCGCCAGGCGCTCAAGGTGCTGGTCAAGATCTGAGATCGAAAGGATGGTCAGTATGTCTAGGTTGCTCGCGCTCGCGGCCGTGGTCGCCGCCGATGTCACGCTAGTGGATGCCGCGGAGCCCCAGGCGAAGGCGCAGGACGTGCGCATCAAGCTGACCTTCAACGGCAAGAAGGTCGTCGTGAAGATGCGCGACAACGCGAGCAGCCGCGACCTGGTGGCGCAGCTGCCGATGTCTCTGAAGCTGTCGGACTACGCGGGCATCGAAAAGATCGCCTATCTGCCGAAGAAGCTCTCCACCAAGGGCGCTGCAGCGGGCTTCGATCCGGCTGTCGGCGACGTCACCTACTACGCACCGTGGGGCAACCTGGCCATCTTTTACAAGGACTACGGCTTCGCCAAGGGCCTCGTCCCACTGGGCCGTATCGAGTCGGGGCTCGAGGCGCTCGCCGCGCTTCGGGCAGACGTGACGGTGCGCGTGGAGCGGGTCAGCGACTAGGCCGCCTTTTTGTCGCCTTGGTCTGCGGCCTGCGCGGCGAGGCCGCCGGGCATCTCTTTGATGTAGACGTCGTGCTTGCTGTAGGGGATCTCGATCCCGACGCGCGCGAACTCTTTGTAGATGCGCATGTTGAGCTCGCTGACGACGGGGCCGCGAAGCTCGGGCTGCTCGGTGTAGACCAGCAGCTGAAAGACCAGCCCCGAGCCGCCGAACTTGCGAAAGCGCACCTCCGGCTGCGGCGTCTCGCAGATGCTCTCGACGCCCTTCCAGCAGGTGTGCAGCACCTCGGTGACCTGATCGACGTCCGAGCCGTAGGCAGCCTCGACGGTGGCGGCGACGCGCACCTTCTCGAACGGACCGCCCGTCTCGTTGACGATCTTGGCGGCGCCCATGATCGCGTTGGGGATCGTGATTTGGATGTCGTCGCGCGTGAGGATGCGCGTCGAGCGGATGCCGATGTCGGTGACCTTGCCGCGCAGGCCGGCCTCGTCGAGCTGGATGAAGTCGCCCAGCTTGTAGGGCCGATCGGCGAGGATGAAGATGCCGGCGAAGAGGTTGGCCACGGTGTCCTTGGCGGCGAGGCCCATCACGATGCCGAGGATTCCGGCCGAGGCGAGCCAACCGCTGAGGTTGACCTTCCAGGTGGCGAGCCAGAGGTAGATCGCCAGCGCGACGAAAGCGACCTTGAGCACGATGTCGAAGACCGGGCGCGTGCCTTGGCGCACCAGGCCTTTGCCCTGCCTCTCGGTGCGCTGCGCGAGGTGCACCAGCACGAGCCGGCCGAGGCGCATCGCCGCGAGCAGCCACGTCAACACCACCGCGGTCTTCATCACGCGGTAGATCACCGTCGCCGTCGTCGGCTGGATGTAGAAGCGGTTGATCACCGAGACGGCCCAGGCGAAGCCGATGATCAGCAGCGTCAAGAGCAGCGGCCGCCGCAGGTGCTCGACGATCATGTCGTCGAGCTCGGTGGCCGTCTTGCGCGTCAGCGCCAGCACCGTGCGTTCGATGATGAAGCGCACCAGGAAGGCGCCGACGAGCGAGCCGCCGGCGATGACCGCGGCGCGGATCCACGGCACGGCGAGCAGGTCACGCAGTGTTTCGAGCATCGTGATCTCCAAACCCATCTCGGTGAAGGGCCGAGTGTCGCCGCCGAGGCCGAGCAGCGCAAACTGCTAAGCTAGTGACCATGTACCGCTTGCTGCTCGTAACCCTCTTGCTCCTGCCCTGCGCTTGCGACGACGCGACGCCGGCGGCCGACGCGTCATCCGACGCACGCGCCGCCGATGGCGCGGTCGAGGCAGCGCTCGCCGACGCCGACGCGTCCGACGGCCTCGACGTCGACGCCGACGCGACTGCCGGCGACGGCACCATCGACGCGCCGCCCGCGCCCGACGCCGGCCCGTGGACCACGCCGACCTGCACGCAGATCACGGGCATGGCTGGCGTGACGTTCAGCAGCGACGAGGGCCAGACGCTGACGCCCACCGCCGGCATGCTCTCCGGCGTCGCCTACACCATGGGCATCGTGGCGCTGGCGCGCGGCAACACCCTCGTCGCGCAGCACGGTGACGCGCTGTGGCGCTCTGTGGACAGCGGCTGCACGTGGCGCGAGCTCGGCAAGAGCGGGCTGCTCGAGCTTGCCGCCTCGGGTGACGTGACCTACGGCTGGGGCGACAACCGCGACGAGCTGTGGCGCATCGACGGCAGCACGCCGACCAAGCTGACGTCGCCGACGCCCAACATCCACGGCCTCGGCGTCGATCGCCAAAACCCCAAGCGCCTGCGCATCGGCGCCGACGGCGGCGTGATCTACGAGTCGACAGACGGTGGCGCGTCGTTTTCGCAGCTGCTGATCAAGAAGGGCGACGTGCCGAGCGTGCTCAACTACCGCGTCGCCTTCGACCCCGCCGACCTCGATCACCTCGCCTACGGCGTGGCCAACGACGGGCTGATCGTCAGCAGCGATGGCGGTAAGAGCTGGACCAAGGCGACGGGCCTGACCACCAGCGCGCGCGCCAACATCTTCAGCGTCGCCTTCTCGCCGGCGCAGAGCAACGTGGTCTGGGCGATGGGGCTCGATCCCACCGAGCTCAACGCCAAGCGCAAGATCTTCCGCTCCATCGACGGCGGCAAGACGTTCGTCAAGGTCGTCGACGAGGCGGGCACCATCCCGATGTCCAACGGCACCGAGCTATGGCCGCACCCGCAAAACCCCGACCTGCTCTACTTCGCCCACGGCAGCAAGTTCAGCGGCGCGCGCTTGATGCGCTACGACCACAGCAGCGGCATGGTCACGTCGACCACCAACACCTTCCACGGCATCGACGCGCTGGCCTTCAACCCGAGCAACCCGTCGCTGCTCTACATCGGCCTCGACTGGAAGGACTTCCTCTAGCGGGGGCGCGGCCCGGGCGGCGGGGGCGCTATTCGTTGGTCGTCATACCCAGCGTGCGCACGCCGGCGCCGCGGCAGATGTCCATCGCCTGCACGGCCTTGCCGTAGCGCACGTCGTCGTCGACGCGCACGAAGAGCAGCTTCTCGCGGCGGCGCGCCATCAGCGCGCGCACCGTGTCGCCGAGCTTGCCCATCGTCACCGGGCGGCCGCCGATCTCCATCGCGCCCTTGCGCAGGTGCAGCACGACCTGCTGCGCGGCGACGTCGGCGGTGACCTCCTCGTCGGCCTTGCGCGGGATCACGACGCCGATCTCGCGCAGCACCAGCGGCGTGAGCACCATGAAGATGATCAGCAGCACCAGCACCACGTCGACAAACGGCGTGACGTTGATCTCGCTCTTGACGCCGCCGCCGGCGCCTTTGACATCCATGCCCATCGGCTATTTCTTTCCGCCGCCCTTGCCCTCGGTGGCCAGCGCGACGCCGGGCGCACCGGCGCCTTTGACGATCTCGAGCACGCGGCGGATGGTCTTCCAGTCGAGCCGGCGATCGCCCTTGACGAAGATCGGCGGCGGCGGCTGGCGCGTCAGCAGCGGTGCGAGCCGCTGGGCGAGCTGGCCTTCGGTGAGCGCGTCACGGCCGAGGTAGATCACCCCGCTCTGCTTGACCGAGACGATGATCTGCTCGCCGGTGTCCTTCTGCTCGCGGTGGTTGATCGACACGGGCAGCAGCACGTCGACGCCGCGCTGCAGCATCGGCGTGACGACCATGAAGATGATCAGCAGCACCAGCACCACGTCGACAAACGGCGTGACGTTGATCTCGCTCTTGGGCCCGCCATCGCCGCTGGCGCGCGCGTGCGCGACCTCGCGGCGCCGGCGCAGGCGTCGCCGGTTGGCCGCGCGACGCGCCGAGACCATACCGCCCTCGTCGAGCTGCTGGACGCGACTCACTACTCGCCAGCCTCCGGCGCGCCGTGACCGGTGCGCAGCACGTAGGCGACGACCTCGCCCGAGACGTCATTGATGTCGACGGTGAAGTCTTCGACGCGGCTGTTGAGCATGTTGAACAGCGCCACGGCCGGGATGGCGACAAACAGGCCGAGGCCGGTGGCGACCAGCGCCTCGGCGATGTCGCCCGAGACGGCGGCGAGCCCACCGGAGCCGGTGGACTTCATCGAGGTGAAGGCCTTGATGATGCCAACGACGGTGCCGAAGAGGCCGACAAACGGCGCGGTGGAGCCGATGGTGGCCAGCGAGCTGAGGCCGCGCTTGAGCCGCGCGAGCTGCCGGTCGCGCACGCGCTCGAGGCTGCGGTCGAGCGCCTCGACGAGGTCGATGCCGACGCGCCCTTTGCCGAGCTCGGAGACGCCGGCGACGTAGGCGTCGACGCCGGCGGCGACGACCTGCGCCACGGGGCTGTCGGGGAACTGCTTGGCGGCCTTGGCCGACGCGGCGAGATCACCCGAGGCGAGCGCCTTCTGCAGCGTGGCGACGTAGCCCAGCGATGCCTTGCGCGCCTTGCTGTAGCGCAGCAAGCGCTCGACGACGAGCCCGAGCGAGTAGATCGACATCAGGGCGAGGATGATGAAGACACCCTTGCCGACAATGCCCGCCTCGGAAAAGACGTCGACCAGACTAAAGGACATGGCTCACCTCAGTTCATCCTGAAAAAGAAACGCACGGTAAAGCAGACGGGGACCGCCTTACCGTCGGCGATAAATGGCTTGTACTTCCAGTTGCGGACCTTGCTGAGAACCTCTTCGTTCATCAGCTCGAGGCCCTTGAGCAGCTTGATGCGGCGCCCGTCGACGTTGCCGCGGTCGTCGATGCACAGCTTGACCATCACCAGGCCCTGCGCGCCGGCCATGCGCGCTTGGCGCGTGTAGCGCGGCATGTCGCCCGACAGCTTGAGCCTCGCGCCCTCCGAGCGGCGGATCGTGCGCGGCTTGACCGTGTGCTTGCGCTTGGGCTTCTGCGGCTTCTTGCCGATGCCGCCGACGACACCGCCCGGCGTGCCGCCCGGCTGACCGCCGGGCTTTCCGCCTGGCTGACCGGCGGCGCTGCCCGCGTTGGGATCGGTGTTATCGGGCTCGTCCTTCTTCGTCTCGGGCTTCTTTTCCGGCTTCTTGGTCGGCGGCTGTACGTCGGTGGCCTTGACCTTGGGCTGGACCCTGCGACGGCGCCGCTTCTTGACCTTCGCCGGCGCTGGCGGCGGCGGCGGCGGCGGTGGCGGTGGCGGCGGCGGTGCCGAGAAGAAGGTCACCATCACCGGCGGCTCGGGCAGCTCCTCGACGTAGAACAGCGAGAGGAAGATGATCAGCGCGATGCCGCCGGCGTGAAGCGCGATCGAGCCGACGAGCACCAAGCCGCGCGCCTTGCCGCGCTGACGGTTGCCTTGTTGGAAGGTCTCGAACATCTAGTGCCCGACCTTCTTCTTCTTGTCGTCGTCAGCTGCGCGCGCCGACGCCGACGACTGCGCGGCGAGCATCTGCTGCGCGCGCTTGTGCCACTTGTCGGCCTCGGCGACGTCGGCCTTCTTGGCCGCCTCGTCGTCGTGACCGAGGGCGCGCTCGCGCAGCAGCAGGTTGACGTAGGTGACGGCCTCGACGTAGCTCGGCTGCAGCGCGATGGCCTTCTTCAGCGCAACGATGCCGCGGTTGGCGATGTCGACGCGCGTCTTGCCGATGACCTTGCCGCGCTTGTGATAGAGGTGCTCCCAGACGAGCGTGCCGACGAGGTAGCGCGCCTTGGGGTCGCGCGGCTCGAGCGCGGCGCGCTTTTCGTACCAGCGCAGCGCGTCTTCGAAGCGCCCCGCCTTGGAGGCGACCATGCCGAGGCTCTGCACGACGCTGACGTCGCGCGGGCGCTTCTTGTGTTCGGCCTCGAGAAACGTCGTCGCCTCCTTGGTGCGGCCGGCGTCGAGCAGCGTCTTGAGGTAGAAGCGCGCGCCGCGGCCGTCGCTGGGGCTTAGGACCATGTAGCGGCGGAACGCCTTGGCGCCGCGCAGCAGCAGCGTCTGCTTTTCGGCCTTGGCGCGGCCGGCGGCGAGGCCGATGCAGGCGTAGCCGATGTGAAGGTGCGCCAGCGCGAAGCGCGGCTCGAGCTTGGCCGCCTCTTCGAACTTGGCGCGCGCCGCGCCGAGCTTGCCCGCCTTGTAGAGCGCGTTGCCTTCTTTCATCAGCGCGCGCGACTGCGCCTTGTTGCAGCCGCCGGCGGCGAGCAGCGTGACGAAGAGCGCGAGAGCAGGCAGGGCGCGAGCCATCAGTCGGCCTGTATATCGTCAATTTCCCCCCGTCGCTACCTCTACAGAACATGCAAACACCCGTCGCGCTGCTCTCGCTCGTCGCCTGCTTTTCGCTCGCCGGCTGCTGTGCGCGCTGTCCGCAAGCCTCGCCCGCGACGCTGTCGCCCGCCGTCAGCGGCTGCGTGCTCGGCCCGCCCGACGCGCACGTGCAGCTCGGCGAGGGCGGCACCGTCGCCTCGGCGCTGACCAGCGAGCGCTACCAGCGCCCGGGCTGCGCGGCGCGCTTCGTCGTCGAGGTCGCCGCTGCGCTGGGACGCAGCTTCGCCGTGGTCGCCGGCTGGGGCGAGCCGCTGCCCGACGAAGAGCGCACCTGCGGCGAGGCGGTCGCCGATGTCGAGGTCTACGGTCACGCGCTGCGCTTCGAGCGCGGCAGCGGCGGCAGCCGAAGCGGCGGCAGCTACCGCTTCGTCTGGAAGCGCCTCGGCAGCGCGTTGCTGGTCGGCGCCTACCTGATGGGACGCTGCCGGCTGGTGGCCGTGCGCGGCGAGCTGCCGGTGATCCAGAGCTCGATCTACGCCAGCGTGCGCGTGGCCGTGCGCGCCGCCGCGCTGCCACTCCACACGCGCTTCGTCAACGCGCTCGGCGGGGCGGCGCTGCTCAACCGCAAGCGCCGCGTCAGCGACGACGATGACGCCGACGACTCGAGGTCGTCTGGAGCGCCGCAATGCGCTAGCTCGAGGTCGTCTGGAGCGCCGCAATGCGCTAGCTCGAGGTCTAGTACATCGTGGTCTGGCCGGTCTGCGTGTCGGCGAACTTCAGGTACTCGATCAGCGTGCGGATCACCGCGCGCAGCACTTGCGGCAGATCTTCGGTGAGGCGCCGAAAGACCTCGCGATCGATAAACAGCATCAGCCCGTCGCTGCGCGCGACGGCCGCGGCGATACGCGGTGCGTCGTCCACCAGCGCGATCTCTCCGAAGAAGTCACCGGGCGAAAGGCGCGCCAGCGTCTTGTCGCCCTTGACGATCTTGATGTCGCCGGCGGCGAGCACGTAGAGACCATCGGGCGGGTCGCCAGCCTCGAAGATCGTCTCGCCAGCGACGACCTCGCGTGTCTCGCAGCTCTCGGCCACGGTGACGAGCGTCTCGCCCGGCAGCGACGAAAAGAGGTTGACCTTGCGCAGCAGCATCACGCGCTGGGCGATATCCATCGTCGTCTCTCCTTGCCCCAGCGTCGCGCGAGCGGCGCGCGCGCTGTGCAGCATCTCGGTCATGAAGCCATCGCCGAGGCGCTCGACCTCGGCCGCGATCTCGGCCGGCGGCGGCGCCTCGCCCGCGCCCTCGAGCGCGGCGAGGGCAGCGCGCGTCGATCGGTCGACGAGCGCGTCGAGCAGCTCGAGCGCTGCTGCGCGGCGGCCGCCGTCGGCGCGCGGCGCGAAGGCCGGCACCAGGTCGATCACGCGCCCCACCGCCTCGGTGGTGATCGCCGCGTAGTAGAGCAAACGCTGGCGCGCGAGCTCGGCGCGCGCGGCGAGAGATCGGAAGAGCGGTAGGAA
>JAGQIK010000095.1 GCA_020431405.1 Myxococcales bacterium
ACCGGCTGGCGCCGCGGTCGAGGCGGCCGCTTCAGCGTCAACGACATCCCAGGCAAGCGCCACTAACGCAGTCCCCCAACGCCCCAAGCCTGCAACTCGGCCCGCCGAGCCAAGACGACAGTCCATCAGCGCCGCGCCCGCCAACGCAATCGCACGCACAACGCCCCGAGGCGTCTCGCCACGGCCCGCGAAAGGCACGCCCGCGCCCCCTCCACGCCCCGCCAACCACGCCAAACGCCCGCAGGCCGCCAGCCTCCCATCTCGTCGCCAGCCCAGCCGTGCCCGAACGCGCCCCAACCACAAGCGCAGGAGGCGTCCTCTCACGCCCACGCCCGCGCCCCCTCCCCGCTCCGCTGCGTTCAGCAGACTAGATAGAACCGATACGGAACGCCTAAGGCGCGCAGCCGGCGTTGTAGGCGCCGCAGCAGGCGGCGCAGTTCTTGGGGGTCAGCGTGAAGGTCGCCCAGACGCCGTTGCGGCAGACCTGCGTGATCATCGTGTTCCACATCGGGCTGTGCACGCAGCGCCAGGTCTCGGCGGGGTAGCCGGCGCAGGAGTCGCCGTTGTCGCCGCTGGTGCCGGCGGTGCACGTGCCGCCGCAGCCGTCGCCGCTGCCGCAGGCCTTGCCGTTGCAATTGGGCGTGCAGCAGCCCGAGCCGGCGTTGCACGTGCCGCCGCAGCCGTTGCCGGCGCCGCAGAGCTTGCCGTTGCACGCGGGCGAGCAGCAGCCCGAGCCGGCGCTGCACGTGCCGCCGCAGCCGTTGCCCGCACCGCAGGTCTTGCCGCTGCAGCTCGGCGTGCAGCAGCCGGAGCCGGAGCCGCACGTGCCGCCGCAACCGTCGCTGCTGCCGCAGGTCTTGCCGCTGCAGCTCGCCGTACAGCAACCCGAGCCCTGCGCGCAGGTACCGTTGCAGCCGTCGCTCGAGCCGCAGGCCTTGCCCTGACACTTTGGCGCGCAGCAGCCCGAGCCGGGCAGGCAGTTGCCGCCGCAGCCGTCCGCGGCGCCGCAGAGCTTGCCCGCGCAGGCGGCACTGCAAGGGCTGTCGGGCTTGAGCGTGTCGGGCTTGAGCGTGTCGGTGCTGATCGGCACGCCGTCGGCCGTGCTGTCGAACGTGGTGGCGCCGAAGTCTTTCAACGTCTGCCCGTCGCCAACGGTGGAGAGCTTGGGCAGATCGGATCGGATCTGTCCGTCGCGCTCGCCGGCGCACGACAGCCACAGCGCTGCGGCCACCAGCACGACGAGCCTTGCACTCGCTTGACGCCCGATCGTCGACATCCGTGGCGCTAATTGTAGCAAAGGCGCTCTACGGGCTGCTAGCGCAGGGGCTTGCCGAGGCAGAGGCTCAACGGAGAGCCGACGTACTCGCCAAAGGGCTCGATATCGCGGTAGCCGCTGCTGCGGTAGAGCGCGATCGCCGCCGTCTGACGCGCGCCCGTCTCGAGCACCACGGCCGAGGCGCCGAGCGCACGCGCCTCGCCCTCGAGCGCCGCGAGCAGCACGCGCGACAGCCCGCGGCCGCGCGCTTCGGGCACCACGAACATGCGTTTCAGCTCGGCGCGCACGCCGGACGCCTCCCGCTCGGCGTCGAGCAGCCGCAGCGCGCCACACGCCACGGCATCCGCCACTGGGCCCGAGGGCACGCCGTCGACGTGCATCACGAAGAAGCCGCCGCGCCCCGGCGCCACCTCGTGCCCGTCGAGACGGAAGTGCGTGGCGCCCTCCTCCGGATAGGTCGCGCTCAGCTCCGCGTCGAGCCGCGCGATGAGCCGCGCGGCGAGCGGCGACGCGATGTCGACGCGCGCGACGCGCACCACGCCCGTCTTGCTGGCGTGCCCGCCACCCGTCACATCGAGCGGTGCTCTTCGTCGTCGCAGATGAGGTCGATGACGACAACCGTCGCGAGGATCGCGACGTCGTCCTCGCCCTCGTCGATCTGTACGCCGTAGACGTCGTCGAGCTGCCACAGGTCGCGCGACACGCGCGCCACCACGCTCGCCTCGCGCTCGAACACGAACTCGTGGTCCCAGAACGAGCCCGTGATGAAGTAGTCGTTGGGGCCAGGCACGTCGAGCGTGAACTTCTTTTTGAACCAGCTCCACTCTTTGATGATGCGCGCGTACTCTTCGCCGTCACGCAGCAGCCTGTAGGTCGGCCTCATGCTCAAGACCTTCTGCTCGACGCGAGCGACCTCGTTGCCGTGCATGTCCTGCATCGACAGATCGTCGCCCCACGAGAAGACCTTGCCCACCAGCTGAAACGCTGGCCCCGACTCCGTGTCGATGGTGAAGCGGTCTCTTGCCGACCAGAGCTTGTGCCTGAGCATGTAGAGCATGCGAACCCTGCTAACGATCGATATGCTCGATGCCGAAGCCTTCGAGCAGCTTGGAGCATACTTCGCAGGCTGCCTTGATGTGGCCGAAGGTGCCGCGGGGCCTAAATGTGTCGCCTGGCTTGAGGCTCGTGTTGGTCAGGTCGAGCCGAATCGCGACGCAGCGGCCGCCAGCGAGCTTGCCGGTGTCTCCGAGCTCGCGCAGCGCTTTCGTGATGCTCACCGGCTCGGCGCACTGGCCGTGAAAGGGCAGCGTGAACTCGATCTCGCCCAGCGCGGCGCTGACCGCGTCATTGAGCGTGCGCTCCGCCAACCACCAGCTGACGCCGAGAAACGCCTTAGGCGCGGCTGGCACCCACAGCGCCGACGCCGTCAGCGGCTGGTGGCCGTGCTCTTGCACCAGCGCGCGATAGCGATGGAGGTAACGATATCCGAAGTCTGCGGCGCGTTGTCTGAGGTAGGCGGCATCCACGTCCGCTATTCTGATCGCTGCGCGAGCGCATTGCTAGCGCGCTAGCGCACACGCGCTAGCTCACCGCGCCCGACCAGTCGACCTCGTAGACGATGTAGCCCGCCGCGCGCAGGCCCAGCGCCTCGTAGGTGCGCATCGCCCGCGCGTTCTCGCGCTCGACGTAGAGCCGGATGCCGCCCACGTCGCCCTGCTCGCGAGCCAGCCCCTCGATGTGCTCGTAGAGCGCGCGAAAGACGCCCTTGCGCCGCGCGCCCGGCTCGACATAGACGCTCTGGATCCACCACAGCACGCCGTCGCGCCAATCGCTCAGCTCGTAGGTGATCATCGTCTGACCCACGGGCTGCGCGTCGATCTCGGCGATGAAGTAGCGGCACAGCGCCGGCGAGGCCAACGCCCGGTCGACGCCCGACGTGAGCGTCGCGCGATCGATGGCCTTGTCCTCGCTCTCGCGCGCCAGCGCCAGGTTGTAGTCGACGATGCGATCGCGATCGCTCGCCACGGCGTCGCGAACGCGGACCTCTGCTCTCGCCTCAGCCATGGATCGGCCTCTTGTCCACGGCGAGCGCGGCCTCCTTGACGATCTCGGAGAGCGTCGGATGCGCGTGCACCGTGCGCGCCACGTCCTCGGCGCTCGCCGAAAACTCGAAGGCCATCACCAGCTCGGCGATCATGTCCGACGCGCGCGGCCCGACGATATGCGCCCCGAGCAGCCGGTCGGTCTTGGCGCAAGCGACGAGCTTGACCATGCCGTCCTCGGCGCCGACCAACGTCTTGGCGCGGGCGTTGGGCTTGAACGAGTACTTGCCGGTGCGCACTTCGAAGCCGCGCGCCTTGGCCGCCTCCTCGCTGAGCCCGACCTCGGCCAGCTCTGGGTGCGTATAGATTACGTTGGGGATCGCCTCGTAGTTGACGTGGCCAGGTTGCCCCGCGATCAGCTCCGCCACCGCCACGCCCTCGTCCTCGGCCTTGTGCGCCAGCATCGGGCCACGCACGAGATCGCCGATGGCGTAGACGCCCTCGCGGTTGGTGCGGAAGTGATCGTCGATGGCCACGCGACGCTTGTCGTCGAGCGCGACACCAGCCTCCGCCAAACCTTCGCTGCGCGGCCGCCGCCCGACACAGACCATCACGCGATCGCAAGCCAGCGTCTGCTCGGCGCCGTCGCCGTCCTCGTAGCGCACCACCACGCCCTCACCTTGCACCTCGGCCCCCTTGACCTTGCAGCCGAGCAGAAACTCGAGCCCCTGCTTTTTCAGCGTGCGCAGCAGCAGCTTCGACATCTGCTTGTCCGAGTTGGGCAGGATCTCGGGCAGCAGCTCGACGACGCTGACCTTGGCGCCGAGCCGCGCCCACACGCTGCCCAGCTCGAGGCCGATCACGCCGGCGCCGACCACCACCAGGTGCTCGGGCACCGCCTCGAACGCCAGCGCCCCCGTCGAGCTGACCACGCGCTCGCCGTCAAAGGGCAGAAACGGCAGCTCGATGGGCTCGCTGCCGTTGGCCAGGATCACGTGACGCGCCGCGATCGTCTCGCCCGCCACCTCGACCTTGCCGCCGCCGCCGCCGCCGCCGCCCTCGCCCGCGGGCGCCTCGGCGAGCAGTCGCCCGAGGCCGTGCTTGACGGCGATTTTGTTCTTCTTCATGAGCAGCTTCACGCCGCCCGTGAGGTCCGAGACGATGCCGCGCTTGCGCTGCATCATGCGCTCGAGGTCGAGCGAGACCGACGAGGCATTAACCCCGTGCTCGGCCATCTCGTGCTGCGCCACGGCGTAGAGCTCGCTCGACTCGAGCAGCGCCTTCGATGGGATGCAGCCCACGTTGAGACACGTGCCACCGAGCGTCGGGTCCTTTTCGATGATGCACGTCGAGAGCCCCAGCTGTGCGGCGCGGATCGCCGCCACGTAGCCGCCGGGCCCCGAGCCGATAACGATCACGTCGTAGTCGTAGGCCATCGCCACTACACGCCGATCATCATGCGCACCGGGTTTTCGATGCACTCGACGACGCGCTTGAGAAACGTCACCGCCTCGGCGCCATCGATGATGCGGTGGTCGTAAGAGAGCGCCAGATACATCATCGGCCGTACGGCGAGCTCGTCGCCGACGGCCACCGGGCGCTTCTTGATGCCGTGCATGCCGAGGATGCCGCTCTGCGGTGGGTTGAGGATCGGCGTCGAAAGCAGCGAGCCGTAGACGCCGCCGTTGCTGATGGTGAAGCAGCCGCCGCTGAGATCCTCGAGGGTCAGCGACTTGTCGCGCGCGCGCTGCGCCAGCTCGCCGATGCGGCGCTCGATGTCGGCGTAGCTCATCGACGCCGCGTCGCGTAGCACGGGCACCACCAGGCCGCGCTCGGTGCCGACGGCGACGCCGATATCGTAGACGTGCGGCTGCACGATCTCGTCGCCATCGATGCGCGCCGCCACCGCAGGCACGGCCTCGAGCGCCTCGACCACGGCTTTGACGAAGAACGACATGAAGCCGAGCTTGATGCCGTGCTTGGCGACGAAGGCGTCCTGCTGAGCCTTGCGCAGCGCCATCACCTCGCTCATGTCGACTTCGTTGAAGGTCGTCAGGATCGCCGCGTTCTGCTGCGCCTGCACCAACCGCTGGGCGATGCGCCGGCGCATGCTGCTCATCTTGGTGCGCGTCTCGCGCGCTTGCTCCTCGCGCGCGCGCATCGCCGCGCCGCCGACCTCGAGCGGCGGCGGCGACGGTTTCGATTGCGCCGCGTGCGCGCCCGAGCCGCCCACCTGCGCGACCTCGATCTTCTTGCGCGCGCGCGACTGCACCTGCGCCTGCGCCTGCGACACGCGCTCGTCGCCCGACGCACTGTTGCTCGACGTCACGTGGGCCAGCACGTCGCCCTTGGTCAGGCGCCCGTCCTTGCCGCTGCCCTCGATCTGCGCCGTGTCGACGTGATGCTCGGCCACCAGCCGCCGCACCGCCGGCGAGAGCCGCTCGCCCCCGTCCCCATCGCCAGCGCTCGTCGCCGCCGGCGCTGCCGCCGCGGGCGTCGCCGCCGCGGGTGTGGCCGCCGCGGGCGTGGCCGGTGCGCTCTGCTTTTCGGGCGCCGACACCGAACCGCTCGCCTGCTCGTCGATGCTGCCCACCACCTGCCCGATCTCGACGTCGCTGCCGGCCTTGACCGTGATCTTCAGCTTGCCCGCGCTCACGGCGGGCACCTGCATCGTGATCTTGTCGGTCTCGAGCTCGAACAGCGGCTCGTCGCGCTGCACCATCTCGCCGTCAGACTTGAACCACTCGAGCAGCACACCTTCGGTGATCGACTCGCCCACCGAAGGGACTTTGATATCCACTGGCACGTTGTTTAGCTCTCCGATCTGGACGACTAGCGCTCGCGCCCGGCGACGGCCTTGAGCTCGAGCGTCGGCGTCTGCGGCCGTTTGACCTCGCTGCCCAGCACGCTCTCGACGATCTCGGCCTGCTCTTCGCGGTGCACCCGCAGCGAGCCGGTCGACGCGCTGGCGCTGGCGCTGCGCCCGACGTAGGTGACGATGCGGTCGGGATACATCTGCAGCAGGTGCGGGAACATGAAGCTCCAGGCGCCGCGGTTCTTCGGCTCCTCTTGCACCCACAGAAGCTCGCGCGCCGCGCCGTAGCTGTCGATGACCTCCTTGAGCCGATCGACACGCAGCGGGTAGAGCTGCTCGACGCGCACCAGCGCGACGTGCTCGGCGCCGCGCATCTGCCGCGCCGCCTCGAGGTCGTAGTAGATCTTGCCCGAGCAGAGCACCACGCGGCGCGCCTTGGACGGCGCCTGCGGGTCATCGAGGATCTCCTGGAAGGTGCCCTCGGTGAGCTGCGACAGCGGCGACACGCACAGCTTGTTGCGCAGCAGGCTCTTGGGCGCCATCACCACCAGCGGCATGCGGAAGTTGCGCTTGATCTGGCGCCGCAGCATGTGGAAGTGCTGCGCCGGCGTGCTCGGGTAGCAGACCTGGATGTTCTCCTCGGCACAGGCCATCAAGTAGCGCTCGAGGTAGGCGTTGGAGTGCTCCGGCCCCTGCCCTTCGTAGCCGTGCGGCAGCAGCATCACGATGCCGCTGTCGCGCTGCCACTTGGACTCCGAGCCGGCGATGAACTGATCGATGATCACCTGCGCGCCGTTGGCGAAGTCGCCGAACTGCGCCTCCCAGATGATGACCATGTTCGGCTCGGAGACCGAGTAGCCGTACTCGAAGCCGAGCACCGCCGCCTCGGACAGCGAGCTGTTGTAGACGCAGAAGCGCGACTGTCCGTCGCTGATCGCGTTGAGCGGCAGGTAGCGCTCGCCGCTCTCCATGTCACGCCACGCCGCATGGCGCTGCGAGAACGTGCCGCGCGCGCTGTCCTGCCCCGACAGGCGCACCGGCGTGCCTTCGGTGAGCAGCGTGCCGAAGGAGAGCAGCTCGGCAAAGCCCCAGTCGATGTCGCCGCCGCTCTGCACGATGTCGCGGCGCCCTTCGATCAGCCGCGCGACCTTGCGGTTGAGGTTGAAGCCTTGCGGCACGGTGGTCAGCGCTTCGGTGACGCGCGCGAGCTGCTCGCGCGTGACGGACGTATCGACCTCGTCGAAGCTGAACTTGGCGTCGAGCCCGCTCCAGTGCTTCTCGAAGGCCTGCACCTCGAGCGTCGGGTTTTCGCGCTTGGCCGCGCTGTGCGCGTCGTCGAGCTCGTCGCGAAAACGCGCCGCGATGCGCTCGGCCTCCTCTTCGGTGATGATGCGCTCGGTGAGCAGCCGCTCGGTGTAGAGCGCACGCACCGACGGGCGGTTGCGGATCTTGCGGTACAGCACCGGCTGCGTGAACGCCGGGTCGTCGCCCTCGTTGTGGCCGTGGCGGCGATAGCAGACGATGTCGACGACCACGTCGCGATGAAACTTCTGGCGGAAGCGCAGCGCCAGCTCCACGCAGTGCACGACGGCCTCGGGGTCGTCGCCGTTGACGTGAAAGATCGGCGCCTCGACCATCTTCGCCACGTCGGTGCTGTAGGTCGTCGAGCGCGCCTCGTCGGGCGTCGTCGTGAACCCGATCTGGTTGTTGACGATGATGTGCACCGTGCCGCCGACGTGGTAGCCGGGCAGCTTCGACAGCTGCAGCGTCTCGGAGACCACGCCCTGGCCGGCGAAGGCGGCGTCGCCGTGCAGCACCAACGGCAGCACGACGGCGCGATGATCGGTGTCGCCGCGCTGGCGCTGCTTGGCGCGCACGCGCCCCTCCACCACCGGATAGACGGCCTCGAGGTGGCTCGGGTTGGCGGTCAGACTGAGATGCACGGTGCGGCCGTGGCGCTCCACCGTCGAGCTGTAGCCCTTGTGGTACTTGACGTCGCCATCGCCCTGCACCGAGTCGGCGAGGAAGTTGCCCTCGAACTCGCTGAAGATCTGCTCGTAGGACATGCCGACGATGTTGCTCAGCACGTTGAGGCGGCCGCGATGGGCCATGCCGATCACGATCTCCTCGACGCCGAGCTCGGCCGATAGATCGATCACCGACTGCATCGCTGGGATCAGCGTCTCGCCGCCCTCGAGCGAGAAGCGCTTTTGGCCCGGGTAGCGCGAGTGCACGAAGGTCTCGAACATCTCGGCGTCGATCAGCTCGGAGAGGATCCAGCGCTTGCGCGCGCGAGAGAGCACAGGCCGGTTGCGCACCGGCTCCATGCGCTCCTGCAGCCAGCGGCGCACCTCGCGCGACTGCACGTGGATGTACTCGACACCGACGCTGCGGCAGTAGGTCTGGCGCAGCACTTCCATGATCTCGCGCAGCGTGAGCTGGTCGGGCGCCTTGAGGTGGCCGGTGTCGAAGAGGCGGTCGAGGTCGGCGTTGGTGAAGCCGAACGACTCGAAGCCGAGCGCGGGGTGATGTGGGTCGATGCGCGGCTCGTCGCCGAGCGGATCCAGATCGGCGGCGAGGTGCCCGAGGCTGCGGTAGGCGTAGATCAGGCTCGCGACGTTGGACTGCGCGCGTGCGTCCTGCACGGCCGCCAGATCGGGGCGCGGGCTCGGCGCTGGCGCGGCTTTTTGCCCGGCGGCGGCCGCGTCCTCGTCAGCGCTGCGCTGAAATCCGAGCTCGAATCCTTGGAAGAAGAGCTGCCAGTCGGGGTCGACGCTCTCGGGCGCCTCGCGCCAGCGCTGGTACATCTGCTCGATGTACTCGGGCCCGGCGATGGAGATCCTGTCGTTCACGCTGGAGCTTCTCCCTTTGATTCCAAGCACCTATCGGGGGTGTTGGCGATGATAACAAGGGAGGACTAGCGCTGCCAGCCCTGCGAGAGCTGTCGCGCGAACACCTTGGGATCGGTGGTTGGCGCCTTGCACTGGCCAAAACGACACACGTAGGCGGTGGGCTTGCCGCCGAGGGCGATCTTGTTTTCGGTGGCGGGCAGCGCGTCGAGCAGCGCCTTGGAGGATCCCTTGGCCGGCACGTGGATCGTCGCCGTGTAGCGTGCGAAGCGGCGCCGCAGCTCGTGATCGAACGCGCTGCAGGTGCCGTCGCTGGCGCTGCCGCCGCCGCCGGCGATAACGACCTCGTAGAATGGACCGCCGTCGAGCAGCAGCACGTCGAGCCAGCTCGGCATCTCGAGCGCGCCATCGCTCGCCAGGCGCGCCGATGCCGCCTTCAAGCCGCGCCGCGCGCGCGCGCGCAGCGTCTCGTCGCCGCGCATCGCCGCCGCGCGAAGCTGCGCGCGCAGCAGCACGGCCTGCGCCGCGGGCCGTACGCCGTCGTAGAAGCGCATCGGTCGACCGAGCGGCGACTCGCTCTGGCGCTGCGTGAAGTAGTAGCCGCCGCCCTCGGCGCGCACGAAGCGCTTCTCGGCGGCGCCGATCAGCGCCATGACGCGGCGAAAATCGCCGAGGCGCTGCCCGGACTCGAACAGCTCGAGGTACGCCTCGGCGAGGTAGGCGTAGTCATCGAGCACGGCCACGCCGGAGGCCTTCCCGTCGTTGGAGGCGCGCGCCAGCTCGACGTCGTCCGCCGCAGCCTTCCCTCGATGCACGCTCCACAGGGTGTCGGCTGCTTTTCGCGCGACCGCCAGGTAGCGCGGCTCGCCGAAGGCACGCGCCGCGGCAGCGAAGGCGCGGATCGCGAGCGCGTTCCAGCTGGTGACGACCTTCTTGTCGAGCCCCGGCCAGACGCGCTTGGCGCGCACCTCCTGCAGGCGCTGGCGATAGCGCTCGAGCAGCGCGCGCCCAGCGACGTGTCCTTCGGCGCGCCAGGTTGGGATCCACGCGCCCTCGAAGCGCGCGACCGCCGTCGAGGCGCTGCCCTTGCTCGCACCGATGCCGAGCAGCTTGGCGAGCTCGCGCCCGTCGGCGCCGGGCACGGCGGCTTCGATCTGCGCCGGCGTCCAGACGTAGAACGTGCCCTCGTGGCCGCCGCTGTCGGCGTCGTAGCTCGCGTAGAAGGCGCCGCTCTTTTCGTCGCGCATGCGGCGCAGCAGAAACTCGAGCGTCTCGCGCGCCACGCGCTCGTAGCGCGCGTCGCCGAACACGCGCGCGGCCTCGATGTAGAGCAACGCGAGCTGCGCGTTGTCGTAGAGCATCTTCTCGAAGTGCGGCACCAGCCAGCGCGCGTCGGTGGCGTAGCGATGAAAGCCGCCGCCGATGTGGTCGTAGATGCCGCCCGAGGCCATCTTGTCGAGCGTCAGCTTGACCGCCTGCGCCGCCGCCTTGTCGCCGTGCTTGCGGTAGTAGTGCATGAGCAACGACCAGCGCGCCGGCGTCGGAAACTTCATCCGCCCGCGCGTGCCGCCCCACGTCGGATCGACGCGCGCGATCAGCGCACGCACCGAACGCTCGACCAGCTTGGCGTCGACGCGCGCGTCGGCTGCCGCGCGTTTTTCCTCGGCGGAGACGGCGGCGTAGAGGCGTGCCGCCGCGCCCTCGAGGGTCTGGCGCCGCTTGGCGTAGAGATCGACGAGGCGGCGCAGCAGCTTGGCGAAGCGCTCGCGCGGGATGTAGGTCGCGCCGTAGAACGGGCGCAGGTCGGGCAGCAGAAACGCGGTCAGCGGCCAGCCGCCGCCGCCGGTCATCATCTGCACGGCCTGCATGTAGACCGCGTCGATGTCGGGCCGCTCCTCGCGGTCGACCTTGATCGAGACGAAGTGCGCGTTGAGGTAGCGCGCGACGTCTTCGTTTTCGAAGACCTCGCGTTCCATCACGTGGCACCAATGGCAGGACGCGTAACCGATGGAGAGAAAGATCGGCCGCCCGAGCATCTTGGCGCGCGCGAGCGCGGCCTCACCCCAGGGGTACCAGTCGACCGGGTTGTAAAGGTGTTGCCGCAGGTATTGCGAGCGCTGCCCTAGGAGATGATTCGCCCGACGCGGCGCCTTCTTCGCGCCTCGCGCCGCCGTGCCGGTGCCCGTCCCCGCCCGCGCCCGTGCCCCTCCCCCGTCACCCGACTCCCCCGACCCCGACCACCAGATGACACCACCAACGACCCCAACAACCAGCAGCGCAGCGACGATCGTTCCTTTCACGGCGTGCGACTTTGACATGCACGCCGTCGGGCTGCCAGCGGCCGCGCGCTACGAGCCGCTGCTGTGCGTGATGTCGCCCCACGGCGGGTAGGTCGGCCGGCGCTGTCGGCGCGGCTCGCCGGGGCGCGGCGCGAGCGTCACGCAGCGCAGCTCGGCCCAGCGCTCGCCGATCTCCGCGCGCTCGGGTCCGGTCAGGTCGTGGCGCGCCAGCGGGAAGAGAAACTTCTCTTCCTTGGTGAAGTGCCGCGTGGCAAGCGTGATCACCCGCTTGAGCAGCTCGCGCGCCTCTTCGACGTTGTCCGAGAGCCGAGCCATGCGCAGCACGTCCTCGAGCTCGGTGTGCTCGTCGCGCATCACCGCCAACGCCCCGCCCTGACCGATCTTGCGCTCCATGGCCGGGATCAGGATCTTGTCCTCCAGCCCAGAGTGCGCCGTCAGGCCCGCCTCCAGTGTGTCGATAGCCCAACCCAGCTGCTCCCGCGTCGTCGCCGTTGGCAACGCGCGCTCTACTTGCTCGAACAGCGCGTTGAGCATCCCGTGCTCGCCCAAGAGCACGTCGATGATGTCGACTGACATGCTTCGCCCCCTCTGAGATTGCCCGCGCCGTTAAGGGCAGCAACCCACATACCACCCGAGAAACGCGTACAAATACGCGTGTCGGCGCGAGCGACCATCGCGAGGCGCGCGCACTTCTGAGCCGCTGGTCCCTCGAAGCTGACAGGGCGCAGGGCCTTCTTGACCCGCCGAGATCCCGGGCGGTACACGACCGTGGCGTGGCGCCGCGCATTCGAGCTATGGTCCGCCGCACCATGCGCACGACGACCACGCCCAACGCATCCCGAGCCATCCATCTAGACCCGGCCGCCGCCGCCACGCGCGAAACCGTGCCCTGCTACGACTCGGCCACCGGCGAGCTGCTCGGCCACGTGCCCGCGATGAGCCGCGACGAGGTCGTCGCCGCCGTCGAGCGCGGGCGCATCGCGCAGCGGGCGTGGGCGCAGACGTCGTTCAAAGCGCGCCGGCGCGTGCTGCGCGACGTGCTCGCCCACATCGTCGACAACCAAGACGAGATCTGTCGTCTCGCGGCGCGCGATTCGGGCAAGACGATGGTCGACGCGGCGCTCGGCGAGCTGTTTGCCACCTGCGAGAAGCTGCGCTGGGTCATGCAGAACGGCGAGCAGGCGCTGCGCCCGCAGGGCCGCGCCTCGGGCCCGCTGCTGCTGCACAAGCGCGGCTGGGTCGAGTACCAGCCGCTCGGCGTGGTCGGTGTCATCGCGCCCTGGAACTTCCCCTTCCACAACCTCTTCGGACCCACGATCCCGGCGCTCTTCGCCGGCAACGCCGTGGTCGCCAAAGTCTCCGAGCACTCGAGCTGGTCGGCCGCTGACTACGTCGACATCTTCCAGCGCGCGCTGCGCGAAAACGGCCACTCGCCCGACCTCGTGCAAGTGGTCACCGGCTACGGCGAGACCGGCGCAGCGCTGGTGGGCAGCGGCGTGGACAAGGTCTTCTTCACCGGCTCGCCGCAGAACGGCAAGAAGGTGATGGCCGAAGCGTCCAAGACGCTCACCCCGGTGGTCCTCGAGCTGGGCGGCAAGGACCCGATGATCGTGCTCGACGACGCCGACCTCGAGCAAGCCGTCGGCACCGCGCTGCTCGGCGTTTACACGGCGTGCGGACAGATGTGCGTCGGCGCCGAGCGCATCGTCGTGCAAGACGGCATCTACCAGCGCTTCGTCGACCGCGTCGTCGAGCGCGTCGCCGCGCTGCGCCAGGGCGCCCCCCTCGCCGCGCCGGCGAACACCGATGTCGGCGCCATGACGATGCCGGGCCAGCTCGAGATCATCGACACGCTCGTCAAAGACGCCGTCGCGCGCGGCGCGCGCGTGCTGGCCGGCGGCGAGCGCAACACGGACCAAGCTCACCCGCAGTTCTACAAGCCGACGGTGCTCGTCGACGTCACGCCCGACATGCGCATCGCGCGCGAAGAGACCTTCGGCCCCGTGATGACGATCATGCGCTTTTCCAGCGACGACGAAGCGTTGCGCATCGCCAACGACTGCGCCTACGGCCTCGGCTCGAGCATCCTCAGCAAGAACCTGCGTCGCGCAGAGAAGCTCGCGCGCCAAGTCAGCGCCGGCATGACCGTGATCAACGACTACGGTCTCGCCTACATGATGCAATCGCTGCCCTTCGGCGGCGTACGCATCTCGGGCTTCGGCAAGATCAACGGCGTCGAAGGCATGCGCGCCTGCTGCCTGCAGAAGGCCATCGTCACCGATCGCCTGCCGCTTCACCGCGACCTCTCCTTCTACCCGATCCACGGCGACAGCTTTCCACGCCTGCGCGAGTCGATCCGCCTCGTCTACGGCCGCGGCATCCTCCAGCGCGCCCGCGCCGCGGCGGCGCTCATCGGCCAGCTCGTACGCCCGCGCGGCTAGGGCGGCAGCACCAAGCAGGTGTAGCGCACAGCGGTCGACTCCGCGTACGCCACGTGCAGCAGACCGTCGGCCGCCGCCAATACGACGCGCCCCGCCGAGCCCGCGCCCATCACGGAGATCGCGTTGCTCCAAGCCGCGGTCAACGTGCGCAGCGCCAGCTGCTGGCTGTTCGTATCGCGGTAGGCAAAGTGAAGACGATCCCGAGCGTCGACCGTCGCCGCGATGGTCGTCGCGTCCTGCAGCCCAGAAAACCCGCCGACGGCGCTATAGGTCAGCGAGCCGCCCGCAGAGCCGACGGGCGCCTGCGCGTGCTGCAGCACGCCCGGCAAGACGCGCAGCACGTGCACCACCGATGTCGCCATGCCGATGGCGTAGGGCACGCCGCTCGTGTCGCTCGAAGATAGGTACGCGGTCGCGTTAACGTAGCTCGAGTCCGAGTTGAGCTCGAAGGTTCCACCCAAGCCGTTGCTGAGCAGCATCTGGCGCCCGAACGCCACCACACCGTTGCGCGCCTCGACCAGCGCCGAGAGCCAGCGCTCGGACCCCGGGGCGAGGTGCTCGCGCGCGTAGAACGAGCCGACGTCCTGAAAGCGCTTGTGGTCGCTCGGCGTCGCCGCCGCGCCCGACGAGTAAGCGACGACACCGTAGGCCGCGGTGCCGAGCGCCGTGACGTCGAGCGCGTGCACGGTGCGCGACATCGACGCGTCGAGGATCGTGGTCGACGACCAGCTGCCGCTGATTCGCGAGCGCAGCGACGCCGCCTTGTCCGTCGCGACGGCGAGGAAGATGCGCCCCTTGTCGTTGATCGCGGCGCGCAGCTTGGTGTGCGACGGAAGCGCTAGCGACTCGTTGACGCGCTTGAAGCCGCCGCCCGTGATCGTGATCTGACCGACGCGGTGCTCGATGGTCCCGGTCGAGGTCAGGTAGAACACGTGCGGCGCGCCGCTGGGGTCGATCGCCATGTCCATCGCGTCCACTTCCACGGGGGCCGAGAAGCTCGATACGGTGAACGCGCCGCCGGGGCAGGTCAGCACCGGCGGCGCGTCGGAGACTGCGTCGAGCGTTGGCTGCAGCCCGTCGGGGCCGACCACGTCAGAGCGCGCGTCCGTGGGCGCGCCATCGAGACCGCTGTCCACGTCGCCGTCGATGCGCGCGTCCGCTGGCGCGTCTCCGCGCGCGTCGCGCGCCGCGTCCACGCCCGTATCGCCAGATGGAGTGGAGCCGACGTCGCCGCCGAAGAACGTCGCGATCTGCTGGCAGCCCGCAGCGCTGGTGAGCAGCAGCAGCGCGAGCGCGCGCGCTGCCATCATGTCGGCGAAAGCTCGCTCGCGACAACGCTCGCCGGTGCGCGCGCCTCCGCCTGCGGCTGCAAGCAGACCTCGAGCAGCGCGCGCAGGCGCGCCGACTGTTTGACCGTGGCGACGCGCTCCTCGATGTGTCGCCGCGTCATGCGCCCTCGGATCCCCGCGACCACCTCTGCCGGCGTGGAGCCCGCCGGCGGCAGCAGCATCGTGCCGGTGAGCATCTCGAAGAGCAGCGCGCCAAAGGCCCACACGTCGGCGGCGCAGCTGACGCGCCCCGGCGCGCGGCCGGTGACGTCGTCAAGCAGCTCCGGCGCCATATACGACGGTGTGCCCGCCGCCAAGACCGTGCGCTGGCTGTCGTCGGGCAGCCGGCAGGCGCTGAGGTCCGACAGCAGCGCGTGCGACTGCGCGGCCTCGTGCTCGCCGGCGGCGACCACAAAGACGTTGGCCGGCTTGATGTCGCCGTGCACGATGCGGTGCTCGGCCAGCGCCTCGAGCGCCTTGGCGATACCACGCGCGAGCCCGATACCGAGCAACGGGCTGAGCACCCGTCGCCGGATCAGGTGCTCGACGGTCACACGCGGCGGCGGCACGAGCGCCATCGTGTAGTAGCCCGTCTCGACAAAACCGCCGCCTTGGATGTCGGGGATCTGAGCGCGGGCGTAGTCGTAGACCTGCACGATGTGCTCGTGCTCGACCATCGCCATCGCTTTGTATTCGGCGGCGAGCTGCACGTCGGCCGGCGCGAGGTTGCGCGATTGGCGCGAGAGCAGCTTGACGGCCACCTCGCGCCCGGCGCGCCGGTCGAGCGCGCGCCAGACCTGCCCCATGCCGCCCTGTCCGAGAAACTGCTGCAGCTCGTAGCGCCCGTCGAGCACCATGCCCGACTTCTGCATCACGGCGAAGGTCTGGCTGTCGGGCTCGAACGAGACACAGGCCTCGCAGAGCTCGTCCCCCTCCATCGCGGGCGCCCCACAAATCTCACACGGTGCAATCACGCCGACGCTCTGATGGTGCCACGACCACGCCCCCGTCGGGCCCTGGAAAACTGCTTTTGAGAATCACTTGCAAGTCGCTCTCGCAAGGGCTACTGCTCCAGCAGGTGATGAGTAGTCTCGACAAGCTGCGGCGCGGCGAGGCCGCCGAGGTCGTGGCCGTCGGCGGCGAAGCCGCCTTTCGCCAACGCCTGCTCGAGATGGGGCTGGCGCCCGGCGTGCGCGTGCGCCGCGGCGGGGACGCGCCGCTCGGCGATCCCATCGAGGTCGAGCTGCGCGGCTATCGCCTCACGCTGCGCCGCGCCGACGCCGCGCACGTCGACGTGCGCCCGCCGCCGCAGCTGCAACCCGCAGCGCCCGCGCGCGAGCGACGTCCCACCGGACCGCAGCTGCCCGCGCCACAACCCACTTCACGCGCGCTGCCGCGCATCGCCCTCGCAGGCAATCCCAACACCGGCAAGTCGACGCTCTTCAACCGCCTCACCGGCGGCCGCGCGCGCGTCGGCAACTACCCCGGCACCACCATCGACGTCGCCCGCGGGCGGCTGCGTCTCGGCGAGCGCGAGGTCGAGCTCGTCGACATCCCTGGCGCCTACAGCCTCAACACGCGCTCGGGTGAAGAACAGATCGCGATGGACGCGCTGATCGGCCGCACCGATGACGGCCCACCAGACGTGATCGTCGTGATGCTCTGCGCCACCGCGCTCGAGCGCAGCCTCTATCTGCTGCTGCAGATCCAGGAGCTGGCGCTGCCCACGCTGGCGGTGGTGAACATGCTCGACGAGGCCGAGCGCTCGGGCGTGCGCATCGACGTCGAGGCCATCTCGGCGCACTTCGGCGTGCCCGCCATCGGCGTCGTGGCGCGCAGCGGCCGCGGCTGCGACGAGATCGTGCCGCAGCTGGCGGCGCTGCTCGACACGCCGCCGCCGGCGCAGCCGTGGCACTGGTCGCCGCCGCAGTGGCTCGAAGGCGCCCTCGACGAGCTCGCGCCGGTGGCCAGCTCGGTGCTGGCCAACGGAGACGACGGCGAGGTGCCCGACGAGCGCGGCCGCGCGCTGGCGCTGTGGTCGCTGATGAGCCTGCGCGACGGCGAAGACTCGCTGCGCGTACCGCCGTCGCTGCGAACCCGCGCCGCCGGCGTTCGCTCCGAGCTGAGCGAGCGCGGCCACGACGTCGACCTCGAGGTCACGCGCGCGCGCTATCGACACATCGACGAGGACGCGCGCAGCTTCATCGAGCGCCCCGCCGACCGCGCCGCCGACGCTGCCGCCGAGCGCGAGCGCGCCGGCGACGACAGCGGCAGCGTCGAGAGCGACACGCCCACATCGCGCACCGAGCGCATCGACGCCGTGCTGACGCACCCCGTGGCCGGCCTGCTGGTCTTCCTCGGCATCATGGCGCTGCTCTTCACGGCGATCTTCGACTGGGTCGCGCCCGTGATGGACGGCATCGACGCCGGCTTCAACGCGCTCTCGGCCGCCGCGCTGGCCGCGCTCCCTGAGGGCTTCCTCTCCGAGCTCTTCGCCAAGGGCGTGCTCAAAGGCGTCGGCGCGGTGGTGGTGTTCCTGCCGCAGATCCTGCTGCTGTTGTTCCTGCTGGCCCTGATGGAGGGCTCGGGCTACATGGCGCGCGCCGCCTACATGATGGACCGCGTGATGCGCGCGCTGGGCCTCTCGGGCAAGGCCTTCGTGCCGATGATCTCGGGCTACGCCTGCGCGATCCCCGCGATCCTCGCCACGCGCACGCTGCCCACGCGGCGCGACCGGCTGCTGACGATGGCCGTGATCCCGCTGATGAGCTGCTCGGCCCGCCTGCCGGTCTACTCGCTGATCGTCGCCACGCTGCTGCCGGCGCAAAAGAAGCTGCTCGGGCCGCTGAGCGTGGGCGCCGCGACGATGATGGGCGTCTACATCATCTCGACGATCCTCGCGCTGGTGGTCGCCGGCGTGCTCGGCAAGACGCTGCTCAAGGGACGCCAGCCACCGCTGCTGCTCGAGCTGCCGCCCTATCGTCTGCCTTCGCTGCGCGCGGTGGCCAGCGCGCTGTGGCAGAAGACGCGCGCCTTCTTGCGCACCGCTGGCACGGTGATCGTCATCGCCAGCTGCGTGCTGTGGGCGCTGCTCGCCTACCCCAAAGACGTCAAGCTCTCGCGCGACTACAAGGGCGCCATCGCCGCGGCCAAGCGCCGCGGCAACAAGGAGGCCGCCAAGCATCTCGCCGACGCGGCGCAAGCCGAGCGCACCGCGCAGAGCTACGCTGGCCGGCTGGGCCACGCCATCGAGCCGGTGATCAAGCCGCTGGGCTTCGACTGGCAGATCGGCGTCGGCCTCATCGGCGCATTCGCCGCGCGCGAGGTCTTCGTCGCCACCATGGGCCTTGTCTACGGTGCCGGCGGCGAGGTCGACGAGAAGTCACCCACGCTGCGCCAGGCGATCAAACGTCAGCGCCGCTACACGCCGCTTGTGGCGATCTCGCTGATCGTCTTCTTCATGGTCGCCATGCAGTGCGTCTCCACGCTCGCGATCATCCGCCAGGAGTCGGGCGGCTGGCGTTGGCCCCTGTTTACGCTCGCTTACCTCAGCGGCCTGGCCTACTTGCTGTCGTTTCTGACGTTCCAGATCGGTCGCGCGCTCGGCTTTTCGTAAGCTGCCGACTGTATTAGTCTCCTCGGCATGGCTCATCGGCAGATCCGTTGCCCCAACTGCGGTGGCGACCTCAAGCTGGCCAACCCCGGCATCACGCAGATCGTCTGCCACTACTGCAAGACGGTGGTGTACTGGGGCGAGGACCAGGTGCTCCAAACCGGCACGCAGTCGATCCTGCCCGAAGGCGACACGCGGCTTTACATGCACGCCACCGGCAGGCTCGATGGCCGCGACTTCGAGGTCGTCGGCCACGTGCGCTACGACTACGGCCGCGGCTCGTGGGACGAGTGGTACCTGCAGATGGGCGACGGCGGCGTGGCGTGGCTCGCCGAGGACGAACGCAAGCTGACCCACGACATGGCGACCAACGCCGGCGGCGTGCTGCCTTACTCGCAGCTGCAAGTCGGCGCGCAGGTGATGATCGGCCACCCCGAGAAGGTGCCCTACACCGTACGCGAGCTCGGCGTGGCGACCTGCATCGGCGGCGAGGGGCAGACGCCGTTTACGATCTTGCCCGGCGAGCAGTACCCCTACGCCAATCTCGCCAGCTACGACGGACAGCACTCGGCCACGCTCGAGTACGACAACGACGACGGCACGGCGACGGCGTTTGTCGGACGGCCGCTCGACCACTCGCAGCTGCAGCTCGACGAGGAGCGACCGGCTGCGGCCGTCAGCTCGCACGCCGGCCAGTCGATCACGTGCAAGAACTGCAACGCGGCGGTGGAGGTCAGCGGCGCGCGCACCGTGCAGACCAAGGTCTGCGACTACTGCGGGGCGCAGCTCGACCTGACCGGCGCCGAAGCGCAGGTGATGGGCGTCAACCCGGTCAACTTCGACCACGGGTTGATCTTCGAGATCGGCGCCAAGGCGACGCTGCGCGGCAAGCCCTACGAGGTCGCAGGGCGCATGCTCTACATCGATCCCGAGGGCTATCGCGCGCGCGAGTACCTGCTGTGGAACGCCGAGGCGGGCTATCTATGGCTCGCCGAGGAGAACGGCCACTACGTCATCAACGAGCCGACGCAGATGGCGCCCAAGGTCGACCCGATGCGCCTCGGCCCGAAGACGCCGGTGATGATCGGGGCGCAGCGCTTCATGATGTACGAGGCTGGCAGCAGCCGCCTGCAGTACGTCGACGGCGCGCTGCCGTGGCTCGCGCGCGTCGGCGACAACTTCGGCTATGCCGACCTCATCGCGCCGCCCAAGATGTTCGGCGTCGAGACCGACGGCAACGAGGTCGAGTACTTCATGGGGCATTACGTGCCCCACACCGAGGTCTGGGCGGCGTTCAGCAAGCAAGGCGTGCCGCCCAAGCCCATCGGCGTGCACCCGGCGCAGCCCTACGTGCGCGGCACGGTGACCAAGCTGCTGATGCTGTTCGGGCTGATCTTCGCGCTGGTCAACCTGGCGCTGCTGATCTGGGCGGCGTCCAAGTCACCCACCCGCGTCTACTCGCAGACCTTCTCGTCGTCCGAATACCTGCAGGAGACCAACGGCAACAAGTTCAAGATCGGCGATCAGGGCAAGGTGATGGCGATGAAGGTGCGCGCGCCACTCTCCAACTCGTGGCTCTACGTCCAGATCGCCCTGGTCAGCGCCGCCAAGAACATCGCCGTCACCGAGGTCGACGCCGAGCTGTCGTACTACTACGGCTACTCGGGCGGCGAGAGCTGGTCCGAAGGCAGCCGCACCAGCACGGTCTACTTCAAGGCGCCGCCGGCCGGTGAGTACTACGTCGTGCTCAAGGGCCAGGGCGGCAGCGGCAACTACAAGGGGCCGCCGCGCGGCGAGCCGATGCGCATCAGGCTCTACCAGGGCGACGTGCTGCTGCGCTACTTCGCCATCATGCTGGTCTTCTGCCTGCTGGTGCCGATCATCGCCTGGCGCCGCAAGAAGTCCTTCAACCGCCGTCGCTGGGCGCCCGTCATGGGCGGCGACGATGATGACGACGATGACTGGGATTAGACGATGATGCCGACGACCGCGAACAACGATAAGGTAGTGCCATGCGCTGGGTAGGTTTCATCATCATGATGGCGGTCTTCGTCTGCGGCACCGGCGGCGCGCTGCTCGCGTCGGCGGGCGGCTGGGGTCTGCCCGGCGAGCTCGACGAGCCGATCAGCATCCGCCAGGGCTCGAGCGGCCCCTACGGCCGTCGCGGCGGCGTGTTCATCTACTTCGGCGCACGGCGACACTACGGTGGCGGCTACGGCCACGGAAAGTAGCCCCTCCGCCGCAGCCGAGGAGCGCTCCGAAGCGCGCGAGGGCGAAGCCCAAGCCGCCGCCGGCGCCGACGCCGGTGCAAAGGCGAAGGCGAGCACCAACGCGAGCGATGCGAGCGCCGCGCCGCCCACCGATCTGCCCGAGCGCATCCGCGGCAGCGGACCGCTGCTGCTCGCCAGCGTCTTCGTCATCGCCGTCTGCGGGCTCGTCTACGAGCTGCTAGCCGGCACCCTCTCGTCCTATCTGCTCGGCAGCTCGGTCACCCAGTTCTCGCTGGTGATCGGCATCTTCCTCTCGGCGATGGGCATCGGCAGCTTCCTGTCGCGCTTCGTACGCCGCGAGCTGACGCGCACGTTCCTGATCGTCGAGATCCTGATCGGGCTGGTGGGCGGCTTCTCGGCGCTGACGCTGTTTACGGCCTTCGCCACCATCGGCGGCTACAAGGTGCTGCTGATCTCGTTCTCGGTGGTCATCGGCACGCTGGTGGGCCTCGAGATCCCGCTGCTGATCCGCATCATGCGCGGACAGCTGAGCCTGCGCACGGTGGCCTCCAACGTGCTCGCGGTCGACTACATCGGCGCGCTGGCCGCCTCGCTGCTGTTTCCGCTGCTGCTGGTGCCGTACCTCGGCCTGGTGCGCACCGGCTTTCTGTTCGGGCTGCTCAACGTCATCGTCGCGCTGTTCGGCTTGCACGTGCTCGGCCGCAAGGTGCGTGGCGCGGCGAGCCTGCGGCTGAGCGCCGGCTTCGTCGGCGTGCTGATGATCGCGGGGCTGATCTCGGCCGGCTTCACCACGCGCTGGCTCGAAGACATGCTCTACGACGACGAGATCGTCTACGCCAAGACCACGCCGTTTCAGCGGCTGATCATCACGCGCTGGCGCGGTGACTTTCGGCTCTTCATCAACGGCAACATCCAGTTCTCGACCGTCGACGAGTACCGCTACCACGAGTCGCTGGTGCATCCGGTGATGGGCCTTTCGCGCACGCCGCGCAACGTGCTGATGCTCGGCGGCGGCGACGGCATGGCGGCGCGCGAGGTCTTCAAGCATCGCGGCGTCGAGTCGCTCACGCTGGTCGACCTCGACCCCGCCATGACGCGCATCTTCCGCGACATCGAACCGCTGGCGCGCCTCAACAAGCGCGCGCTCCACGACAAGCGCCTGCACATCGTCAACACCGACGCGATGAAGTTTCTCGAGCGCGACAACAAGCGCTACGACGTGATCATCATCGACCTGCCCGACCCCAACAACGAGGCGCTGGGCAAGCTCTACTCGCGCTCGTTCTATCGGCTGGTGGCCAAACACCTGGCCCCCACCGGCGTGATGGTTACTCAGGCCACGTCGCCCTACTACGCCACCAACGCCTTCTGGTGCATCAACAACACCATCGCCGACTCGAGCATCTCGTCGGCGGGCGGCAAGCTGCAAGCGCTGCCCTACCACGCCAACGTGCCGTCGTTCGGCGACTGGGGCTTCGTGCTGGCCTCGTTTCGCCCGCTGCGCGCCGGCGACATCAAGCTCGACCCCAAAGCGCTCGGCACGCGCTACCTCACGCGCCCGCAGCTCGACGCGCTGTTCGTCTTCGCCAAGGACATCGGCCCGCGGCCAACGCCCATCAACCGCCTCGACAACCAGGTGCTGTTGAGGCTCTACGAGCGCGGCTACCAGCGCTTCAACGGGCAGGGCAAACAGAAGAAGTAGCGGCGAAAAAAGACGCTCGTGTTTCAGCAATGTGATCGCGTCTTCGGCGTCTGATCGGCGTGGGCGTCAGTGTGCGTAGATCGTCTCGCGCAGCGTCTTGCCCGTCTTGCGGTCCTTGCTGACGCTGTCGCTGACGCTGTCGCCATCGAAGTCGACGTTGCTCGTGCGCTTGCCGTTGTAGCGCCGGCGCTTGCGCTGCTTGCGACTGGCGCGCGCCTGGTTGACGAAGTTGCCTGCCTTGGCGGCGTCGAGCGCAGGCGCGTTGGCGACGCGTTTGTGACCGAGCGCCTCGAGGATGTAGGCCGACATCAGCTTGGCGCGCAGAGCGCGAAACAGCAGCGGATTGCCGAAGATGTCAGCGACGCGCACCTTTCCGTTGATGGCGAAGACGACGCCCGCGATCTTCATGTCGCGCGGCAGCTTGGCCAGCAGCTTCTCGCGGTAGGGCGCGATCCTTCCGCGCACCTTGGCGTTTTGGATCGTGCGACGGTACGTGCTCGTCGCGTTGGTGGTCTTTTGCTCGGCGTTCTTGCGCGCGACCTCGGCCCAGACCTGGCGCTGCGAGGCCTTCATCGCCGCGAGGCGCAGCTTGACGTGGGCGATGGCGCCACCTGCGCCGAACTTCATCTTCTGACCACGCCAGCGCCCTTGTTCGACGCAGAACACGCCGACCTTTGTCCAGCGCCTGTCGTTGTCGATGACGGTATCGCGCGAGATGATGCGGTCCTGTTTGCCGCCGAGGATCATCTCGCCGCCGAGCAGATATGCCGGCCGCGGGCCCGTGTTCCTGACCTCGACGAAGGCCACGCGCGCGCGACCGGCGTTGCCGTCGAGCTCGCGCACAGCCAGCGTCTGCATTCTGACGCCCTGCTCGAGCAGCGTGTAGCGCTGAAAGGGCCCGCGCGCGCGCGTGCCCACCGGCACGACCGTCATGTTGTAGTAGCGGATCGCCTTGCCGAAGATCAGCTGGTCGCTCTTGTTGCCTTTGACGGAGCCGCGCGCCCAGCTGTAGGCGCACGTGAGCACCATCGTGCTGCCTGCGAGCAGCGCGAGCACACGTCGCATGGTCCCATCCTTTCGTGGTCTTGACGTTCAACGCGCTAGACTCGGCGGCGGTCTTTTTTTGTGCGGAAGGAATTCTCGCGAGCCGCGTACGGCGCCAAAAGTAGCAGCGAGAAAACGCTCTTGTTTCAGCGATGTGACAGCGCAGAAACGCGTTCCAACCTTTGTAGCCGGCGGCAGATTGGCCTTCCGGCGCGCCTTCGCTAAGCCCCCGAGATCGAGCCCGGCAAGCTAGCACGGTCATTGCTAACAACGGCGGCCGTGACCCGTCGCCCCAAAACACTCGCCACGACGATCGCCGCGCCGCTGTCGCTGCTGCTGCTGCTGGCGAGCGGCGCGGCGCACGCGCGGTCCGGGCGCCGAGCCGCCATCGACTTCGGCAGCTCGAGCGCCAAGCTCGTGATCGTCGACCACAAGGGGCGCGTGCTGGCCGACCTCAAGCACAGCACCAACTTCGGCCGTGGCATCGGCAAGCGACGCTTGCTGCCCAAAGCCAACGTCGGTCGCGCCATGACCGCGCTGCGGCGCTTCGTCGGCATCGCCAGGCGCTACGGCGTGCAGCCCAAGGACATCGCCTTCATCGCCACCGCCGCCACGCGCAACGCCGACGGCAACGGCGGCGGCAGCAAGGGCGGCGAGATCACCGGCCGCGCCTTCATCGACCAACACGTCAAGGGCACGCTCGGCCTGCTCGGCGCACGCGTGCTCGACGGCGAGCAAGAAGCGCAGCTCGGCTACCGCGCGGCGATCTCTGGCTGGACGCGCGAGCGCGCCGCCAAGAAGCTCGGCTACGACCCGTCGCGGCTGTTGATCATCGATCAGGGCGGCGGCAGCCACCAGGTGCTGCACGGCGACTGGAGCGGGCCGAACCGCTCGACGCAGGTCGGCAGCCTCTCGGTGGACGCCCTGCTCGGCAAGTCATACGCCCTCGGCAAGACATCGCTGAAGAAGGCCGACCGCGCGCTGCGCGAGCTCGTCACCACGCCCACGGCGCTGCTCACCGGCGGGCTGGCCAAGTTCCTGCGCGTGCACTTCCAAAAGGACGTCATCACGCGCCGCGACGTACAGCGGCTGCGCAGGCGCCTCGCGGGCCTCTCGAAAAAACAGCGCAGCGCCGCCATCCGCCGGCACGCCGATGGCAGCGCGCTGAGCAAAAACGAGCTGCGCGCGCTGGGCATGTACGGCGCCGGCGTGGGCAAGCCGAGCGGCCGCAAGCTGCCGGCCAAGATGACGCTGCTGCTGCGCGTGCTCGACCTCAACGGCATTGGCGACAAGCGCGCAAAGCTGCTGTTGGCCCCCAAAGACGCCCGTCACGTTCTGGTCACCCAGTGGTAGACTCTGGGAGCAGAACGGAGGCGCGTCATGGCCGAATGTCAAAAGTGCGGCGAAGAGGTCGAGGAGCTGTACCGCGTCAAGGTCGGAACCCGCCGAGTGCAGATGTGTGAAGATTGCCTCGAGCTCCACAAGGAAGAGCAGGCCATCGCAGCGGAGGCCGAGGGGGCGATGCAAGACATGATGGGCTATAAGGGGCGCTAGCCGCCCGCGCCGCCCATCACCGCCACGCCCTACTGGCAGCCGGAGAAGACGGTCACGTCGTCGAGGTAGACGCCCTCGCCGCTGTTGTTCTGCAGCGTGACGGTGTCGAACCGAAAGACGATGCGCACCTGCCGTCCGGTCCAGTTGCTCAGCGACAGCGCGATCTGCTGCCACTGCTGTTGCGGCGTGCTCACCGAGCGACGCCAGATGCGGCCGCCCGTGCCGAGGATCGGCGCCACCTCGACATCGAGCAGATCCTCGAAGGGCGACGTCTGGGTGTCGAAGTAGACCCAGAAGCGGATGCCCGCCGAGATGCCCGCTTTGACGACAAACGCCTCGGTGGTGATCGTGCCGCTGTTGGCTAGCCCGTTGTCGAAGCTCTTCTTCGAGGGGTCACCGTAGTAGAACGACCAGCTGCCGCCGCCGGCGCGCCCGCTGTTGGTGAGCTGCCAGCCGACGTCCATGTGGCTGTTCATCACCGACCAGTCGGCGGGCACCTTGCCATCCTCGAAGCCGAAAAAACGCACGTCGGCGTTGCTCGTGCCGGCGGTCCACTGCGTCGTGCTCTTGCTGACGTCACAAACAAGACAGCCGCCGGCCACCGCCTGCTTGTCGGCGTAGCACGAGCGGCCGATCTCGCAGCGGTTGGGCGCCGTGCTCCAGGCAAGCTGCGCTAGCGTGGCGTCACAGACCTGACAGGCATCGTTGGGGTTGCCGTCGCCGCTGTTGAAGCAGCTGCCGTCGACGTAGCACTGACCGGCGCCGATCGACCACTGCCTCTGGTTCGTGCTCGGATCGCAGCTGCCGCAGGGGATGCCCGCCGCACCGGCGCCGAAGCAGGCGCCGGCTATCAGGCAGCTCTGGGGCAGCACGGTCCACTCGCTGGTCGACTTGCTCGGGTCGCAGACGGCGCAGCTGCCCAGCGTGGCGTTGGCGGCGACACATTTGCCGTCGATGAAACAGCCGTCGACCTTGACCAGCGTGGGCTGGCCGTTGGAGAGCTCGCAGCGCGTACAGCCGTCGGCGGCGCTCTTTCCGAGCTCGACGCAGGCGCCGCCGCTGTCGACGCAGCCAGGGCGCAGCGTCCAGAGGGTGCTGCTCGTGTTGGGATCGCAGACATCGCAGCTGCCGGGGCGATTGGCGCCGGCGTCGGCGCAGGCGCCGTTGATCAAGCACTTGTCGGCGCGCACCTTGTTGTCGCAGGTGCCATCGCCGCGACACGCGTCGTCGGTGCAGGCGAGCCCGTCGTTGCAGCTATAGGGTGTGCCGCGGCACCTGCCGGCCTGGCAGCGGTCATTGCGCGTGCAAGGATCGCCGTCGTCGCACGCGCCGTTCGTGCGTGGGTACCAGCCGTTGGGCGATCGCAGCGAGTCGCACACGCCGCAGCTGTCCTTCGGGTTTTCGTCGCGGTCGCGGTAGCAAGTGCCGTCGATGACGCAGAAGCCGGGGCGCGGTTGGAAGAAGCACGAGCCGTTGGACAGGCAGCTGTCGTCGGTGCAGGCCAGCCCGTCGTCGCAGTTGCAGTCGCCCGAGTCGAAGCGCGGCCCGAGATCGCGCACGGCGCCATCGACTTGGTAGCAGAAGCTCCAGGCGCGGCAGTCCTCGTCCGCGCAGTCGGTGCGGCCGTCGCCATCGTTGTCGATGTTGTCGCGGCACTCGGCGGCGGAGGTCTCGAAGCCTTGCTCGAGCGGCGCGCGGCTCTCGAAGCAAGCCGGCAAGACGAGCAGCAGCGCGAGGAGTACATGGCGCATCTCGGCAATCGTAGCAGCCCAAGGCTGTGGATTCTCAAGGCTGTGACACAGGTGCCCCTCGAATTCCTGAGGGGCGCCCGCGGCTAGCAGCCCGATTTCATGACAGTTGTCAGCGTGGCCCCGGCCTTGCTCATAGACGCCGCCCGTGAGACGTCGCCTTGCCAGCATTCTCCTCACACTTGCCGTCCTCGGGGTGGCGATCGGCTGTGGCGTGGACGAGCCCACGGCGGAGCGCTACCTCGGGGACGGCGCCTTTCGTCGCGGCGTGCTCGAACGCTCGCTGTGGCGCCCCGACCTGCCCTACTCGCGCAGCCTGCTGGCGAGCTACGCGCTCGGCGACGCGGGCTGGGACCTGCTCTCACCGATGACCGAGCTGACAGCGCTCGTCACGCGCGCCGACAGCGAAGCGCTGCAGGCCGGCCGTGCGCTGAGCCTCGACGACGCCGAGCCCGTGGCGGGCGCCGGCAGCGACGTCGACGCGCTGCCCAGCGACGAGGCGGCCTGGGTCGCGCTGGGCAAGCGCGTCTTCGAGCGGCTGCCCATGCGGCCCGATGGCTTTCTGCGCTACCTCGTCGGCACGCCCGAGATCTGGCAGCGCGTAGGCATCCGCGAGCGCGCTGACGGCACGCTGCGCGGCATCGTCAAGTACCGCGACGTGCGCGGTGACGTGCGCGTCGGGTTGACCTGCGCGCTGTGTCACGCCTCGCCATCCGACGACGCCGCGCTCGCGGCCGCACCGGCGCTGCAACGCAACGGCGACAGCATCAACGGCCGCGCCGACCGCGGCCTCGACCTCGGCCTCGCGCGCGCGCTCGCCAGCGAAGCCAGCGGCGTGAGCGCCGACCCGCGCCTTCGCAGCTGGGGCGCCGGCCGCGTCGACGTCACCGACGACGGCGTCAACACGCCGACGGCCGTGCCCGACCTGTGGGCCATGCCGTACAAGACGCACCTCAACCACAGCGGCGTGATCAAGATCGTCTCGCCCGCCACGTCCGCCGTGCGCTTCGAGACGCAGTACGTGCTCGGCCACCGCATGGAGACGCGCCCGCGCCGCGCGCTGACTTGGGCGCTGTCGCGCTACATCGCCGCGCTGCAGCCGCCGGCGCCCCCCAGCGCGCCGAGCGTGCCGCCGAGCGCCGAGCTCGCGCGCGGCAAGGCACTCTTCGGCGAGCGCTGCGCCAGCTGCCACCGCCCGGACCGCGGCTTCGCCGGCGAGATGGTGCTCGCCAGCCAGCTGATGCACGACCCCGCCGTGGCGACGACGCCCGAGCGCGGCACCGGCTACTACAAGGTGCCGAGCCTCGTCGGCGTGCGCTACGGCGCGCCCTATCTGCACGACGGCAGCGAGCCAACGCTGGCCTCGCTGCTCGAGCGCGGCCACCCGCGCGGCCGCGCCATCAGCGGCGACGACCAACGCGCCCTCATCGCTTACCTCGAAACCCTCTGAAGACCATCGTCGGGAAGGAACTAGATATGTCGCGTCTAAGGACCCTCAGAATGCTCACCGCCGTCAGCGCCATCGCGCTGCTCGGCATCGGCTGCGGCGGCCGCTCCATCGAGGGCGAGACGCCGGCCAAGTCACTCGAGGTCAGCTACGTCTCGGGGCACCTCGGCAGCGATCAAGGCTGTTCGGCGAGCCGCGCGGCAGGCGACGCCGCCGGTGCCTTCGCGCCGTGCGAGCCGAGCGACACCAACTGCGGGCCGCCGCCGAGCTACTGCGAGGACGGCGCCGTGACGATCCAGCTCAGCAACGTCGGCGACGCCGCCTTCAAACAGCTCGACGTCGGCGCGCTGGTGCTGCGCGCGGTCGGCGGCGACGACAGCAACCTCGAGATCCTCGGCGTCACGCGCGACGACGGCAGCAAGTTCGACGGCACGCTCGAGCCCACGCAGGCGATCAAGATCCGCGTCAAGTTCCCCGCGCCTGCCTACAGCAAGGTGCCCAAGGGCGCCACGCTGCAGATCACCGTCGTCACGGACGGCGGCGGCGAAAAGCAGGTCGAGACGCCCGAGCTTCACGTGATGCCGATGTGGGCGACGTAGACGCCAGCAACTCTCCGCTTACAACGACAAACGATCACAGGAGCCATGCCATGACCCGCTTCAAGACCACCTTCATCGCGCTGTGCGTCGCGCTCGCTGCGCTCGTCAGCGTCGCCGGCTGCGGCACCGACCGCGCCTTCGAGTCGCGCCTCGAGGTCAGCTACGTCTCGGGCCACCTCGGCACCGACCAAGGCTGCTCGTCCAATGCCAAGCTCGCCGACATCGCCGGCGCCTGCGCGGCGGACGTGCCCAACTGTGGCGGCTACGGCGGCTGCGAGGAGGGCGCGGTGACGCTGCAGCTGGCCAACACCGGCAACGTCACGCTGCTCGGCCTGCAGCTCGACTCGCTGCTGCTGCAGATCGTCGGCGGCAACCAGAGCGCGCTGAGCGTGCTCGACGTCAAGCGCGACGACGGCAGCGCGTTCGACGGCAAGCTCGAGCCCAACGCGTCGATCAAGATCCGCGTGCGCTTCCCGGCCCCCGGCTACCAGAAGGTGCCCAAGGGCGCCACCATCGAGGCCGTGATCGTCACGGGCGGCGGCAAGCAGCAGCGCGTCATCACGCCCGAGCTGCACGTGCTGCCCACGGTCGCGACCTAGTAGGCGCGACGTCCCGCTTCGCAGCGGCTGACAGATATCACCTGTTGTGCCGCGAACTTCTGTGCGGGTGCGCCCGCGCGCCTCGAATATCTAAGCCTCGCGCGCTCCAACCGCCGAGGATCGCGCCATCGGACGCGTGGCACATGCGATGCACCTCCCGCGCGCGGAGGCATCCATGGGCAAACGCGACTTTCGCCAGGCTCACCACGACGTTCAACCGACCTACCCCACGCACCGCTCCGGTCTAGGGCGCCGCGAGTTTCTCGCCGGCGCCTTTCTTATCGCCGGCGGCGGCGCGCTGCTGAGCGCCTGCGGAGGTCGCGCCATCGAGGACGAGCCGAAGCCCAATCCGCAGCCTAATCCGAACCCACCGGAGCACTACGCCGGCGGCGCGCCGATGCCGCCAGCGCCGGCGGACGGGGGCCCGCCCGAGCCCGACGTACAGCCGCCCGACACGACGCACGACCGCGGCGAGCCCGACAGCGAGCCCGAGCACTGGGCCGGCGGCATGCCCGGCCCGCCCGCGCGCGTCGACGCCGGCGCCGCCGATGACAGCGGCGACTGCCCGCTGCCATGAACCTCACGCTGTTTCTCAACCACCGCTGCAACCTGCGCTGCAGCTACTGCTACACCGGCGAGAAGAAGAACCAGCCGATGTCGCTCGCCACGGCGCGCCGCGCCGTCGACTTCGGCCTCGAGCAGACCGAAAGCGGCGTGCTGCTGCTGTCGATGTTCGGCGGCGAGCCGCTGCTCGAGAGCGCGCTGATCGCGTCGGTGGTCGACTACGCGCGCTCCGCCGCCGAGCGCGCCGGCGTGCGCGTCTACTTCGGCGTCGCGACCAACGCCACGGTGCTGTCCGAGCGAACACTCGCGCTGCTGCGCCGCGAGCGCTTTCAGGTGCAGGTCAGCATCGACGGCGTGGCGGCGGCGCACGACGCTACGCGACGCTTCGTCGCCGGTCGCAGCTCGCACGCGCTGGTGCAGCGCAACCTGCTGCGCCTGCTACACAGCGGTCTGCGCGTGCGTGTAACCGCCGTCATCGATCCCGCCAACGTCGAGCACCTCGGCGCGAGCTTCGACTATCTCGTCGACCTCGGCGCGCGGGTCATCAACTTCGCGCCCAACTACAGCGGCGCCTGGGACGATGACGCCTGCGCCCGCTTCGAGCGCGCCCTGCGCGAGCTCGGCGAGCGCTACATCGCGCGCATGCGCGCTGGCCAAGACGTGCGGCTCGATCCGCTCAACGGCAAGATCGTCACGCATCTGTCGGGCGGCTTCAGCAGCGCCCAGCGCTGTCAGTTCGGCCAGCAGGAGCTCGCCGTGGCGCCGAGCGGCCGGCTCTACCCTTGCGATCGGCTGGTCAACCAAGACGACGACGCCTCGGTGTGCATCGGCTCGCTCGAGCGCGGCATCGACCACGCGCTGCGCGACGCGCTCGTCGCCGAAAAGAACGCGCCCGACGAAGAATGCGCTGCCTGTCCGCTCAGCGAGCGCTGCATGCGCTGGTGTGGCTGCGCCAACTACGAGACCACGGGCAGCGTCGCCCATGTCTCGGCGGTGCAGTGCTGGTTCGAGCGCTGCTTCATCGCCGAGGCCGACCGCGTCGCCAACGTGCTCTACACCGAGGGCGTGCCGGCCTTCACGCGGCGCTTCTACCTGCCCAGCCTGAAGCTCGCCGCAGCACCCTCGCGACGCGCGGTGCGCCCACAACCGCGCTGAGGCTTCGGCGCCGGTCAGACGACGTATCGCGGACCTTCGTGCCATCATTGCGGCATGGGACAAAGGGCGTTGATGATAGTGGCCGCGGCCGCGGCTTTGGTGCTGGCAGGCTGTCCCGGAGGCGGCACCACGACGCGTGGAGACAGCTCCGCGCCAGTGCCCGACGCGCCGCCCGGTAGCTGCGGCGTAGCCAACTGCGCGGGCTGCTGTTCGGGCGGTGTCTGCTACGGCGGCACGGAGACGACACGCTGCGGAACGACAGGTGCGCTGTGTGTCGATTGCAGCGCTGCTGGTAGCTGCGTCTCGCAACGCTGCAGTCAGTGCACGCCGAGCTGCAGCGGCGTTGTCTGCGGCCAGGGCGATGGCTGCGGCGGAGCCTGCGTCGCCGGGTCGGGCTGCACGCCGTCGGCGTGCACGCCGGTTTGTGCGGGCAAGCCGTGCGGCGACGCCGATGGTTGCGGCAGCGTATGCGTGGCGGGGTCGGGCTGCACGTCGTGTACGCCGAGCTGCGCCGACGCGATCTGCGGCGCCGCCGATGGCTGCGGCGGAACCTGCGCCGCCGGTTCGGGATGCTGTCCGAGCTGCCCGCAGTTCAAGACCTGTCGGGCCAGCAACTGCGTCAACGATTGTTCGCTCAGCACGTTCAGCGACTGCGCCACGCAGCAAACGCTCGTCATCTGGTACGGCCCATCGGTCAAGATCTCGCAGGCTGCCACGGCCTGCCCGCAGGCGACGCACTTCGCGATCACCGTCAACGGACAGTTCGTCAACTACTACACCGCGGGCGGCGGCACCGACTTCACAGTCAACTGCGGTCAAGCGCTGTTTCTGGAGTAGCCCGTCACAGGCGCGCGCGCTGTGCGAGCGCTATCTCGGTGGTCGCGTCGGCGAAGCGATCGATCTCCACCTCGTCGGCGGGCAGCTCCAGCCCCTCGACGGGATCGACGAGCTTGTCGGCGACGGCGAACAGGACATCGGGACGCACGCGCAGCACGACGAGGGCCTGCGGGCCGCGCAGCGCGTCGAGCACCGCAGGCCAGTGCACCTCGCCGCGTGCCTCGAGCTTGCCGACTTCGAGCAGCAGCACGTCCGCGCGCGCGGCCGCGGCTCGGGCGATCCAGCTGCGGCCGAGCGCGATGGCCGTCTCGGCGAACGCGAAGTCGCAGATGTCGGGGCTATCCGTCGTGCGGCTCGCCAGCGTGCAGCGCTCACCCTCGAGAAGGTCGACGAGCTCGAAACCGTCGGCGAGCACGCGCTGCTCGAAGCCGCCAACACGAAGCCCCGCCGCGCGCCAGCGGGCCAGCACGCGCTCGGTGGCCGGTCCCTTGCCGTGGCGCGAACGGCCGACCATTGCAGCCCAGAGATTCACGCTCCGATATTGCGCGATCGCCAGCGGCGGCGCAAAGCGCATGCGCCAGCGCGAGGCGTGCGAAACGAGCCGTCTCGGCGGCGTGTTAGGATGCGCTCCCGTGCCGCGCATTCTCTCGTCAACGCTGCTGCTGCTGCTGCTGGTCGCCGCACCCACCAGCGCAAAACCCCCGCAGCGCCCGAAGGCTCCCAAGCCCCCCGCCGTCGACCTCGTGCGCCTGGTGCGCACCATCAGCTCGGTGCGATCGAGCGCGCTGACCGTCGCGCGCGCCTTTGGTGTCACCGCCAAGCGCGCCGCCGCCCTGGTGCCGCGCAGCGAGCCGATCGATACGCGCTACCCCGCGCTGTCGCTGCCCGGCGATCTGCCCAAGGCCGACTACCCCAACCGCGCCGCGGTCGCGCGCCCGGTGCGGCTGTTCGGCAAGAAGGCCACAGCGCGCGTGCTCAGCGAGCTGCGCACGATCAAGGATCGCACGCGGCGCGCGGCGCTGCTCGGCAACCGCAAGGCGCGCATCGTCGTGATGCTGATGCTCGAGGGCATCAAACGACCGGCGCAGGCCGTCGCCCTCGCGCGCGTCGAGCGGCTGTTGCGCAAGCTCGGCGCCCGCACGCTCGGCAGCGGCCGCCTGGGCGTCTGCGGCAAGGCGGGGCCGTGGTGCTACACGCGCGCGCTGCTGATCGACGCGCACAAGGGTCACTACCGCGTACGTGCACCTCGAGCTGTCGCACCCGGCGCGCAGCAAGGCCGCGCGCGTGCGCGGCATCAAGCTCGTACGCTGGCCCTAGGACCTGCGCACCTTCCGACCAGCGAGCGCGTCGACGATGCAGCGCGCGAGCT
>JAGQIK010000716.1 GCA_020431405.1 Myxococcales bacterium
GGCAGCGGATCGGCGTCCGAGAGGTCGGCCACCGGCAGCACGCGGCGCGCGTGCTCGTTGGGCTCGGGCCGCTGGTCGCTGGCGGGCGGCCAGGTGACCTGATCCCACGACAGGTCGACGCGCGCACCGATATATGACGGGAAGCGCGGCACGCCGGCGTTGGTCAGCTCCTGGTAGCGGAACGTGATCATCGAGCCCACCGCGGGCGGGTCCTCGCGCTCGGCGTCGCTGAATCCCGTGCCCACCGAAAACTCGGTGCCGTCAGGAAGCTCCACGCGCAGCGCGCCGAGACGACCCTCGTGCTTGCCGGTGCCGGGCAGGTGATCGATGACGCGCCCTTCGGCGTCGTGGAAGCTCTTGACCTTGAGCAGCGACGAGGAGCGGCCGGCGACGTAGCGCGAGCGCGGCTCGCGCAGCATCAGGCCTTCGCCGCCGAGCGCCTCGACCTCCTCGAGCTTCTCCTTGAGGTGGTCGATGCCGCGGCAGGTCTCGTGCGCCACCAGGTGCGTGTGGCCGTTTTCGATCCCAGCCACCCGCCCTTCGAGATAGGCGAGACGATCTTCGAAGGCACCGCTCTGGCCGGGCGCGTCGAACACGAGGTACTGCACCTCGCGCCAATCGTCGCTCTTGTCCATGCGGCGCACGATGCTGACGCAGCGCTGGAACATGCCGCGCCCGACCCACAGCTCGCCGTCGAGCGGCTCGTCGGGCAGCGTCTCGATGAACCAGTCAGGCGCGAGATAGAGGTTGCCCTGGCGCGAGATGAAGCGCTCGCCGTCCCAGTAGGCGCGCACGCCATCGAGCTTCTCGCTGATCCACCAGCCGGTGGGATCTTGCGTCGCTTCCCAGCGCTGCGCGAGCAGCACCTTGGGCGCCACGCCGGCCGAGACGCTCGCCGTCAGCGCCGCGCCACCGCTCGCCGCCGAAGACCCGGACGACGCGCGCGACGACGACGAGCGACCGGCGACGGCAGCACGGCTCGCCGTGCCGACGCGCTCGGTCTCCGCCTCGTCTCCGCGATAGGCGCGCAGGTGCTTGCAGCTGCGGCTCTCGATGGGCAGGTTTTGAAACTGCCAGGCAGGACAGGTGCAGGAGTAGACGCCGCCCGTATTGGTGAGCCGATACGAGCGGCTGCCCGACCCCTGGACTTCTACGCTCTCGCCGTCGGCGATATCCGCCACCGCTTCTTAGCCCTCGAGCTTGCGGATCTCGCCGGCCGCGCGATAGAAGCCGCCGCGCGACGACTCGCGCAGCTCGTCGACCACGTAGCGCGCGCCCTCTTCGCGGATGTTCTTCGGGAACTGCACGTTCCACTTCTTCTGATAGCCGCTCGAGATGACGCGTACGCGCAGCTTCGAGCCTTCCTTGTAGCACTCGACGATCACGCCGTCGCCGGCGTCGCTGACCGTCTCGACGGTGTCGGAGACCTGCGCGGCCTGCGCAGCCGACGGCGCCTTGATCTCTTTGGCCTTGGGCGCCTTGCCCGCCATCGCCGACTCGATCGCCGACTCGGAGACGTCGATGCCCGCCAGCGTGCCCTCGTTGGTCACGATGTAGAGGCGGTCCTGGTAGTACTGCATCGACAGCGCCGAGCCGCACTGCGTGGCGAGCTTCCACAGCCGCTCGCCGTTCTCGTCGAAGCAATAGACCGACGAGTGGTTGTCGCCGGCGAAGACGAACTTGCCGTCCTCCGCCGCCGCGCACGAGTAGACCGTGTCGTCACACTTGTACGTCTTGCCCTTCTCGCCCTTTTTGGTGAACTGGATCACCTCGTTCTGCGCCGTCGCGGCGTAGACCGTCGACTCTTCCTGCCAGCCGAAGAGCACCGAGCCGCGCGTGGGTTGATTCCACAGCTCGCTGCCGTCCTCCCAGTCGAACATCGTCACGCCGTTCTGGTGGCCGTGGTAGACGCCGATCTCGTCGCAGCGCACCATCCAGCCGCGCGAGCCCTTGCTCTTCTGCGACCACTGCGACTCGTCTTCGTGGTTGACCACGGCGACGTTGCCGGCGGCGTCGGAGATGGCGAGCACGCCGTCGTTGATGTCGATCCAGTAGATGTCGACGTCCTCGGCGATCTCGTAGGCGACCGTCGGCACCTTGGTCGACAGGTCGTAGACCTTGCCGTCGTCGGCGCCGGCGTAGAGCCACTCGTCGTCGGCGACGATGCACTTGACGCCGTCGGGCAGCTTGAACTGGTTGCGCACCTTGCCGTCGTGGTCGAGGCGGAACACGCGGCCTTCCTGCGTGCCGGCCCACACCGAGGTGTCGTCGACGAAGATGCCGAAGGTCGACGTGCCGGTGGCGAACTTCCAGATGATCGGCGAGAACGCCTTGACCTTGGACTTCTTGGACTCCGTGGCGCGGCGCGTGACGGCGCGCTTTTGGCGCACGCCCATCACGGCTTCCTCGTAGCCCTTCTTCATCTTCGACTTGAGCTTCTTCTGCGCCTCGGCGACGGCCTTCTCGTGCGTGGCGTACTCTTTGACCTGGGTCTGGCCCTTGTCACCGATGCGCCCGTAGCGCACCTTCATCTCGCCATCCGTGACGACGACCTCGTAGAACTTGTGCGAGCCGCCGCCCTCTTCCGAAAGCTCGAGATACCATTTCTGTTCGGCCATGCCGCGTCCTCCGCCGCGCTCTCAGCGCGCTGTTAGAAGATCTTCCACCACTTCTTCTTTTTCTTTTTGCCGCCGCCATCATCGCCGTCCGTCTCGGGCGGCTCGCTCTGCGCCGCGGTCGCCGCCGGCGCTTCGCTGCGCGCCTGGGGCGGCGGTGCTGTCGATGCCGCGGGCTTCTTGGCCTTCTTCGGCGGCGTCGGCTTCTTGCCGTGCTTTTTCACCAGCGCGCGCGCGCGCTCGACGAGCGGTCGCCCCTTGTCGGGGTTGACCATCGCCACGTAGTTGGCGAAGCCCTCGACCGCGGCGATGACGTCGTCGGAGTGGCCCCAGGTCTTGCCCTGCGGGCCGTCCTTTTCGATCTGATAGAGCGTCGCGCGAAACTTGCGCAGCACGTCGCGCGTGACGTTGGGCGTGTGGTTTACGACGATGCCGGTGACTTCCTGGCGCCGCCCCGCGCGTAGCACGCGCGTCTTGTCGGGGTGAACGACGAAGCCCTCGTCGTCGACGATCTTGCGCAGCTGCCTGAGCAGGCGCCCCACGTTGACGGTCTTGTCCTTCGACGAGAACGTCAGGTCGTCGGCGTAGCGCGTGTAGACGAAGCCGAGCTTGCTGGCGATGGCGCAAAGGCGCGCGTCGAGGCCGCGGCAGATGATGTTGGTCACCGCCGGCGACGTCGGCGCGCCCTGCGGCAGCGCGCGCTCCTGCAGCGCCACGTAATACGTCACCCCGTCGAGCGAGAGCTCGGTGGCGCGCGGCTCCGAGCAGAGCAGGCCCAGCACCGTCGAGAGCGACTCGCTGTAGCCGAGCTTGCGGAACATGCCCTTGACGCGGCGGTAGGTCACCGTCGGGAAGAAGTCTTTCAGGTCGACGTTGACGAGCACCGCGGGCTGCACGTGCGGGTGCGCGTTGCTGACGATCGAGCGCTTGTCGCGAAAGCCGTGCGCCGCGTCGTGCAGCGCGATTTTCGACAGAATGTTGTCGAGCACCCAGCGCTGCGCTTCTTTCAGGCGCGGGCGCGGCGCCGAGATCTCGCGCACGCCGCCGGTGCGCTTGGGGATGACGAAGCGGATGTAGTTGGTCGTACGCGACGTCGCGCGGTCGAAGCACATCTGGCGCAGGGCGCCGAGCGAGAGGCCCATGGCGCGCGCCAGCTGCGCGGCGTCGGAGAAGCTCGGCAGGCCGTGTCGCGCCAGGCGCTGCGCGTCGGGCTCGGCCTCGCCGAGGCCCGCCGAGACCTCTTCGCCGAGATAGAGCAGCTCGGACTTCTTGCGCTCGGCCCACACGGCGGCGCGCTCGACGCGCTGCTGCAGCCGGCGCTCCTTGGTCTCCTGGCGCTTGCGGCGCGACTCGGCCATGCGCCGCTTGCGCGCCTCTTTCTTGAGCGCCTCGATGTTGTGCAGGCGCGAGCGCTCGGTGCGCAGCGCGCGAAGCTCGGCCTCGAGCTCGCCGCGACGGCGGATCTCGTCGGCGGGATCGTCGGGCATCGTGCCGGCGGCCGGCCAGAAGCCGAGACGGATCATCTCCTCGAGGATGACCTCGTCCTTCGACGAGTCGCGGATGCGGTCGTAGAGCTCCTGGCGGCTCGACGGCTGCGTGCTGTAGCGGCGGTAGGTCATGCGCGTCGTCTTCGCGAGGCGGAAACGACGGGAAGCATGGGTGAGGAGCGAGAGAGCTAAAACCTCGGGCGATTACACCCTCGATTCAAAATCCCTTCGAGAGACTCCCAGGACTAGATCGCTCAACTCAAGCCGGGGCGCCCTGCTGTCGGCTCATCGTCTTCGCGGAAGACACTCGCGATAGCGACAGCAGGGCAGCCCCGGCATCGTTAAGAGCGAGCTAGTGAAACGTGGACAACCATTTCGCTAGGACGGCGATCCGCCGCCCATAAAGCAAAGGATGCCCTCTCGCCCCTCACCGATGCCGCACGTCGTTTATACCTTCGCCTCCGTTCTCTCTACCGAAAAATGTTCCAAAACGATCGACCGAGCCCCAGCGAGTGCGCCTTGCGCAGCGCGAGGATGTGCTCGCACGGACCCTTGTACAGCTTGTTCATCTGGTAGTAGTTGCAGTCGCACTCGGCGAACGTCATGCGCTGGTCGCCGTCGATCATCACGCGCGGCGAGTAGCTGCGCCGCCCGTCGTTGACCGAGCCCTGCAGCTCGATCAGCCCGCCCGGGCGCTCCGTCGCGCTCTGACGCACTTTGTTCTGTTCTACGAAGCGCGACGCGCTCTCTTCGCGCGGATTGGAAAAGCGCAGCTTGTCCATCGGCAGCGGGTCACGCGACAGCTCGCGCACGCGATAGACGTTCTTGTTGATGTCGTAGATCGCGCGCCCGGCTTGCGTGTAGGCCGACAGCGCGCCGAGCACCTGCGAGCGGTCGAGGCGGATGCGCTTGGCCAGCGCGTCGGGGTCTTCGGCCCAGTTTTCCTTGAGCGCGTCGAAGACCCGCACCTTGGTGGTCTCGTCGACATCGGCGCGCGGCGCCATCAGGTCGAAGTTGCCGGCGGTGGACCAGTCGTTGGCGGTCCAACCGGAGAGGCCGAGCGTGAAGGACATGTCGCCGAGGTCTGCGACGTAAAACGACGGCAGGCCCGTGCCGAGCAGATGCACCGTGAAGCGCTTGGCCACCGGGATCAGCCGCTCCAGCGTGTGGATGCGGCGCCGGCCCCAGACGCGGATCTCGTGCGCTTCGTCGCCCTCGAAGATCGAGCGCCCGCAGACGACCTCGATGTTCCACGGCTCGAAGATGACCTTCACCGGCGCGCCGGGATCGAGCACGTAGCGCATGCTGCGCGGGCCTTTGAGCTCGCGGTTGCGGCGCAGGATGAAGCAGAAGTTGTGGATGTCCATCGGGTGCAGGTCGAAGCTCACCGCCGGCAAGCTCATCGCCGAGCTGACCTGCAGAAAGCCGCGCACCCAGGTGTCGGGCAGGTCGATCTTGACCTCTTTGTAGGTCTCCTCGGCCTGCGTCTCGACCTGAAAGCCTGACGGATCGACCTCGAGCATGGTCGTCTTGTAGCTGCGGACCTTCTGAAACTCGTCGTAGAGCGCCTGCGAGTAGTCGACGTTGGTCGTGCCGCAAGCGAACTCGCCGATGTTCTTGTAGACCTCGTAGCTGGTGCCGAGCCGCCCGTAGGTCGACTCGTCCTGGCTGAAGCACTCGAAGAAGACCTCGTCGGGATGCACCGTGATGACGGGGTCGAGCACGTACCAGGCGTCCTTGTCGACCTCGTAGAGGTAGTCGAAGTAGCGCTGGCGCGCGCGGTAGAAGCTCGACATGCGCTTCTGCGCACGTTGCCGCAGCTCGTTGAGCTCGTGGCTGAGGTCGGCGATCTTCTTGGCCACGCCGGCGCGCTGGCCGGCGACGAGCGCCCAGTCGAGCTCCTCTTGCTGCGCGAGCCACTCCTTGTAGGCGGTGCGGTCTTTGGGCTTCCAGCGCAGGTCCGAGATCACCACGTCGTGAAGCGCGCTGATCGCCTCGCGGAAGGCGACGCTCTTGGCGATCTCGCCGCGAAAGAACGTCGGCTCGCGCTTGGTGTCGGGCGAAAACGACATCTCGGTCGACGAGGCGTCGCTCTGCACCTGCGAGCTCTGGGCGTAGCGATAGTTAAACTCCATGCTGCGCCTCCGTTCGTTCGCCTGCGTGTTTGCTCGGGCGAACCTCGAGCTCGGCGATGGCGATCGGCGTCTCGACCGTCTCGTAGCCTTCGTCGATGCGCAAAAGGCCCTCGATCAGGCGCGCCTTGTCGCCGATGGCGATGGTCACCGACTGTCGCGCGAAAAGCTCGGCGCAGAACTTGGCGGCGGCCTCGCTCTTTTGCGCTTCGGCGCCGAGGAAGGCCAGCACGCGGCTCTTGGCGACGCGGCCCTTGTTGACGCGCGAGAGGATCGCGATGAAGAAGTGCTCGAGCTCCTTCAGGCGCTCGGGGTGGTCGGTGGCGAAGCGCGACAGGTAGTTGGTGGCGAAGATCTGCAGCGCCTCGCTGGGGTGCTCGCTGAGCTTGAGCAGGTACTCGTCGCCGTGCGCCTCGTCGAAGTAGCGCGTGATCATCTCGCGGCCGAAGGCCTGCACGTCGTCTTTGATGCTGTCGCAGATGCTGACCAGGATCTGCGGCGTGAGCTGCTCGGGGCCGAAGTGATCGCGGAAGAAATCGAAGGCGAACTGGCGCGTGTCTTCCCAGCGCGAGTCGAGCAGGCGCACGGCCTTGGGCGCGGCCTGCTTGAGGCGCTCGACGCTGGCCTTGCACATAGCGAAGCACGCTTCGCGCACGCTGAGCACGGCGTGCTTGCCGAGGCCGACCAGCTCGCCGATAGAAAGCTCGGCCGCGTCGACGTTGTCCTGCAGCAGCACGCCGCCGAGCTCTTGGGCCTGCTGAATGTGACTGCGCAGCAGGCGAAAGACCTCGTCTTTGCCAACCTTGGGCAGCGCGCTGCGAAGCTCGTTGCGAAGCACGCTGACGATGTGGCTGTGCACGCCTTCGGGCTGCTCGTCGCGAAGCTCCTCGACGAGGATCGCGCCGATGCGCGCGGCGAAGTCCGGCTTGCTCTGCGCCAGGCGGCCCAGCACGGGGCGGATCGCGCTGCGCAGATCGGCGTGGGCGTGCATGGTCAGAGACAGCAGCAGCTCGGGGCGCTCGGCGAGATCGTCGTCGGGCAGCTGGCCGACGAGGCGCGCGCCGATGCCGCGCACCGACTCGCTGGGCGAGGACAAGAGCGCGATGAGCACATCGTTGGGGCACTTGCTCGACAGCTCGGCGTGGCTGAGCAAGATGTCGCCGGCGAGCTCGTGAAGCTGCGTCAGCGGGTGCTTGATCAGATCGCGCAGCACCTCGGGGCCGACGTGCTTGATGTGCTGGGCGAACGAGCGCAGCAGCGTCTGCGCCACGTCGGCGGCGCGCTCGGCGTCGGCCTCGCTGTCGCCGAGCTCGAGCAGCGCGGCGATGATGCGGCCGATGATGGTGCGCGCGGCCTGCTCGCTGATGATCGCCGAGCGCAGAAGATCGCGCGCGTATTGGCGCGTGTCGGCGAACGGCGCCAGCGCGAGGGCGGCCATCAGGTCGCCGTTTTCGACGAAGCGCTGGCGGTCGGCGTCGATCCAGCCGCGCGCGATCTGGCGTGCCGGCTCGTAGGCGCAGGTGGCGACGGCGGCGACGAGCTCGAGGTCCGGCTCGGCCGCGCTGTAGCGCGACTGCGCCAGCTCGAAGCCGAAGCGCGCGGTGACCTCGTAGGGCCGCGAGAGCAGCATCACCAGCGCGTCGAGATCGAGCTGCTGTGTGAACTGCTGGTTGGCGCGCAGCGCTTTGACGGCGAAGACGTGCACCGGCTCGCAGCGGCTCTCGTCGAGCAGGTGCATCAGGCCGAAGGGCGCGTCGTCCCACAGCTCGGGGAACGCCTCCTCGCGGTGCGTCGGATTTTCGCGGTGCGAATTGGCGGTGGCCTGGCGGAAGGCCTTGCCGCGGCGGTCGGGCGTGATGCGGCGGCTGCGCCCGTAGAGCAGATGATTGAAGGCCCAGTACGACGCCCAAGGTCCCCAGTTGACGTCGCGGCTCGGCCCGCGCCAGGCGTAGTAGCGGCGCGAGAGCGCTTCGCCGGCGTCGGCGTCGGTGTAGGGCAGCAGCACGCCGACGGCCATCTTGATCCACTCGGGATCGGCGAGCTCGGCCATCCGCCGCAGGGTGCGCCAGGTGCGGCGGCGCCAATAGGTCTGGCGGTGCAGCGCGCCCTTGGCCGACGGCGACTCGAGGCGCTTGGCGATCAGGCCGAAGAGGCGGCCGTCGCGGCGAAACTCCGCGGCGCGATAGAGCGTGCGGATCCAGCGGATGTTTTCACCCTGCAGGTCCGTCTCGCTGACGAGCTTGTGGAGCCCGGGGCGCACGTGCTCGTTGTCGATGAGATAGATCGCCGCGATCAGATCGGTGCGCCCGCGGCCGGCTGCCTGCGCTTCGGCGGGCAGCGCCTCGGCGAAGGCTTCGGCGGGGCCGTCTTTGGCCGCGCTGCGCAGCGAGGTCGGCAGCGCGTCGATGATCGTCTCGATGAAGCGCTGACGGTCGGCCTCGGTGTAGATGCGGCGCATCGCCTCGCCGGCGATGGCGCGCACGCTGTCGGGCTGCGAGCGGTTGCCGTAGATGCTCTGCAGCACGGCGAACGACGCGGTGCTGCCGCAGCGGCCGAGCGCCCAGATCAGGCTGTGGCGCAGGATGCGGTCGGGCACGTTGCGCGCGTTGACGTTCTTCTGCAGCATCTCGACGAGCAGCGGCTCGGACAGCAGCTCGCCGAGCACCGCGCGCGCCGAGCCGCCGCCCTGCTCGACGCGGAAGGCGTCGAACTCGTCGACGCGGCGCACGAGCGCGGCGAAGCCGTCCCGCTGGCCGGGGAAGGCGCGCGCGACCTCGGCCTCGAGCAGCGCGAAGTCGTTCGAGAAGCGCAACCGCTCGCCGGGGAAGCGCACCTCGCTCCAGCTCTGCTGGCCGAGGCGGAGGTCGTCGTGCGAGAGACGCAGTTGCCGCAGGAGCTTGGCCAGCGGCGTGCCGCGCGTGCCCTTCGGCACCCAGTTCGTGAACGCGTGCA
>JAGQIK010000717.1 GCA_020431405.1 Myxococcales bacterium
CGGCTGGCCAGGTGGCGCGTGCGGCAGCTGCTGGGGCACCTCGTCGGTGGCTGGCGCGTGCTCGGCCGCCGGCGCGAAGGCCGCGTGCGCCTCGAGGATGTCGAAGCCCTCGACGACGGTCTGCTCGTCCTCTTCTTCGTCCGCTTCGCCCGCTTCGTCCTCGTCGTCCGCCACGAGCAGGTCCGAGACCACCGTGTCTTGGTCTTCTTCGTAGCCGACGTCTTCGTCGGCGGGCTCGGCCGCCGCCGCGATGTCCTGCGTCGCGGCGTCCTGCGTGACGGTCAGCAGGTCCTGCACCATCAACAGCGAGATGTAGTCGTGGAGCTTCTGGCCCTGCCAGTCGAGGCCGCAGCGGCGCGCCTCGTCGACGAGCTGCTCCCAGCTCGCGCCGCCGGTCAACAGCACGGCGATCGCCGCCTGCTCCTCGGTCAGATCAACGCGGCGGCCGGAGCTGCGCGATACGAGGATGATCGGCTTCGCCCCACTGCCGGCCGTCAGCACTACGTCGGCGTGTAGCCTGTACCTCATGCCTCGCGAGCGGTTCGCCCCTTCTATCGGCTCTTGGACTCGAGCCACGCCTTGGTGAAGAGATTGGCGGGCAGCCTCTTGAACGACGAACGCGTGAACTTGACGACCGTGTAGTTGCCTTTGATCAGCTCGTCGTAGATGCGCACCGTCTCGGGCCACCACACGTTGGCCTTCTTCGAGGCGCTGTAATACTTCTTCCAGCTCGGCTTGAAGAGCGTGCGGATGAGCTTGCCCGAGGTGCCGAAGTCCTGGCGCTTGAGGATCATCTTGCTCTTGCTGTCGATCCAGATCCGCACCTTGACGTAGGCGACCACCGCCTTGGGCTTGGCGTGAAGCTCGATGAGGTGCGTGTGAAAGCGACCGAGGCGTACGTCGCGCACGTGACTGCCGTTGTACTCCTCGGAGTAGCGCGGAAAGTCGAAGTCTTCGCGGTTGGCGTCGGAGCCGGCGATGCGCGCGCGTTCGGTGCGGCGCTCCCACTTGCCGAGCCGAGCGTCGTAGAACCAGAGGTTCTTGTTGTAGCGGATGTAGCCCTTGCCGCGCTCGGTCTTGGGCTTGGTAAAGAGCATCACCAGCCGCTGTGACTCCGTGCGCTGGTAGGCCACGCCCTCGGTGGTGGTGTTCTGGCCGTCTCTGCGCTTGGCGAAGATCACGAAGCCGAGCGAGCGATCGCCGGCGGCGTGCTGCGCGTCTTGTACGCGCTTGAGCAGGGTGATCACCTCGCCGCGATCGAGGCGCTTGGCGTGTGCTGGCGGCGGCGCGAGCAGCGCGATCGTCGACAGCGCCAGTACAAGGAATACCTGCCTCATTTCTTTACCCCGCATGGTGTATCGCAGTCGCCGGCCTCAGGCGCGCCGCGCGATAGGCCGGATAGAGCGCGAAGATCGCCGTCACGAAGACGACCACGACGACACCGCCCGCGATGGCACGAGGCTCGAAGTGCAGGTTCAGTGTCTGACTGAAAAGTAGATGCTGCAGCCCTGGGCCGAGCTCGATGTTGGCTGCGCTGAGCGCCGCGACGAGCCCGCCGCCGAGCGCGACACCGATGGCTGCGCCGAACATGGCGAGCAGCGCCGCCTCGAACATGATCAGCAGCAGCACCCGGATGCGGCTCATGCCGATGGCGCGCAGCGTGCCGATCTCGCGCGTGCGCTCGCGCACGCTCAGCCACAGCGCGTTGGTCACGCCGAAGATCGTGATCATCAGCAAGAAGCCGACGATGGCGCCGCCGATGCCGCGCACCAACCCGACGGCCCAGGCCATCACGCGCAGGTCGGTCTGCCAGGTCGAGACGTCGAGGCGCAGGCCGGTCCAGGTGGCGTCGCGCGCCACGGCGAGCCGGCCCGGCACGGCGAAGTTGAAGGCGGGCGCCAGCCGATACTTGCGCTTGATCAGCAACGCGCGCACGCGCTCGGCCACGCGCACCGAATCCTCGCGGTCGCGCAGCTTGATGCAGACCGCGCTGGCGGCGCTGGCGCCCATCTGCAGCGCGGTGCGCAGCGCGTCGTCGGAGACGAGGATCATGCGGCGGCTGATGAAGCCGATGTCTTCGATGATCGCCCGCACCTGCACGTCCACCGCGTTGCGCGCGCCGGTGGTGGTCGAGACCGCGAGGGTCAGCGTGTCGCCGACGCCGGCGCGCAGACGGCGCGCCTGGTTTTCGAAGATCACGGCCGACTTTGGCATAGAGAGCCTGTCCATGTCGCCTTTGACCGCCTTGAGCGCCTGGCGGATGACGTTGTCGGTCTTGACGTCGACGCCCATCGCCAGCCCCCCGACCGAGCCGTGCGGGCTGAGCAGCCGGCCGCCGCCGATGATGCGATGACCCATGCGCGTGCCCGGAAGCGACTTGGCCAGGTACGCCTGCAGCTCGCGATAGTGCGGCAGCATCAGCATGATGTGACCGGGCACGATCTTGTAGAAGCCGCGGATGACGACGTGGCCGCCCGGCACGGCGGTGCCTCGACGCACCAGCGTCTGCCGAATGCCCGCCGTGACGCTGCTGAGCAACACGAACAAGATCATCACCGCCGCGAAGGCGCTGCCGAGCAGCACCGTGCGGCGCTTGGCTTGCCACAAATTGCGTGCGGCGATGAGCAGGAGGCGTCGCATGTCAGGACGATGCTCCCATCGCCTCGCGCGGCGAGACCTTGGTGGCGAGCCGCGCCGGGTAGTACGTCGAGACGAGCGCGACGATGACCACCACGACGACGGCGGTCACGGCGTGGCCGAGCGTCGCCGTGGGGTGCAGCGAAGGGCCGGAGAACAGAAAGCGCGTCAGTGTCGAGCGCGCGGCGATACCCTTGGCGCCGAGCCAGCTGATAAACGCCAGCCCAAGCCCGGAGCCGATCGCCGAGCAGATCAACGCCAGCACCGAGCTCTCGAGCAGCAGCATGCCGCGCACGAAGCTTCGCTGTGCGCCGATGGCGCGCATGGTGCCGATGTCCTGCGTGCGCTGCGTGACCGACATCAGCATCACGTTGCTGAGGATGATCATCGAGACGAACAGCACCACGATCAGCCCGCCGTAGACCACGGCGCTGGCGATCCTGACCACGCGCCCGATCTGTCCTGCCGCGGCGCGCCAGTCGATGACGCGCACCGCGAGGCCCGCCTTCTTCAGCGCGGCCCGCACCGCCGTGGCGGTCTGCTGCAGGCGGCGTCCGTCGGCGAGCACCACGGCGGCGTTGATCACCAGCCCGTTCCACAGCTCGTCTTTGGAGTAGACGCGCTGCAGCGTCTTGGCCGTATAGCCCTGGCCGTCGTACTTGGCCGAGATCGTCGTCAGGTCGGGCTCGCTGGCGGGCTGGCTGGCCGCCGGCTGGCTCGTCGCGCCAGCGGGCTTGCTCGCCGCGCCGCCGCCGCCGCCTTTGTCGTTGTCGTCATCGCCGACGCCGCCGCCGCTGCCGCCAAAGAGCGCCTTTTCGGCCTCGGCGCGCGAGAGCTTGCGGATGCCGGCCTGGCGACGCAGCCGCTCCGCTTCGTCGCGCTGCGCCTTGGAGGGGAAGCCGTAGAGCTCGCGAAAGCTGACCAGGTCGAGGATGTTGAAGGCCTTGCCGAACATCCCGAGGTCCAGCGAGCTGAAGCGGAAGGTGCCGTAGATCGTGACCGGCACGCGCCGCACGAAGCCCGAGCGCGCCATCGCGGTCATGATCACCTGGCCGCCGATGGGCACGGTGTAGAGCGCGATGTGCGGCGCGATGTCGCGATAGAAGATCTTCACGCGCTTGCGAAAGTTCTTGTCGTTCATGCGCATGAAGGCGCGCATCTGCGCGGTCAGATCGCCGCTCTGCGATCCGAGCACCTTGCCCAGCACGGCCTCGACGCGCGCGGCGCCAGCGGCGCTTAGCTCGAGCACGAGCGAAGGCACCGAGCTCATGTTCTCGGCCATCATGCCGCGCAGCGCAGGGGAGCTGGCGATGCGGTGGCCGGAGCCCATCATCCACGACATGCGGTCGAGCCGGCGCGCCGTGTCGTTCTTGAACTCACCCTCGTAGATGTTGTGCGCGAGGATGATGCCGCGCTTTCCGTCGGGGACCTTGCGGCCCTTGACCATCACCAGGCGATCGAAGGCCTTGTTGAAGAGCGCCGTGTCCGTGGCGATGTAGGGCAGGTACGACGACTTCTCGCCCAGCGCGAGCGGCGCGACCTTGTTTTCGAGGTACTCCAGCGCGTCGAGCGGATCGTTCCAGAAGGTCTTCCAAAACGCGGGCTGGCGACCGCGATCGAAAGCCGTCGCCACGTCGCCGAGCGACTTGAGGTACTGCGAAAGGCCCTCGACCTTGCTCGCCTCGGCCAGCTGCTTGTCGAGGATCTGAAACAGGCGGCGCACCTGACGCAGCAGCGTCGCGCGGGTCGCCAGCGGCGCCTTGGCGCGCACGGCGTCGCGCAGCGCGGTGAGCCGGCGCTCGAAGATGTTGCGCGAGGTCGCGATGCCGGCGCCGATGCCCATCGGCACGACGTATTTGACGTTGTCGACCTTGGAGACGACGGCGCGCAGCGTGCTGAAGCTCGCGATGGGCTCGAGCGAATCCACCGACGCGTCGAGCAGCGTGAGCTGGTCGCGCGATTTGGCGCTGTAGAGCTGCAGGTGGCCGGTGACCGTGCGGATCAAGCTCTGCTGCATGCCGCCGCGGATGGCGTCGACCAGCGAGCTGCCGACGACGAACAGCATCGCACCCACCGTCAGGACGATGCCGACAAACAGCGTTCGCACACGATGCAAGCCGAGGTTGCGAAGTGCAAGCCGTAGCAGCAAAGGGTCTCCCAGAGTTGTGCGGCGCGTGCGGCTTGGACGTCTCGCGCTTCAAACAGAGCGGCTATTGTACCGTAATTCCAACCGCGCAGGACGGCTGGCGGCTCGGCCACAGTGCGCCACGAACGCGGTCAGAAAGACCGTGCCCAGGCGTTGGGGAGATTCACCCGCTAGGCTTTTTCGCGGAGGATCGCGACGAGCTTGCTGATGCTGTCGCCAGCGTCACCGAAGAGCATCTCGGTGTTGCGCTTGTAGAAGAGCGGGTTGTCGACGCCGGCGTAGCCCGCGGCGCGACTGCGCTTGAGCATCACGACGCGCTTGGCGTTCCAGACCTCGAGCACGGGCATGCCGTAGATCGGCGACGACTCGTCGGTCTGCGCGCCCGGATTGACGATGTCGTTGGCGCCGATGACCATCACCGTGTCGGTGTCGGGGAAGTCGTCGTTGATCTCGTCCATCTCGAGCACGATGTCGTAGGGCACGGCCGCCTCGGCGAGCAGCACGTTCATGTGCCCGGGCAGACGCCCCGCCACCGGATGGATCGCGAAGCGCACCTCGATGTCGCGCTTGCGCAGGATCTTGGTCATCTCGCAGACGGTGTGCTGCGCGCGCGCGACGGCGAGGCCGTAGCCGGGCACGATGATCACCGCCTTGCTGGCGAGCAGCGCCTCGGCCGTCTCCTCGACGCTGGTCTCGTTGACCGTCAGCGCCTCGGTGGAGGCCGCCGGCGCGGCGGCCTTTTTGGGCGGCGCCGAGCCGAAGCCCGAAAAGACCACGTTCCAGATCGAGCGGTTCATCGCGCGACACATGATCACGCTGAGGATCGCGCCGCTCGAGCCGACCAGCGCGCCGGTGACGATCAGCAGATCGTTTTGCAGCATGAAGCCGGCCGCCGAGGCGGTCCATCCCGAGTAGCTGTTGAGCAGCGAGACGACCACCGGCATGTCGGCGCCGCCGATGGCGACCACCAGGTGGATGCCGAGCACGCTGGCGAGGGCCGTGGCGATGCCGAGCGGCACCACGCCTTGCACGCCGGGCGCCTTGACGAACAGCACCGCGCACCAGACGAGCCCCACCAGCAGCGCCAGGTTGAGCCCGTGGCGCCCCGGCAGTAGCAGCGGCTTGCCCGACAGCGTGCCGCGCAGCTTGAGAAACGCGATCACCGAGCCGGTGAAGGTCAGCGCGCCGATGGCCACCGCGATGTACGTCTCGACGAGGTGGATGCTGCGCGCGGCGCCAGCGGCGTGCGGATCGCCGAAGTAGCTGGCGAAGCCCACCAGCGCCGCCGCGGCGCCGACGAAGCTATGCAGCATCGCCACCAGCTCGGGCATCGCCGTCATCTTGACGCGCAGCGCGAGCACGCTGCCGACGCCGGTGCCGGCGAGGATCGCGATGCCGACGTAGCTGTAGGCGTTGACCGCGCTCGACGAGAGCGCCGCGCCGAGCGCCACCATCATGCCGATGATGCCGTAGAGGTTGCCGCGCCGCGCCGTCTCCTGACTCGACAGCCCGCGCAGCGAGAGGATGAACAGCACGCCCGCCACGAGGTAGGCGACGGTGAGCAGTACGCCTTCCACGTTAGCTTCCGTCGTCCTTGCGGAACATTTTGAGCATCCGCTGCGTGACGAGGAATCCGCCGGCGACATTGATCATCGCCACCAAGATCGCCACCGCAGCCAGGATCAGCGGCACGTCGACGCCGCCGTGCGCCTCGAGCACGCCGCCATGATGGCGGCCATGCAAGATGCCGCCGAGGATGATGATGCCGCTGATGGCGTTGGTGACGCTCATCAGCGGCGTGTGCAGCGCCGCGGTGACGTTCCAGATCACCTGCCAGCCGACGAAGCAGGCCAGCACGAAGACGGTCATGTGCTGTAGGAAAGCGACCAGCGCCGGCGAGACGGTCGCCGTCGCGGGCGTGGTGAAGCGCAGGTAGGCCCACGCGCCGGCGAGCGCCAGGCCGATCAACCCGACCAGCCAGCCCCACTCGCTCGGCTGCGCCGACGCGGCGCCGTGGCCGTGGCCGTGCGCGGGCTTTTTGCCGGCAGGTTTTTTCGACGCGGCGGGCTTCGCAGCCGGCTCGGGCGCGGGGCGCGCGTCGGCGGCCGACTGCATCTTGGCCAGCGCCGGCTTTTTGATCTCTTTGGGCTCGACCTTGGGCGGCGGCCAGGTGATCTCGCCCTTATGCGTGACCAGCGCGCCGCGCACGATCTCGTCGTCGAGATCGAGGTTGAGCTGCTTTCCGTCCTCGCCGCCGAGCGTCTTGGCGTCGCCGAGCAGCTTGGTCAGGTGCACCAGGTTGGTGCCGTAGAGCTGGCTCGCCGTCGTCGCGAGCCGGCTGGTCATGTCGCTGTAGCCGATGATGTGCACGCCGCGATCGACCACCGCCTCGCCGGGCACCGTCAGCTCGCAGTTGCCGCCTTGCTCGGCCGCCAGATCGACGACCACCGAGCCGGGCTTCATCAGCTCCACCGCCTCGGTCTTCCACAGCTTGGGCGCCGGCTTGCCGGGGATCAGCGCGGTGGTGATGACGATGTCGATCTCTTGGGCCTGCTCGCGAAACATCGCCATCTCGGCGTCGAGGAAGGCCTTGCTCATCACCTTGGCGTAGCCGCCCTCGCCTTCGCCCGACTCCTCGAACTCGACCTCGAGAAACTCGGCGCCGAGGCTCTCGACCTGCTCTTTGACGGCGGCGCGCGTGTCGAAGGCGCGCACGATAGCGCCGAGGCCACGCGCGGCGCCGATGGCGGCGAGCCCGGCGACGCCGGCGCCGATGACGAGCACCTTGGCCGGCTGCACGCGACCGGCGGCCGTGATCTGTCCGGTGAAGAAGCTGCCGAAGGCGTTGGCCGCCTCGACGACGGCGCGATAGCCGGCGATGTTGGCCATCGAGCTGAGCGCGTCCATCGACTGCGCGCGGCTGATGCGCGGCACGGCGTCCATCGCCAGCGCGGTGACCTTGCGCGCGACGAGTCGGTCGAGCAGGCCCTTGTTCTGCGCTGGATAGATGAACGTGATGAGCAGCGCGCCTTCACGCAGCAGCGCGACCTCGTCGCCGAGCTCGGGGTGCTCGGCGGGCGGCCGCACCTTGAAGACGATATCCGAGCCTTCCCACAGCGCCTTGGTGTCGTCGACGATCGTGGCGCCCGCTCGCTCGTAGAGCGAATCGGGATAGGACGCTGCCGCACCGGCGTCGTGCTCGACGGCGACGCTATAGCCCAGGTCGACGAGACGCTTCGTCGTGTCGGGCGTGGCGGCAACGCGCCGCTCGCCAGGGGCGATTTCGCGCGGGATACCGATCTGCATCGGCGCCCTTTCTTACATAACGGAGCGCCGATGTCGATGGCTGTGCACAGAAGAAGAGAAGACGCGCTTGCGCGGCGCCGAGAGCGCGTTTTACTGCTGCGAATCGGCGATTCGGTTGATGGCGCCGCACGCGGTGGGGACGGCGATGCACGTCATGATCAGCGCCAGCGGGCCGAGGAAGCACGAGATGGCCCAGAACAGAAACAGCCCGGCGGGCGCTTGGCTCTGGATGCCGTGGCGCTGGCAGAACTCGTTGTAGCGCGTGCCCCAGCTGCCGTAGGCGACGAACAGCCAGTAGAGGCTGAAGATGGGGATGAACATGAAGCCCAGCGCGGCGCCGGGCGTTGGCTTGGTGACGCCGTCGTTGAGCGCCGCCCAGATCTTGTAGATGAAGATCATCAGGAAGATGCCGCCGACGAGGAACGGAATCCACGAGACGAACAGCACCTCGACCAGCGCGCGGCTGGTCATGCCGATCGCGGTGAGGATGCCGCCGAGCAGCAGCATGATGGGGCCGAGGATCAGCCACAGCGCCGCGCTCATGCGTTTGACCTGCGGCATCTGACCGGTCGCGCCGCCCGGTCCCATCATCGGCACGCTCTGCTGACCCATGCCGGGCTGACCCTGCATGCCGGGCTGACCCATGCCGGGCTGGCCCATGCCGGGCTGACCCATACCGGGCTGACCCATACCGGGCTGACCCATACCGGGCTGACCCATACCGGGCTGACCCATGCCGGGGCCGCCAGGGCCGCCGGGGCCGCCTTTGCCCTTCATGCCCTTGCCCTTGCCGCCCTTGCCGCCCTTGCCCTTCATGCCAGGCCCACCGCCGGGACCACCGGGACCACCGGGGCCACCCATGCCGGGACCCATGCCGGGACCACCGGGGCCGCCCATGCCGGGACCACCCTGCGGCGGGCCACCGGGCATCGGACCCGGACCACCTTGCGGCGGACCACCCGGCATCGGACCGGGGCCTACACCGGGCGGTGATCCCGGCATCGGACCGGGACCCATACCCATCTGGCCGGGAGGCGCTCCGGGAGGCGCGCCCATCGGCGCACCGTAAGGCTGCTGTTGCTGCTGACCGGCGAAGGCCGCGACCTGCTGGCCGGTGGGCGCTTGACCGGGACCGCCCGCGAACAGCGTGGCCGGCATATCGTCGCGGCTGTGCGGCGCGCCGCCAGGCGGCGGCGCTCCAGGAGGCGCGCCCATCGGCGCACCAGGCGCGCCGCCCATCGACACGTTGGGGCTCTGGTTGGATGGCGGCGGCCAACCGCTGTGCGACGCCACCGGCTGCGGCGCGGCGCCCGGCATACCCTGCGGCGGCATACCCTGCGGCGGCGCACCCATCGGCGGCGGCGCACCCATCGGCGCACCCTGCGGCGGCGCGCCAGGCGGCGGACCACCGGGCGCACCATAGGGCGCCTCGGCGTGCGGCGAGAACATCGTGCGCGCCAGCGCGTCGTCGCTACCAGGTGGGCCCACCAGCGGCTTGGGCGCGCCGGGCGGCTGCTGCGGCGCCGGCGGCTGCTGCGGCTGCCCTTGTTGTTGTTGATTGGCGAGCTGGCGAAGCTGCTCGGGCGACGGCGCGTAGCCAAACATCGTCTTGGCCGGCTGCACGCCCTTGGGCGCTTGCTTCTGCTCGGCCCCGCAGTACGGACAGACGGGGGCTTGATCGGGAACCTGCTTCCAGCAGCTATGGCAGGTGGCCATGCTCTATCTCTCCTTGTCACCCCCGGGAAACGGGGGGCGCCGAGTCTAACACGCTGGGCGTACAATGATCTGCGTGTCATCAGCGACGATATCTCAGCCCGCGCGCTCGCGCGCCGCGCTCGCCATGGCGGCCATCGCGCTCGCCGCGCTCGGCGGCTGCGGCCCCAAGATCGACGAGATCGGCGTCGCCGTGCTGGTGGCGGCGCCGTTCGTCTATCTCACCGTGCACTTCTTTTTGTACCTGCTGAGCCTGCTTTGGCGGCGGCGTTATCCGCTGCTGCGCCATCCGCTCAAGCTGTGGCTGATCATCCCGGCCGTCGTGCTCGCCATCGCCGCGCCTTTCATCGGGCCCTCGCGCAAGCTCGACCTCGCCGTGATGGCCTACTGGGTCTTCGGCACGAGCTACCTGACGGTGACGCTCGTGGTGTGGCGCCTGTGGTTCATCGCCAACGAAGAGCTCGCCTTCACCCACGCGCAGATTCCGGTGGCGGCGCTCTACACGATGTTCGGTCTCGCCTGCGTCGCCAAGGCGCGCGACCTCGCGCAGCTCGGCGTGATGGCCTTCATCTTTCCTGGCTACGGCGGCCTGATCAGCGCGCCGCTCTACATCGCGCTGATCATCGAAGCCGCCGTGCGCGGCAAACGCCATCCGCAGCCGCTCGCGCGCCCGCCGTCCTGACGCTGATGCTTGACGCCACCCGCGCGACAGGTAGGCTTCGCCGATGTCTTACCCACCAGTCGTCCGCGTCTACGCGACGGCGCAACGTCCCGACTACGACTGCCCATGGCAGGCGCTGCCCCCTTCGTCGAGCACCGGCTCGGGCGTGCTCGTGGGGCCAAACCGCGTGCTCACCGGCGCGCACGTCGTAGCGAACGCCACCTTCCTGCAGGTGCAAAAGCCTTCCGACCCCAACAAGGTCATCGCGCACGTGCACACGGTCTGTCACGACAGCGACCTCGCGCTGCTGACGGTGGAGGCCGATAACTTCCTCGACGGCGAGGAGCCGGGCGAGCTCGGCGATCTGCCCGATCTGCGCGACAAGGTCTACGTCGTCGGCTTTCCCATCGGCGGCGAAGAGATCTCGATCACCGAGGGCGTGGTCTCGCGCATCGAAGTGCAGCGCTACAGTCACTCGCAGCGCCAGCTGCTCGCCGTCACCGTCGACGCGGCGATCAACAAGGGCAACAGCGGCGGCCCCGTGTTCAAGGACGGCAAGATCGCCGGCATCGCCTTTCAGAAGCTGTCGGGCGCCGACAACATCGGCGAGATGGTGCCGGCGCCGGTGATCCGCACCTTCCTCGAGGGCATCGACGCCGAGCGCGAGAGCACCGTGCCGGGCCTCGGCGTCTCCACGCAGAACCTCGAAAACCCGATCCTGCGCCGTCAGCTCGGCATGGACGACGAACAGACCGGCGTGCTGATCACCAGCGTCGAGTACGGCAGCAGCGTCTCGGGCTTGCTCGAGCCGGGCGACGCGCTCGTCTCCATCGACGGCATGTCCATCGCCAACAACGGCACCGTGCAGTATCGCGGCCGCTACCGCACGCGCTACGACGTGGTGCTGGGCCACTATTACGTCGGCGACGAGCTCGCGCTCGGCGTGTTGCGCGACGGCAAGGCGCGCGACGTAAGCGTCGAGCTGCGCGCCATGCAGTACCTCGTGCCGCGCAGCCAGTACGACCGCGCGCCGACCTACTTCGTCTACGGCGGCTTCGTCTTCCAGGTGCTGACGCGCAACTTCCTCACCACCTGGAACACTTGGTGGCAGAAGGCGCCGGTGGAATTTCTACACCACTACTACTCGGGCACGCGTCGCGAGGAGCAGCTCGAGGTGGTGGTGCTGACGCAGATCCTCGCCGACTCGATCAACGTCGGCTACACGCACCTCTACAACGAGGGCGTGGTGACGGTGAACGGCAAGCACCCGCGCGACATGGCCGACTTCGTGCGCACCATCGACGCCAGCGAAGACCTGGTCGAGATCCGCACCTCGAGCGACGGGCGCATCGTGCTCGAGGTCGACGCGGTCAAAGAGGCCAACGCGCACATCCTGCCGCGCTATCACATCCCGCGCGACCGTTCGGCGGATCTCCCGTCCTAGCGCAGGGCAGGCCACGGGCGCAGGGGCCACGGGCCACAGGGTGCTAGTGCAGGCGTATGCGCCAGGCGCGCAGCGTGTGGGTGACCGCGCGGCGCAGCGGCGTTTGCGTCGCTAGGCGCAATCGCAGCGCGAGCACGGCGGCGGCGCCGATCACGCGCCGACCGTCGCGTGCAGTGAGCGATGCGTTCGCGGTGAGCGGCACGAGCCGCGTGACGTAGGCGCTGGCAAAGCGCGGCGTGTATCCCGTGCGCGGATCCGTGCCGCACGAGCCGGGCAGAAAGCGCCGCTCGGCGAACAGCAGCACGCGCTGGCCGACGGCGGCGGGACGCCCCGCGACGACGGCCGTGAACGCGCTCGGTCGCGCGCGCCCGATCGGCGAGCGGCTCGCCGAGAGCGTGATGAAGAAGTGGCCGGGCACGTGCGGCTTGCGCCGGTAGCTTTTGACAGTGCCTTCGACGACGTAGTCGGACGCGTTGACGAGCCAGGCGATGGACGTCACCGGCGTCAGCGGCGTGCGAGCGCGCGCCGGTGCGGCGGCAGCAACCGCGAGCAGCAGCGCGACGGCGATCACCCACGCGCGCGCCTTCACAGCGCCACCCCGCAGGCGATGGGCTGCACCGCCACGCGCAGCGCGTCGCCCACGCGCCAGGCGCGCAGCCGCTCGGCGGCGGCGGCGATGGCCGCGTCGGCGTCGGCCCAGTCGTAGACCGAGAGCGTCACGCGGTAAAAGCCGCGCTCGCCGTGCCGCTCGCCGCAGGCGGCGATGCCCACCGAGCTTCGGCGCCCGCTTGCCTGCAGGCGGCGGCGCACCTCGTAGGCCAGCTCGAGCGCCGAGACGTCGGTGCACGCCTCGTCGGGCCGCGGCCGGCCGCGGCAGGCCGACGCGCACGGCGGCGGTAGCGGCGCGCGGCCGCGACAGCTGCGACGCCAGTCGAACAGGCGCGGGCGACCTGCCGGCTGCGCGCCCGCGAAGCGCCGGCGCCCCGATCCGGCCACGTCGAAGGCCACGCCCTCGCCGCAGCGTCGCGGCGCCGACAGCTGCAGCGCGTAGCCATAGAGCGAAAACGGACCGGCGCGCCGCGTCATCTGCGCGGGGCTGCCGGCGGGCGCGTGACAGCGCGGATCCCGTGCGATCCCGCGCTCCGAGCCGCGCGCCGCGCAGCCCGCGGCCGCGCAGGCGACGAGCAGCAGCAGCACGGCTATCTGGCGACGATCAAACGGCATGCGGGGATGTGTACGCACCGCGGGCCCCCGCGCTTTCACCGGCGGCGAAAAAAATCTGCAAGCGCGCCGCCGCGCCGGGCTCCTACAGACAAAGGAGCTCGCTCACCCCGTGCCTCTCAGCACCCGCCTCGCCACCCCCATCGCCTTCGTCGTGACCCTCGCGCTCGGCCTCGCGCTGGCGCTGCTCGCCGGCTGCAGCGGCCGCATCGGCGAC
>JAGQIK010000718.1 GCA_020431405.1 Myxococcales bacterium
AGCGCTCGACTAGCGCGAGCGCCCAGCTAGCGCTTGATCGTGAACGGCCACTGCAGCCGCGCGGTGCGGCCCTTGAACTTGGGAAAGTCCGCGTTCTTGACGAGCCGCTCGACACACTTGGCCGTCGCGCTGCCCGCCAGGTCGCCCACGACCTTGACGATCTTCACCTTGCCGTTGGACGCCACCACGATGTCGGTGGAGACCTTGCCCGACTTGCCGAACTGGTTGTAACAAGTGTGCAGGTCCGCGGCGACGCTCTCCATCGCTCGACGCACCAGCGCGCGCGGCAGCTGCGTCGGCAGCTTGGGCGCCTTGACCATCGCCTTGGGTTGGTTCTGCGGGCAGCTGAGGTCGTTCTTGTCGACGAGGTACTTGCCCTTCATCGGCGGCACGGCGCCATACACCTTGCCGGTGCACTTGTGATAGACGCGGTGGCCGGCCAGCTCGAACGTGATCACGCCGTACTTGAAGCGCCCGCGGCCGACGCGGGTGACGCCCGCCACTGGGCGGATCAACAGGTCCGCGCGCAGGTGCGGCAGCACCTCCTTGTCGAAGGCCTTGCGATCCATGTTCGCTGGCAGCTCGGCCTTGTATGACGCCATCTCGAGGCTGCCCATGTCGTAGACGCCGCGCCGGCGGTCGTAGCGGATGCGCTTGGGCAGCTGGAAGACGAAGAAGCGCGCCTTGGTGATGTCGCCGCCCGCGCGATCGAGCATCGGCTTCTTGCACGTGATGCAGCCGCGCACCGTCAGCTCGAGCGACGCCGCCTTCTTGCCGCGCCCCTTGCTGAACTCGGCGATCAGCGGGCCGAGCTTCTTCGGCTCCGCGGTGTACTTGTAGATCTTGGCCTGATGCTGCGCTTTGAGTCGCTCGTTGAGCGCCGTGCAAAACAGCCGGCGAAAGTAGGTGCGCTTGCGCGAGCACGTGGCGACGAACGGGCGCAACACGCGCTTGAGCGAGAACACCTGCTCGCTCTTTTTCTCCAGCGCCTCGTAGGTCTTCTGCGCGCGCGCTGGCGAGGGCAACGCCACGAGCAGCGCCGTCGCGACCCACATACTGCGTCTTTTCATCGAGTTCTCCACGAGCGCGGCGGTTTTACCCACACTTCGCGACGGCGTCAACGCTTCGTAACCGGTGCCGCGCCGCTCGTCAGTTGGGACACACCTGAACCTCGAAGAACTCGGCGGCGACGTTGTCGACGAACAGCGCCAGCGCAGCGCGTGTGCTCCACCACCCGGGCCTCGGCACGAAGACGCTGCTCTTGCCGTCGACCGTGCAGTGAATGCCATCGCTGGCGAACGACAGCTCTACTTGATGCGTCCCCGCCGCGGACACGTTGGGCGTGCCGCGCAGCGCGACGCACGGCGGGCTGGCCGGGTTGCAGTCGCCCGCCAGCGCGCGCACGGCGCCATCGGTGCTCTCGCCGTAGACCCCGCAGAACAGCAGCGGCACGGTGGGATCTTGCAGCAGCCCGCTGTCGAACACCGCCAGGCCAGCCCCCGACAGCGGATCGACGCGCCCGACGGTGAGCACCGCGGTGGCGCGAAAGCTCGCCGCGAGCAACGGCGAGGCGGCCGGATAGCGCAGATACTGCGCCGCGGCAGGGGTGCTCGAGACCGCTCGCACCGAGCCGCCGGCGACGTTCCACACATTGACGTCAGGCGCCTCCGGCCACGGCGGAAAGAGCTGGTTGTCGAACGTCTCGCGCTCGCAGCCGCTGCCGATGTCGCCAGACGTGATGCGATCGACGCTCTGATCACCGCTGGGCGTCACCACGGGCGCATCGACGACGACGACGCCCTCCGCCGCCTCACCGGCGTCGCCGGCGTGATAGCTCGCCACGAGGTTGCAGCCGGCCATCGCTGTCACCAGCGCGGTCGCCGCGGTCAGAGCACGGGCGCGCAGAAGCGTGGTCGTCAGAGGCACGCGCCGATCTTGCGACACGCGCGGGGATAAAAAAAACCCCCGACGGTCTCTTTCCGCCGGGGGGCCACCGATCTGCTGCAACGCGAGAATAGAGCAGAAGGTAGGCGGGCAACTCGTGGCGAAAGCCACGCTACTCCCACGCGATCTCGCGGGCAA
>JAGQIK010000719.1 GCA_020431405.1 Myxococcales bacterium
AGCGAGGCGCGCGTGCGCGCAGTTGCGCCCGTGCGTCGCGCGCGAATGCGCTCGTGCGCGCGACCGCGCGCTGATCCGTGCGGCGTCTGGGAGGTCGCATCATGCGCCCACTATCCACGTTCTATCGACAGCTGCTGCGCTTGCTGGTCGTCGCTCTCGCCGCTGCGCCGACCGCGTCAATAGCGCACCCCGACTCGAAGAAGCAGCATCATCACGCGCCGACGAGCGCACCGGCGTCACGGCCCGCGACGGCGCCCTCGTCGCAGCCCACGACATCGCAGCCAACGGCGCGACCGCGCCAGCCCGCGAGCATGCCCGTTCGGTCCGCGCCACCGCGGTCCACGGCTCCTGCCGATGCGAAGCACGGGCACTCCCACGCGCACAGCCACGCGCACGCGCACGAGCACGGCTCGGGCCACGCGCACGACGGCGACGACAAGCAGATGCGAACGGTGGTGCACGGCAAGCGCCCGCAGATCGCGGCCTCGGCCAGCGTCGTCGGTCATCGCGACGTGCGGCTGCGCGTCGCTCATCGGCCCGCCGACGTGTTGCAGGTCACGCCAGGTCTCTATGTCGCCCAGCACGCTGGCGGCGGCAAGGCCAACCAGTACTTTCTGCGCGGCTTCGATATCGACCACGGCACCGATCTCGCGCTGTTCGTCGACGGCATCCCCGTCAACATGGTCAGCCACGGCCATGGCCAAGGCTACGCGGACCTCAACTGGCTGATCCCCGAGACCGTCCAGCGTATGGAGGTGTTCAAGGGGCCGTACTACGCGCGCTACGGCGACTTCGCTACCGCGGGCGCGATCAACCTCGTCACCAAGACGCGTTTCGCGGTCAACAGCATCACCGCGACGGGCGGCATGTTCGAGACGTGGCGCGGGGTCGCGGCGCTAAGCCCGAAGATCGATGGTATCAAGCCGCTGTTCGCCGCCGAGGTCTACGGCACCAATGGGCCGTTCGAAAACCGCGAACGGCTCAAGCGCTACAGCCTGCTGGCCAAGCTCACGCGCGTGCTGGACAGCGGCGCCCTGCTGTCGGTGGGCGCGACCGCCTACGGCAGCGGGTGGTACGCGTCGGGCCAGATCCCCGATCGCGCGGTGAGCGCCGGAACGCTCGACCGCTTCGGCACACTCGATCCGACCGAAGGCGGCAACTCGCAGCGCTTTAGCCTCTTTGGCAGCTACCGACGCATCGGCGCCAACGCTGACGTGGCGCTGTCAGCCTACCTCGTGCAGTACCGCCTGACGCTGTACTCGAACTTCACGTTCTTTTCGCGCGACGCGCAAAACGGCGACCAGATCGAGCAGAACGACGCACGCTGGCTCTTCGGCCTCGCCGGCCACTACCGCTTCTATCGCACGCTGTGGGGCATGCGCTTCGACACGACCTTCGGGCTGCAGGTGCGCAGCGACGTGATCGACAATGATCTGAGCTACGACCGCCAGCGCGAGCGGCTGCGCACTGTCGTCGATGCCAGCGTGCTCGAGGCCAGCATCAGCCTCTACGCGCGCGAGCGCATCACCTTCACGCCGTGGTTGGCGGCCCTGCTCGGCGTGCGCGGCGACTACTTCGGATTCAGCGTCGATGACCACCTGGAGGACCGCGGCAGCACCGGCAGCAAGACGTCGGGCGTGCGGCAGGCGCTGCGCGTCAGCCCCAAAGCGTCGCTCGTTTTTTCGCCGCATCGCACGACCGACATCTTCGCCAACTTCGGTGTGGGGTTTCACTCCAACGACGCCCGCGGTGTCGTGCTCGGCCAAGGCACGGTCAGCCCGCTCGCTCGCGCCATCGGCTACGAGCTCGGCGCGCGCACGCAGCTGTTCGGTCGACTCGCGGTGAGCGCGGCGTTCTTCGTGATGCACCTGCAGAGCGAGATCGTCTGGATCGGAGACGAAGGGCGCACCGAGGCCAGCGGCGCCTCGCGTCGGCTCGGTGGCGAGCTGTCGGCGAAGCTGCAGCTTCTGCGCTGGCTTTCCATCGACGCCGACGTGACGTTGAGCGATGCACGCTTCGTCGATGCGCCAGCGGATCAGGACCGCGTACCGCTGGCGCCACGGCTGCTGCTGAGATCAGGCGTCTCGGCAAGCCATCCGTGGGGCATCTTTGGTCGCCTCAGCCTCGTCCACTTGGCCAAGCGTCCCGCTAACGAAGACGGCTCGATCGAGGCGAAGGGCTTCGTGCGTCTCGACGCCACGGTTGGCTACCGCCACAAGCGCTTTGCCATCGAGATCGCCGTCCAGAACGCGCTGAACACGGCGTGGAACGAGGCGCAGTTCGCCACCACGTCGCGCCTCGCAGGCGAGGCGGGCCCCGCGGCGTGCCGCGGCACACGGGCGGTGCTCGAGTCAGGTCGCTTCGTTGGCTGCGATGACCTTCACTTCACACCGGGCTGGCCGATCAACGTGCGCGCCAGCGCGACGCTTTACCTCTAGGAGAGAAGCTATGCCGATTGGAGAAGCTGTCGCCGATCGAGACAACCCGCCAGCGCCGCGCCGCGTGGACGAGGAGAAACCGCGCGCGTCGAGACGACATCGACCGAAGGGAGCGCTGTGGCGCACGATCGCGATGTCTGTGGCGCTCCACTCCGCGCTTGCAGTATTGTGCTTCTCTCGCGAGAAGGCTGTACGACGTGCGCGCCTATTTTTCGTGCCGATTATGATCAACTTGCAAACTCAGGCGAGGCTAAAGTGGA
>JAGQIK010000720.1 GCA_020431405.1 Myxococcales bacterium
CCACGCGCCGCGCTTCGGCACGCAGCGTCACGCGCCGCCGCCCCGCGGGCGCCAGCGAGACGCGCACGTGCGGGCGCCGCTCGGGCGCGACCACGGCGAAGCCCGACTGCGTCAGGCGCAGCGCGATCTTGCGGGTCAACGCCAACACGCCGAAGCGCCGGAAGGTCGCGTCGTCGACGCCGCGCACGTCGACGGCGACCATCAGCAGCCGCTCGGCCGCACGCGCTCGCCCGCTGCCAAAGAGCACGCAGCCGAGCACGCTGGCGAGCAGCAGCGCCGCGAAGAAACGCGAGTCGCCGCCGCTACGCGCTGACGCCAGCCGTGGCCAGCACACGCCGCACGTGCGGCTTCATGGTGCGCATCGCCGCGATAGCGAGCTGCGACGCGTCGCGCAGCTCGCCCCCGCCAACCACCGGCACACCCCAGCGGTTGCGCCCCGGCAGCAGGCTGTGGCCGACGCCGGTCAGCGCCACCGCGAGGTAGTGCATCAGCAGCAGCCCCGGCTTGGGCGACAAGCCCGAGAGCAGCGACATCGGGCCGCTCACGGCCACGCCGCCGAGGCGCCAGTAGCGCAGCACCGCGTCGCGCAGGCTCTCGAGCCCGGCGTCGTCGGCGCAGAAGATGCGATAGAGCGCCGAGCTGAGCACGTCCACCGTCACCGACAGCGGCTTGCGCTCGACGTAGTAGCGCTCGATGCGGCGCTCGAGCTCGGCCGGGCTGTCGAAAGGATGGTCGGCGAGCAGCTCGACGAGCAGGCGCGCGTCGTTGAGCGCGACGGTCATGCCCGAGCCGGTGAGCGGATGACGCATGTTGAAGGCGTCGCCGATGAGCACCGAGCCCGGACGACGCAGCGGGCGCGCCACCAACGAGAGGTTGGGCATCACGCGCAGCGGCTCCGACGTCACCGCGTCGACAAACGCGCCGCGCATGCACTCGGCGATCTGCGGCGCCACCGTCTCGAGCAGATAGGCCGCGAGCCGCCCGTCACGCGTGCCTGGCAGCTCTCCCGGCACGTCCACCAGCACGCGCACCGCGTCGCGCGCGATGCGGTAGGAGAGCATCGGCGCCGGGCGCGAGAGGAACACGTTGCCGTGCTCTGGAAACGGCAGCGAGCCGTCGCGCAGCAGCAGCCCCACCGAGTGGGAGAGCCGCTTGACGCCCTGCCCGTTGGCCAGCTGGCGGCGCATGCGTGACGCCCGTCCGTCGGCCGCCACGGTCAACCGCGCGCGCGCCTCGCGCTCGCAGCCCTCGCGGTCGCGCCAGCGCAGGCCGCTGACGAAGCCGCCCTCCTCGCTGAGACCCACCACGGTGCCTTCGACGACCTCGACGGTGGGCTCGGCCATCGCCGCGTCGCGCAGGCGCTCGACAAAGCGTGCGTGGTGAAAAGAGCAGCCGGCGACGTTGTGCTCGCCGCGCCGGCGCGGATAGGACAGCGCCTGGCCGTCGCCTTCGGTGAGCACCGCGAAGCCGCGCACGGGCTGCGCGTCGATGCCCTCGACGCAGGCGCCGAGCCCGAGGTCACGCAGCGACGCGAGCCCGCCGGGCTGCAAGAGCTCGCCGACGAACAGGTGCGCGGGCGGCCGCAAGTCGCGCTCGATAACGAGCACGCGCACGCCACGACGCCCGAGCGCGGTGGCGAGCGAGGCGCCGGCGATACCGGCCCCTACAATGGCAACATCGAACACCCGCGTTAGCTCCAGTTAGCGATTGGCGAAAAGTCCGGCCGAGGTCGAGCGCGTTGCGGAAGAGCTCCGCGGCCGACCAGGAGAGATCGGCCGCGGGCCGCGCCGACTTTCACCCAAAGGCGAGCCTGACGCAAGTGTGGGCGTATGGAGGGGGCGAGCGGGCTAGGGGCTAGCGGCGCTTCTTTTTGGGACGGGGCTGCAGGATCACACCGACGGCCTCGCCCTCGCTGACGATGACGAAGCGCGGCTCGCGCCACCAAGCCTTATCCCTTTCGACTTCGGTGAGATAGGCGTCGAGCTCGTCGGCCAGGGCGCGCAGCGCGCGGTAGTGCTCGTTGCGCACCGGCGCCATCGGCAGCTCTTTGGCGTCGAGCATGGTCAGCGGGCGGGTGGCCTTGACGGCGGGCACCTCGTTGGTGGGCGCCAGCTCGGGTGGCACCTTGCTGATGCCGGTCTTTTCGTGTGCCTTATCGGTAAGATTGAGGACCTCGCCGGTCTTCAGATCGCGCAGGCGCGACGGCTGCGACGATGGAGGCTGCGAGGGTGAGCGCTGCGCGGGTGAGCGCTGCGATGGTGGCGCGGGCGGCTTGAGCGCGGTGATTTTCGCCGTGGGCGCCGGTGCGGGTCGCTTGGGGGCGCTGGCGGCGCTGCCTGCAGGCGCCGGAAGCGAAGGCATCCGCGGCACCGCTGAGCGGCGCGCGCGCGAGCTGGGGATCGGAGGCGGCAGGCGCCCGCTCGTCTTGAGCTGAGGCATCGATGTAACTCCCGTGTTGTGCAGCTGAGCAGATGGGATCGATTGCACCCCCTGCGCCAGAACCTAAGCACTCGGGATCGTGACGCCCTACATCGGCACCCGAGGACGAGCAGCCACGCTCCGAGTCTCTTTTTCGATACGGAAACGTTGCTTTGTAACGGATCCGCAACAGGCCGCGTTGCCGATCGCAACGTGGGTGGATCGCGCGGGCTAGAAGAGATCGAACTGCTTGGGGATGCAGCTGCGCAGGCACTCGCGCGCCGCGGAGATCTGCTTCGGCTGGCAGTACAGGCGCGCCAGGCGCGTGGGCTGGTGATAGCGCTGGAAGAGCTTCGAGTAGCTCTCCACGCGCGTGGCCTGGCCCAGCGTGGAGTTGACGATGTAGATCGGATCCAGCTTCTCGGCGGCGCCGAAGTAGCGGCTCAGCACGCCCTCGTCGCGCGCGATGAAGTAGTCGATGCCCTCGGCGTCGAGCGCGCGACGCACGCCGGGCAGCTCGAGCAGCGCTTCGTCGGCGTTGAGCTCGACCACGCGCCGGTAGGGCTGACGATGCACGATGCGCTGCGCCCAGCGGCTGCGCGAGCCGCGCAGCAGCATCCAGAAGCTCACGTCGTCGAGCGCGATGTACTGCTCCGAGTCGGCGGGCAACACGAACACGTCCGGCTCCTCGTCGATGAAGCGCGAGAGCATCGTGTCGAAGCCCACCGGCGTGTGGTGGTAGTAGACGCTGACGAACATGTGATAGCGGCTGAGCAGGAAGTCCTCGAAAGCGAAGATCGCGCGGTGGCGCAGCGCGAGGAACGCGCGGCCGTCGACCTCGTGCAGGCAGAGGTTCGAAAGCAGCCACTGCTCGTCGAAGATGCCGTAGCTCACGCCGGCGTAGTACGAGTCGCGCCGCAAGTAGTCCATGCGGTCGGCGTCGAGCTCGCCGCTGACAAGCTGCCCGAGCAGCGGGCCGTAGTCGACGCCGCCGACCACGAAGCGATCGGCGCGCTCGGGCAGGAGCTGTCTGCCGCCGACGAGGCGCGCCACGTCCTCGGGATCGATGCCATCGTCAGCGAAGGTGCGACGCAGCGCCTCGGAGAGGTGCGAGTCGAGCAGCAGCTTGACGGTGTAGTCCTCGTGGCGTGCCTGGCGATCGGCGAGCTTGGCGCCGGTGAGCTCGGCGAGGCCGAGGTGACGCAGCGGCGGCATACAGCGCTCGGTGGCGTGCGACAGCGGCGCGTGTCCGATGTCGTGCAGCAGCACGGCGAGGCGCAGCGCCTGACGCAGGCGCGCGCGGTCGGGCGCTGGCAGCGCGGTGCCCTCGAAGATGGCGTCGAACATACGCGCCGCCATCTCCATCGCACCGAGGGCGTGGGCGAAGCGCGTGTGGGTGGCGCCCGGGAAGGCGTGGTCGGCAAAGCCGAGCTGCTTGATGGTGCGCAGCCGCTGGAAGGCGCGCGTCTCGACGATGCCGAGCTCGCGCGGCGTGACGCCGATGGCGCCGTGGATCGGATCGCGGATGCTGATCAGATCCGGTCGGGTCATGAGCTACAGCGGCACGGCAAACAGCGTGTGCGTGGCCGAGCCTTCGACGCGCGCGCGCACCAGCTGGCCGGGCGCCAGCGCGAGCGCCGCGCCGTCGGTGGCCGCGCCATGGCGAGACGACGACGACAGGTCGAGCATCGTCGACTTGAAGCAGCTCGAGCGCCCCTTGGGCTGCGCCTCGTCGCGCGGGTTGACGCCGTCGACGAGCACGTCCACGTGCTGGCCGACCAAACGCGCGTGGCGCTTGCGGCTGCTCTCGTTCTGCAGCGCGATGAGGCGCGAGAGCCGCTCGCTCTTGACCGCCTCGGGCACGTCGTCGGGGCGCTTGCGCGCGGCGGCGGTCATGCTGCGCTCGCTGTACTTGAACATGAAGGCGCTGTCGAACTCGACGGTGCGCGACAGCTCGAGCGTCTTTTCGAAGTCCTGCTCGTCCTCGCCCGGGTAGCCGACGATGATGTCGGTGGAGATGCCGAACTCTGGCATCTCGCGACGCACGCGCAGCGCCAGCTCGAGAAACTGCTCGGCGCTGTATTGGCGACGCATGTCCTCGAGCACGCGCGTCGAGCCGCTCTGCACCGGCAGGTGCAGGTGGCGTCCGATCTTGGGCAGCTCGGCGAGCGTCTGCAGCAGCTCGTCGTCGAAGTCGGTGGGGTAAGGCGACGTGAAGCGCACGCGCTCGATGCCGTCGACAGCGTGCACGCGGCGCAAGAGCTCGGCGAAGCTGACGCCGTCGACGGCGTAGCTCGAGACGGTCTGGCCGAGCAGCACCACTTCCTTGAAGCCCTGCTCGGCCAGCTCGCGCACCTCGCTGACGACGAGGTCGGGCGGCAGACTGCGCTCGCGGCCGCGCACGTAGGGCACGATGCAGAAGGTGCAGAACTTGTCGCAGCCGCGCATGATCGTGACGAAGCCGCTCACGCCGCGCGCGCGCTGCGAGCGCTGGCCGGCGTAGAGCTCCTCGCGATCGAGGCGCACGTCGATCATCGCCGAGTCGTCGCGCGTGGCCTGCTCGATCAGCGCGGGCAGGCGGCGGTAGGCGTCAGGGCCGGCGATGACGTCGACGTAGGGCGTCTTGCTGGCGAGCTGGTCGCGCAGGTGCTCGGCCATGCACCCGGTGACGCCGAGCACGAGCTCGGGGCGCTCCATCTTGAGCGGCTTGAGCCAGCCGAGGCGGCCGAAGATGCGATCCTCGGCCTTCTCGCGGATAGCGCAGGTGTTGATGAGGATGACGTCGGCGTCGCGCTCGTTGTCGGCCGTGGCGAAGCCGCTGTCGGCGAGGATGCCGCTCATCAGCTCCGAGTCGGCCACGTTCATCTGGCAGCCGTAAGTCTCGATGTATACGCGACGGGTCACAGCGTGTACGTCTTAGTCGGTCGGCGCGTCAGATCAAGCGAGAAACGGTGCGAGCTCGCGCTCGAAGGCGTCGAGGTCAGGGTCGACGCGACCGTCCCACGCTTCGAGGTGACGCGCGATGACGACCTTGGCGTCCTTCTTGTGCGCGTCGGCGATGAAGCCGTCGAAGAGGCTCTCGCCTGCCATCGCCGCGGAGATCTCGCGCTCTTTGTTCTTCTCGTTGAGCTCGGTGTAGTAGACGACGCGGTAGCGATCGTCGTGACCGCTGACGCGATAGACCTCGAACATCACCTTCGCCGACTCGGCCGTCTCGGTGTTGTCGAGCTTGTTTAGCTTGGTGTGCGCGCCAGCCATCTTCGAGCTCCCTGTGTCATCGATCCGTGGGTTCTAGCGCTGGGCGCCTCGCGTTGACAAGCACGTCCGCCGGTGCAAGCATCCGCGCCATGGATACGAGACCACTGCGCAAGCAAGATTTCACTGCAATTACGAAGCTCTTCTCGCGGGCCTACCCCGAGTGGAACGAAGAGATGGCGCGCGAGTATCTGACCAAGTTCTGGCACTTCGAGCCGCAGAGCTGTCTCGTGGGCGTCGAAGATGGAACCATCGTCGGCGCGATCCTCGGCTACTCGTGGGAGCGCCCCGACGACCTGGTGTTGTACATCCAAGAGCTCTTCGTCGACCCCGACTACCGCGGCAAGGGCTACGGCAAGGCGCTGGTGGCCAAGCTGCGCAAGAGCTTCGCGGGCAACCCGTTCGTCAAGGTGCGTCCGCTGGTCAAGGCCGACACCAAGGTGCTCAACTTCTACAACAGCCTCGGCTTCGAGTCCGAGCAGTCGACCAGCTTCTTCTTTGACGAGGACTAGGGGGGCTTTTCAAGCCCCCCTCGCCGCGGGAAGTGAATCCCCGCGGCTCACCCCCGAGGCGCTTCGCGGTCGCGCCGCCGTCAAGCGGCGCTCCGGGGCTCGACAGGGTTGCGGTTGCGGCTGCGGGTTGCGGTTACTGGCCGCCGCAGGACGGCGCGCAGAGCTTGACGCCCCACGGGGTCGGGCAGCACGACTGGCCGAAGCAGTCGGCGTTGGTCTGGCAGCCGAACGGCGAGCCCGCGTAGAGATCGTTCTGCTGCGGCCACGTGTCCGTGGTGTTGGTGTCGGGCCAGACATACTGATCGGCCGGCGGCGCCTGCCCATCGATGGTGATGTCTGACTGCTGTTGCCCGCTATCGATCGTGATGTCGGACGTGACTTGATTCGTGTCGAGCGGCTGCGAAGGCGCCTTACTGTCACCGCAGCTGCTGGCTGCGATGGCGAGAACGGCGACGGCGACAAAGGCTCGAAGGTACTGCTTGAACCGCATAAATCCTGCTCCCCGGCGGATAAGCGAAAAGGTCCGCGCTTCGACTGCTGATCGAAACGAAGGACGAATGGCCGACGATACAGCTCGGTCGGTAGAGCTGCAAGCGCTGATCCACGCACATGCTCATAAAGATCCGCACACTTGAGAGTACGGTGGGGACTCGAGGTGGGATCACCAATCCCACCCTTTCGAGCTAAACACTGATAGACATAGCGTTTTCAGGGGTGGTATCGATTTTCCCACTGGAAACAAAAGACGCCACTTCTCGGCGCGCGGAGGACGACGATGTCTCACCACGGCGAAGCGGATCGCAAAAACCAGATCGTCCAGGTCGCGCTGGTCACGGTCAGCGACACGCGCACCGAAGAAACCGACAAAAACGGCATTTATCTCAAAGCGCAGCTCGAGGAAGCCGGCCACCGGCTGGTCGGGTACCGCATCGTCAAGGACGAGCCGCTGCAGGTTCAGCAGGCGCTAACCGAGTACACGACGGCCGGCGCGCAGGTGATCATCTTCAACGGCGGCACCGGCGTGACGGCGCGCGACAACACCTACGACGCCATCGCCGCCATGCTGCAGAAGACCCTGCCAGGCTTTGGCGAGCTATTTCGCATGCTCAGCTGGGAGCAGGTCGGCGCGGCGGCGATGCTCTCGCGCGCGATCGCGGGTGTATATAACGGTGCGGTGGTGATCTCGACGCCCGGCTCGTCCAAGGCGGTGCAGCTCGCCTGGGAGAAGCTGATCCTGCCCGAGATGCGGCACCTGGCGTGGGAGGTGGGCCGATGACCTCGGCGGCAGCGAGCTGGACGTCGGAGCGCATCGCCGCGCTCGCGGTGGATCTCAAGGCGCTCGAGCGCGCGCGCAAGCTGAGCAAGCCGAGCAAGGGCTGGAGCGGGCTCGCCGCCGACGACGAAGGCAGCGTGCTGCGCGGCACCTGCAGTGGAAGCAGCGGCCGCTACGAAGTGAGTGTCGATCTGCGCAGCGGCGACGCCGAGTGCAGCTGCCCCAGCCGTCAGCAACCCTGCAAGCACGCGCTGGGCATGCTGCTGATGCTGCTGGCGGACCCGTCGACCTTCGGCATCGAGCTCGGCGGCGCCGTGGGACACGACGAGGGCGACGAGGCGGCGAGCGCGCCGGCGGCGGGGGACGCCGCGCCAACCGCTAGCGCCGATCCGGCACAGACCGTCGAGCTGCTGGCG
>JAGQIK010000721.1 GCA_020431405.1 Myxococcales bacterium
CGGGCGTCGATCCGTCGCTGCGCGCGCTGGCGCACAACGACCAGACGGCCAAGCTGGCGCGTTTTGCCGTGTCGGACGACTCAGCCGCACGGCGGCTTGATAGCCCGCCGGAGAAAAGCCCGCCGGCGCGCCCGCGGCGAACAGCTGCGGCGGCGTGGAGCCGGCCACCACGTTGATCACCGGGTTCGCCGTGACGATGTCGGCGATGCGGTAGTTGTCCGTGTCGCCGGTGTCGAGCTTGAATCCGCCGACCCATAGCGCGACCTGCGCGTCCTGTCCGCCAGCGCGCTGCATGTCGGTCTGGCCGAGCTCGGTGAACACGTGCCACGCCGTGTGGTCGGTCTGGCCGGGCGGCGTCGCGTCGACAAACGCGCCGCTGCCATCCGAGCGCGCCAGGCTCTCGGTGGCCGCAGGAGCCTGACCGTGCATCTGCCCGCCGAACGCGAACATCTGCCCGCCCGAGAGGCGCACCAGCTCGTGGCCCACGCGCGTGCGCGCCATCGGCACCGACTGCGTCGCCGCCGGCTGGCCTCCGGCGGGCAGCGCGATCCACTGCGCCGCTGGCGGCGTGCTGGCCGAGGCGAAGCCCGTCACCGTCACGCCGTTGGCGTTGGCCGTCGCCGTGTAGGTCCCCGCGCCGGGCGCGAACATCGCGCGACCGCCTGCCACGTCGTGCGCCACGGCGGCGAACATGCCCTTGGGCAGGCTCGGAAGCGGCGTCGACGAGATGGTGGGCGAGTCGTCGGCGTTGGTGCCGGGTGTGATCGTCAAAAGCTCCGCCGGCGCCGCGACGGCGGTCTCGTGCGGGCTGATGTTGAAGGGCAGCGCCAGCGGCGCGAAGGCGCCCACCGCGACCTTGATGCGCACGGCGGGCTTGTCGGCTGCGCTCGGCGTGATGCCGCCGACGAGCAGCACGCGATAGGGGCCGGCCGCGGGGCTCGGCATCAACAGCGCGCGGTGAAAGACGCGCGGCGCTAGCGTCGGCCCCACCACGCGAATGAAGCGTCCGCTGTTGGGATCGTAGAGGTCCACGCCGCCGTGAGCGAAGGCCTCGAGCTTGCCCGCGAGGTTGTCGCCGCCGCTCGCCGCCTCGGCGAGGCCGCCCACCAGCAGCACCTGGCCGTTGGGGAGCAGCGTCGCGCTGTGAAACACGTGCAGGCGCGGCGCCGGCGCGGCGCACGATGCCTTGGCCGCCGGCCGCATTAAGAGCTCCACCTCGGGCCCCGCGATGTCGACATCCTCGCGCTGGCCCGTGTAGACCAGCCGCGTGCCGTCGAAGGCCTCCACGCGCACGGTCATGCGCGTGCCCGCCGAACGGTCGACCAGCAGGTCGACGTCCTGACCGCGCGTGATCGCGCGGTCGCAGACGAGCGTGTAGTCGCGCAGCTCCTTCTCGCTGATCGCGGCGGGCGCTTCGCCGCGCCGCATGAACGTGATGCGCAGCGTGTAGCGGCCCGTGGCAAGCGCCGACGCGCTGACCGGCGACGCACAGTCGGGGCGCTCGTCGGCGGTCAGCAGCGAGAGGCTGAAGCTCTCCTCTTCGGAGCAGCCCACGGCTACGACAGGCAGCAGGAGCAGCAGCGTGAGGGCGGACGAAAGCGAATGGCGCACGATAGACAAGATGACGATTTCGCTGAAGTATCCACGCCGATCGGGCGCCACGCAAGCCATTGACATAGCTAGGGTGCTAGTTAAAAGTCGTCAGCGCAGATGGGCAAAGCCTTCGAGAACATACGGCTAGAGCGCGACGGCGCGCTCGCGCTGGTGGTCGTCGACCGCCAAGATCGCCTCAACGCGCTCAACACGGCGACGCTCGTCGAACTGCTCGCTGCGCTCTCGGACGTCTCGGCCGACGAGTCGGTGCGCGTGCTGATCCTCACCGGCGCCGGTGACCGCGCCTTCGTCGCCGGCGCCGACGTGCACGAGATGGTCGACCGCGGCTATCTCGAGGCGCTGCGCTTCGCCGAGCTCGGCCAGAAGGTCTGCGCCGCGCTGGAGGAGATGCCAAAGCCCTGCATCGCCGCGATCAACGGCTACGCGCTGGGCGGCGGCTGCGAGCTCGCCATCGCCTGCGACTTCGCCTACGCCTCCACCGACGCGCTGATCGGCCAGCCCGAGGTCAACCTGGGCATCATCCCCGGTTTTGGCGGCACGCAGCGGCTGCTGCGCCGTATCCCGGCTGGCTTGGCGCGCGAGATGGTCATCACCGGCCGCATGCTCGAAGCCGACGAAGCGCTGCGCGTGGGGCTCGTCAACGCGGTCTACGCGCCCGACGAGCTGCTCGACGCGGCGCACGAGACGGCACGCGCCATCGCCGAGAAGGGACCGCTGGCGGTGGCCCGCGCCAAGCGCTTGATGGCCCTCGGTCTCGACCTGCCGCTCGGCGCCGCCAATGCGCTCGAGCGCGAGAGCTTCGCCGGCCTGTTCGCCACCGAAGACCAAACAGAAGGAATGCGCGCGTTTCTCGCCAAGCGTAAGCCAGAGTTTCGCGGGCGTTAGAACGACAGGAGAGCGCCGTGCAGTTCGAGCTGAGCGAAGAACAAGTCCTGCTGCAAAAGACCGCACGCGAGTTCGCTCGCAAGGAGGTCGCGCCGCGCGCCGCCGAGCTCGACGAGAAGCACGAGTTCCCCGCCGATCTCGTCAAGAAGATGGCGCAGATGGGCCTGATGGGCGTCGCCGTGCCCGATGACTACGGCGGCGCGGGCATGGACACGCTGGCCTACGTGCTGGCGATGGAGGAGATCTCGGCGGCCTGCGCCAGCACCGGCGTGATCATGTCGGTCAACAACTCGCTGGTCTGCGATCCGCTGCTCAAGTTCGGCAACGAGGCGCAGAAACGCGAGTGGCTGGTGCCGCTGGCGAGCGGCGCGAAGCTCGGCTGCTTCGCCCTCAGCGAGCCACAGGCGGGCAGCGACGCCGCCGCGCAGAAGACCGTCGCCAAGCGCGACGGCGACGACTACGTCATCAACGGCGTGAAGAACTGGATCACCAACGGCGCCGAAGCCGACGTGTGCGTCCTGCTCACCATGACCGCGCCCGAGCTGGGCTACAAGGGCATCACAGCGTTCATCCTGCCGATGGATCTCGCGGGCGTGCGCGTGGGCCCCAAGGAGAACAAGCTCGGCATCACCGCCTCGAGCACCACGCAGATCTTCCTCGAGGACTGCCGCGTGCCGGCGAAGCTGCGCCTCGGCGAAGAGGGCGAGGGCTTCAAGGTCGCCATGTCGACGCTCGACGGCGGCCGCATCGGCATCGCTGCGCAGGCGCTCGGCATCGGGCGCGCCGCGATGGAGGCGGCCATCGCCTACGGCAAAGAGCGCGAGACCTTCGGCAAGCCGATCGTCAAGCACCAGGCGATCGAGTTCATGCTCGCCGACATGGCGACCGAGCTCGACGCGGCACGCCTGCTGACGTGGCGCGCCGCGCGCCTCAAGGACGCCGGCATGCGCCACAGCACCGAGTCGGCGATGGCCAAGCTCTTCGCCGCCGAGGCGGCCAACCGCGCCGCCAAGAACGGACTGCAGATCCACGGCGGCTACGGCTACACCAAAGACTACGCGGCAGAGCGGCACTACCGCGACGCCAAGATCACCGAGATCTACGAGGGGACCAGCGAGATCCAGCGCATCGTCATCGCGCGCTCGCTGCTCAAGTAGGGCCAGGATCCATGGAGGTGCGTCAATGAGGTCGAGGAGCGTTCTTCTGCGCTGGGGCGCCGTGGTCTTCGCGCTGCTGCTTTGTATTGGCTGTGCGAGCACGCCCAAGCGCACGGCGGGTCCGCCGCCGGACGACGACGACGACAACTCGCAACCGACCGAACAGGCGCTCACGCCCGAGCAAATGGAAGGTGTGCAGCGCACCGTCCGCGCCGGCTCGCCGTCGATCACGCGCTGCTACACCGAAGAGCTCGATCGCCGCGGCACCAAGAAGTTTCGCGGTCACGTGGTCGTCAAGATCCACGTCGGCATGGCGACGCGCGCGCTCGCGGTTCAGATCGGAGAGAGCTCGCTCAACGCGCCGGCGGTGCACGACTGCATCAAGCGTACGATCAACGGGTGGGAGTTCCCCAAGCTGGCGAAGGCATCATGGTTTACGTTTCCGTTCAAGTTCGAGCCTGCCTACTAGCAGTAGGCCGTGGCTTGCTGTTGTTTCTTGTCGTTGGTGCCGTCGGGTGTGGAAGCGAAAAGCCGAAGCCCGAGCCGAAGTCGACCTACAAAGCGCCGCACAAGATGGTCAACCCGCTCAAGCGGGATGACGACGACGACAAGAAGCTCAAGGTCTCGGGCATCTTGGGCAGCCTCGACCAAGAGGCGATCCAGCGCGGCATGCGCAAGCGCCTGGTGCAGGCAGCGGCCTGCTATCGCCAACGCGCTGGCGCGCAGCCGTATCTGTCGGGCGAGGTGACGTTCAAGTTTCGCGTCGCGCGCGACGGCACGGTCAAGCGCGTGGCGATCGAAGAGAGCAGCCTCGGCAGCTTCGAGGTCGAGCAGTGCATGATCGGCGAGCTCAAGCAGGTCGTCTTCGAGCGACCGCACGGCGGCGAGGCCGAGTTCACCTACCCGCTGCGCTTCCCGGGGCGCCTCGGCGTCGAGGACTGGACCGCCGAGCAGGTCAAAGAAGAGCTCGAGAAGTTTCGCCCCGCCATCGTCGGCAAGGCGTCGTTTGCCGTGCTGCGCTGCAAGCACACCAAGAAGCGCAAGGCGCGCAAGCGCTGCTGGCGGCGCATCCGCCGCGCGCGCAAGCGGCGTCGCAAGCTGCGCATCAAGGTCGAGCGCAAGGAGCTCACGGCGCCGCAGGGCTTGGTGCTGACGTTCTACGTCAACGGCAAGGGCAACGTCGTCGAAGCCGGTTTGGTGGCCAGCGAGGACATCACGCGCGACTTCGCCGAGGCATTCATCAAGAACCTCAAGCGCGTCAAGTTCCCCGCGGCACGTTCGCGCTACGCACGGGTCAAGTACACATGGTGAGCTTCGAGCCGACCGAAGAACAGCTGATGGTGCAGAAGACGGCGCGCGAGTTCGCCGCGCGCGAGCTCGCGCCCAAGGCGGCCGAGCGCGACCACGAGGGCACGTTCCCGCGCGACGAGCTGCGCAAGCTCGCCGAGCTGGGGCTGCTCGGCGTGAACGTGCCCGACGCCTACGGCGGCGCCGAGATGGGCGTCGTCGCCTACTCGCTGGCGGTCACCGAGCTGGCGCGCGCCTGCGCGTCGACCACCGTCGCTGTCTGCGTCAGCAACATGGCGGCCGAGCTGATCTGCACCTACGGCAGCGAGGCGCAGAAGCAGCGCTACGCGCGCGCGATCGTCGACGGCAGCGCCTGCTGCGGCGCGTTCGCGCTCTCCGAGACGCACTGCGGCAGCGACGCCGCGGCGCTGCGCACCACCGCGCGTCGCGACGGTGACAGCTGGGTGCTCGACGGATCCAAGCAGTGGATCACCTCTGGCGACCACGCCGGCGTGCTCGTGGTCTGGGCGCGCACCGACAACCAGGGCGACCGCGGCGCGCGCGGCATCGCGGCGTTTATCGTCGAAGGCGGCAGCGAGGGCCTTCACGTCGGCAAGCACGAGGACAAGCTCGGGCTGCGCGGCTCGACCACGGTGCCGCTGACCTTCGAGTCGTGCCGCATCCCCGGCGACGCCATGCTCGGCAACGACGGCGATGGATTTCGCCTCGCCATGACGGCGCTCGACGGCGGTCGCATCGGCATCGCCTCGCAAGCGCTCGGCATCGGCCTCGCGGCGCTCGACGCGGCGCGCGACTACGCACGCGAGCGCAGCGCGTTCGGCAGGCCGATCGCCGACAAACAGGCGATCCAGTGGATGATCGCCGACAGCGCGACGGAGCTCGAGGCCGCGCGGCTCTTGACGCTGCGCGCGGCGATGCTCAAGCAGGCCGGCGTGCCCTACACGCGCGAAGCCTCGATGGCCAAGCTCTACGCCAGCGAGGCGGCCAATCGCGTCTGCTACCGCGCGCTGCAGATCCACGGCGGCTATGGCTACACGCGCGACTTTCCGATCGAGCGCATGTCGCGCGACGTTCGCGTGACCACGATCTACGAGGGCACGAGCGAGATCCAGCGACTCGTCATCGGCCGATCGCTGACGTCGGCGTGAGACGAGCGCCGCGCCGCCTCGCCGCCTTTGGTGTCGCTGCAGCGCTGCTGCTCTGCGCCACAGCGCAGGCGCAGGGCAGGGGCCTCGACACCGTCGTCGGTGCTGCGATCAAACGCGGCTACGCGGCGCTTCACGGCTGCTATCGCAAGCTCGCGGCGATCGACCGCGGTCGTGGCGGCACGGTGTTCGTCGAGGTCGTGCTCGGCGGTGCCGACCGCATCGCCAGCGCCAAGGTCGTGCGAGACGAGATCAAGAGCAAGACGCTCGGCGCGTGCCTCGCCGGCGTCGTCGCGCGCTGGCGGTTGGCGGGCGCGGGCGCGGCCGGCGCGCGCGCGGGCAACACCATCGTCATCCCGCTGACCTTCCGCGCCTCGCCGCGCCGTCCGTCGGTGAGCGTCTCCGACCTCGTCGCCGCGCCCGCGGGCGCCGGCGTCAGCGCGCGCGCGCTGCTCACACGCCGCAACAGCGGCGCGCGCAAGGCCACCATGCGCCTACTGTCGGTGCAGAAACGCCTCGCCCTCGCGCCCACGCCGAAAGCCGACCGCGCGCTGGTCGTGCTGCGCGGGCGTGGCAGCGTGCGCAGCGTGCGTGGCGGGCGGCTGCGCGCCGGCAGCACGGTCTCGATACCGGCCGGTCGCGCCGTCACGGTGCGCGGCCGCGGGCTCGAGCTGCTGCAGGTCACGGTGCCGTTGGCGCGCAACGCGAAGGTCGGCGCCGCCGAGCGCGTGCGCGTCGTCGCCGAGCGCCGCAAACGCGGTGTCAAGCTCGCCGGCGGCAAGCTGCGCATCATGCCGCTGCTCGATCGCCAGCGCCTCGGGCATCAGCGGTTCTATCTCGGCCGCTTGCGTGCGGCCAAAGGCCTCAAAGTGCCCGAGCACATGCACCTGACCGAGGCCGAGGTGCTCTATCTGGCGCGCGGCGGTGGTCGGTTCTTCCTCGAGGGCGAGCGCCACGTGGTGGCCGGGCAGATGGGCATCTACATCCCGTCGGGCAAGATGCACGCGATGCTCGTCGACGCCGATCTAGACTCGGTTCAGGTCTACGCGCCCGCAGGGCCAGAGCAGCGCTTCTTCAAGAAGAAGAAGAAGTGATCTGGAGCACACAGAAGTGTAATCTGGCTTTCGTTTGTCGGCTCTGCTACCTTGTGCGGCAGACTCAGCTTAGGAGACTTCGAGATGAAACGTGCGCTCGTGCTCGTGTCCGTCGCCCTGATCGCCAGCGGATGCGGGCTCTTCGATGACATCGCTACGTTTTCGTTCGACACCGACTGGCAGACAGTCGACCTCGACACCGCCAAGCTCGGCCTCAGCGCCACCGACGTGGCGCTGCCCGACGTGCCCTGCGCCTCCGACCCGACGATCTGCGAGCAGGCCAGCTCGGCCGGCTTCTCGTGCGGCGGCGGCGCGTTTGCTTGCGCCGTGCAGTGCGGCACCGCCGGCTCGTGCGAGGTGGTAGGTGACGTCGACGTGCCGCTGCCCATCGATATCTCGCAGCAGGTGCGCAACCAGACGTCGGCCAACCTGCTCTCCAACGTGACCCTCGACTCGATGAGATTCATCACCGACAGCAACACGCTCAACTACGCCACCCCCGAGCTGTCGCTCTACGTCGGTCCGCAGGACGCTACCGGCGTCGGCGAGAGCGGCGTCGTGCTGTTCGGCACCATGCCGCCCGTGGCGGCTGGCGACACGCCCGAGGGCGTCATCAACGCCACCTCTGCGGGTCAGGCGGCGCTCGCCGACTTCGTGCGCAACTACACCGTCCCGTTCAAGTTCTTCATCGGCGCGACGATGGCGTTTGGCGCTGGCGATACGGTGCCCGAGGGGCGTCTCGTGATGCGCGTGCAGGCGCGCTTCCAGGCGGATCTGCTCTAGCTCGCGCGTCGCCGAGTCGGCAAAACCCAAAGAAAAGGGGGGCTAGAAGCCCCCCTTTGGCGTTTTTGGCTCTAGACCTCTAGAAGCCCGACGAGCCGCCTGACGAGCCGCCCGAGTTTCCGCCCGACGACGAATCGGAGCTCGGATTGGGGCGCGCGGGATTGCTAGGCGACGAGCCAAACCCGCTGAACGATGGGCTTGGCGACGAGCTCGGCGCTGGAGATGACTGCGCTGGAGACGACGGCGCTGATGACTGCGCTGGAGATGACTGCGGCGGAGATGACTGCGCTGGAGATGACTGCGCTGGAGACGACGGCGCCGACGGGTTCGTCGAGTGCAAAGACGAAGGCGACGGCGCGGGCGATGGAGACGACGAATACGAAGACGACTCGCTGCGCAGCCCATCGGAATAGCTCGGTCGCTCTGACGTCGACGCTACCGGCGCGGGTTGGCTTGGTGTGGCTGCAGGTTGGCCCGCCGCAGCGGCTTGCGCGGCGGCGGCGCGCTCGCGCTCGACATCATCGGCGGAACGGCCCGCGTTGACGCGCTCTTTGAGCTCCTTGCCGACCTTGAAGAAAGGCAGGCGCTTCGGCCTGACGTCGACCTTGGCGCCCGTGCGCGGGTTGCGGCCTTCGTAGGCCTTGTAATGACGGATTTCGAAGCTGCCAAAGCCGCGAATCTCGATGCGCTCGCCAGCCTTGAGTGCTGCTTCCATCGAGTCGAACACGCAATTGACGATCAGCTCGGCCTTGCCCTTGGGCAATTTGAGCTTGTTCGCGACGGACTCGATCAACTCAGACTTGGTCATCTCTTGTCGCGCTCCTTGACGCCCCGCCCTTGACGACTTCACCGGCTACCCCCTTAGGTTCCGACGCAGCCGCACGCTGGTGGACTCGATAAAGACAGGATCAAGACTCACCAGCAAGCTGGTTTCTCTACGCTGGTGGACAAGGTGTTTCATTACGATGTGATGCTAGACCAAACTTTTTGAAAATTCAACGGACTTTGGCTTCGTAGGCCTTTTCCAGCTCCGGCCGCTCGAAACGCCCCGTAGGCGTTAAATGGCGGAAACTGAAGCGAAATGGCTCGCTGGACGCCCCCTGTGCGGAGGGGGGATCACACGGACGAGCGCTTTTTCGTGTTTGATCAACACGATGCAAACACTCCGGCGGCGCTAGACCGGCATCTCTCGCAGCTGCTCGGACACGCGCAGCGGCGCCCCCGTCTTGGCGCGAATCTCGTCGACGCTCACGCCGGGCGCGTTCTCTTCGAGCACCAGCGAGCCCTCGTCAACGCGCAGCAGCGCGAGGTCGGTGACGATCATATCCACCACGCCCACGCCCGTGAGCGGCAGCTCGCAGCGCTCGAGGATCTTGTGCTCACCCTTCTTGGTGACGTGATCCATCATCACGATGGTGCGACGCGCTCCGCTGACGAGGTCCATCGCCCCGCCCATGCCCTTGACCATCTTGCCGGGGATTATCCAATTGGCGAGGTCGCCGCTGGCCGATACCTGCATGCCGCCGAGGACGCTCATGTCGAGCGCGCCGCCACGGATCATCCCGAACGAATCCGCGCTCGAGAAGTACGAGGCGCCATCGAGCTCGGTGACCGTCTGCTTGCCGGCGTTGATCATATCGGCGTCCTCTTCGCCCTCGTAGGGGAAGGGGCCGAAACCGAGCATTCCGTTCTCGGACTGCAGAAAGACCGTCATCCCCTCGGGGATGTAGTTGCTGACGAGGGTCGGCATGCCGATGCCGAGGTTGACGTAGTAGCCGTCGCGCAGCTCCTGAGCCACGCGTTGAGCGATTTGATCCCGTGTGATCGCCATGTGATATGCCTCTCTCGCTGCGCGCGCGTCAGGCGCGTGCCCTCACGGTGCGCTTCTCGATGGGCTTCTCGTAGCGCTCGCCCTTGATGATTCGCTGCACGAACACGCCGGGCGTGTGGACCAGGTCGGGGTCGAGCTCGCCAGGCTCGACGAGGATCTCCACCTCGGCGATGGTCACGTCCGCAGCGGTAGCCATCACCGGGTTGAAATTGCGGGCCGTCTTGCGGAAGACGAGGTTGCCCAGCGTGTCGCCCTTGTAGGCCTTGATCAGCGCGAAGTCAGCGCGGATCGCCTGCTCGAGCACGTACTGCCGGCCGCCAAACTCGCGCGTCTCTTTGGCCGGCGACGCCTTGATCACCTTGCCCTCGCTGTCGTGCAGCATCGGGATGCCGCCTTCGGAGACCCACGTGCCGTAGCCGGTGGGGGTGTAGAACGCCGGGATACCCGCGCCGCCGGCGCGCAGGCGCTCGGCGAGCGTTCCCTGCGGGCACAGCTCGACCTCGAGCAGCCCCGTGAGAAAGCGCTTCTCGAAGTTCTTGTTCTCGCCGACGTAGCTCGAGACCATCTTGCGCACCTGCCCGTTGGCGAGCAGCACGCCGAGCCCCTTGTCATCGGTGCCGCAGTTGTTGCTGACGATCGTCAGGCCGCCTGTGCCTCGCTCGTGCAGCGCGCGGATGAGATTCTCTGGGTTGCCGCACAGCCCGAACCCGCCGGACAGGATCGTCGCCCCCTCCGGGATGTCCTTGACCGCTTCAGCAGCGCTCGCTACGACCTTGCTCATCGGTAGCTCGTCCTTTCGATAGCGCTTCGATGGCGGGAGCGTAACCCAAGGGTCCGGCGCTCGGCTAGGCGTCGGGGTGGAGACCAAGAGAATGAGCATCGTCGCGTTGCTGTCCGACTTCGGCACCATCGATGGCTACGTGGGCGCAATGAAGGGCGTCGTGCTGACCCACGCGCCACTGGCGCAGATCATCGACGTCACGCACGAGATCCCGCGCCAGGACGTGCGCGCCGGCGCCTGGGCGCTGCGGCAGAGCGCGCGCTATTTTCCAGCGGGCACCATCTTCTGCGCCGTCGTCGATCCGGGCGTGGGCACGTCGCGCGCGCCGCTCGTGCTGACCAGCGGCGGGCGCTTCTTCATCGGTCCCGACAACGGCCTGCTGTCGTGGGCGGCGCAGGCCGATTCGCGCGTGTTTGCCATCGAGCGCCCCGAGCTGATGGCCGAGCAAGTGAGCCGCACGTTTCATGGTCGCGACATCTTCGCCAGCGTCGCAGGCCATCTCGCACAGGGCGGTCTGTCGCCAGAAGCGTGCGGTCCGCCGGTAGACACGTGGGTGCGTCTGCCGTTTCCGCGCCCCGAACGGCACGAGGCAAAGGTGCGCGGCGAGGTGCTGCACATCGATCACTTTGGCAACGTGGTGACGACCATCGACACGGCCACGCTCGGCGACTACAGCAAGGCGCGCGTTCAAGTCGGCGCGCGCGACATCGGTCCGATCCGCGCCACCTTCGGCGATGTCGACGAGGGTGACTGGCTCGCTTTCATCGGCAGCGCCGGCCTGCTCGAGGTCGCCATCCGCGGCGGTGACGCCGCCGACGACGGCAACTTCGGAATCGGCGTGCCCGTCGTTGTAAGCTTGTCCTAGTGTCGAGCCGCTCGCATACCCGCTGCGCGCTGACGTTCGCCGCCGTCGCGGCGCTGCTCGCTGGCTGTCCTGCCGGCCAAGGCGAAGGTTGGGTCGGCGGCTCCGTCTACGTGCAGAACTGCTCGACGAGCGGCGACTCGCTCGACCAGGCGCAGGATAACTACGAGCTCAACGCGACGTTCTTCGCAGGCGATCCGGTGCTCGATTTCAACGAGGTGGTCGCCGAGCGCCGCAGCACCGTCACGGTGCGCGTGCAGGAGACGAGCAATCGCGCCGAGGAGTCGGACGGGCTGGTGCTGCAGTTCGGCGACGTCGCCGCGGCCGCGCGCGCGTTCGCGCAGCGCCAGCTGATCGGCGCATCGAGTTGCTTCGATCTGTCAGGGCGCTGTGCTAGCGCCAACAGCGTCTACCGCGCTCAGTTCAACCTCTATAACTCGTGTCCGAGCAACCGCAGCCTGCTGACAGCGTCGACGCACGAGATCGTGCGTGGCCCTGCACCCAACGCGCCGGGCGAGTGTCTGCTGCCGCCCGTTGCCCCACCGCCAGCGCAGCCGGCGCTGGCGGCCTGTCCAACGCTCAGCGACGCCGACCGCGCGGCGCTCGACAAGCTCTGCGAGGGCGACTTCAACGATCGCGCCGCGAACGAAGCCGAGGTGGTTCGGCTGCTCGGCCAGGGCTCCGTGTTCAATGCCGATCGCACCGTCGGCCACGCCTGCCTCTATCTTTGCACGTTTGGCGAGGCGCAGCGCGGGCAGGACCCCAACGAGCTGCTCGGCTTCCACTTCGACTACGGCGACCGGCTGAGCGCGCTCTTCTATCTCAACTTCGTCGACGCGCGCGCGATGACGCTCGGCGAGTGCTCGCGCGCGCGCGCGCAGATCGCCGGGATGATCAGCTTCGAGATGGTGCGCAGCCGCGCGGCGCAGTCATTTCCGTGAGCGCGCCCTCGGCGCGCTCGGCCGCCGGCCACGAGCCACAGGCCACAGGCCACAGGCTGCGATGCACGAGCTGACCATCGACTCGCTGGGCTTCGGCGGCGACGGCGTGGGGCGGCTCGGCGGCAAGGTCGTGTTCGTGCCGCGCGCAGCGCCGGGCGATCGCGTTCGCGTGCGCGTGCTGCGCGAGCGCAAGGGCTTCATCAACGCCGAGCTGCTCGAAGTGCTCGAGCCGGGGGCGGGGCGGCGCACGGCGCCGTGCGCGCTGGCCGATCGCTGCGGAGGCTGCCCCTGGCAGCACGTCGCCGAGCGCGCGCAGGGCGAAGCCAAGCGGCGCATCGTCGCCGACGCGCTGCGCAGGGTCGCGCCGGACGTCGAGGTGACGATGCACGCGGCGCCCGAAGGCCTGGGCTATCGGCGGCGCACGCGGTTGGCGCTGCACGGCGATCGGCTCGGCTATCGCGCGGCGAGCAGCCGCGATCTGATCGACGTGGCGCGCTGCCCGGCGCTGGCGCCGGCGCTCGACGCGGCGCTCGAATCGCTGCGCGCCGTGTTGTGCGGGCGCGGTGTGGTCGGGTCGCTGTCGCTGCTCGCGGGACGTGACGCGGCGGGGCTCGAGCGCGTGCACGCCAGCCTGCGCGTGGAGTCGGGCGCGGCGCCGCGAGCGCAGGCGCTGTGCGTCGGCGTGGTTGCCGGTGCCGTGGTAGAGCAGCGCAAGCGCGGCGATCGCGAGCGCGCCGGCGTCGAGCGGCTCGACATTTCGCTGGCGGCCGCGGAGCAGTCCGCAAGCGACGCCGCGCCGCTGTGGTGCAGCGCCGAGGCGTTCAGCCAGGCCAACGCCGCGCAGGACGCCGCGCTGCGCGCGCTGGTCGCCGAGCATCTGAGCGAGGCACGCCCTCGTCGGTTGCTCGAGCTTCACGCCGGCATCGGCAACCTCACGCGTCTCGCCGCCGCAGCCGCGGACGAGGTCATCGCCGTCGAGCGCAGCGCGGCTGCCTGCGAGTTGCTGCGCGATAACTGCGCCGGTCTCGCGGTGGAGGCGCGCTGCGACGACGCGCTCGCGGCGTGCGAGGCGCTGTCCGCCGAAGGTGTGGCGGCTGATGTGGTGCTGCTCGATCCGCCGCGCTCGGGCTGCGCCGAGCTGTGCGAGGTGATCGAGGCGCTAGCCCCGCGATACGTCGTCTATGTCTCGTGCGACCCGATGACACTTGCGCGCGACATCGCACGGCTGCCGCGCTACGCTGTCACCCGCGTCGACGCGCTCGATATGATGCCCCAGACCTACCACGTCGAGACCATCGCCAGCCTCGCGCTGCGCGAAGCGCGAGCGCGCTGATGCGCCGCGCTCGCGTCGTGGTGGCGGCGCTGCTCGCGGCTGCCGTGCTGTCGCTCTCTGCGCCAGCGGTGCGTGCCGGCGATCCGCTCGACAAGGTCAGCGGCACCGAGGATTGGAATCAGGTCGTCGGTGTCGACATCGAGCGCGAGTGGCGCACCTGGTACAGCGGCCGCCGCAAGTGGCGGCGCGCGCGTGCTGCCATGCGCCTCGAGCGCGCCCGCAACCGCTACCTCGCGCGCATCCTCGCCCGTGCGGGACGCGTCGATCGCCGAGCGCTGCGTCGTGTTACGCGCGCGCGTCTGCGGCGCCGCGCGCCGGCGTGGCAGCGGCCCCCGCGCCGCACGCGCGACGGCGATCAGGATCAAGACGAGGACGACGACCTGCTGTTGGACGGTCACAGCCGCCGGCGGCGCCCGGTCGGGCAGCGTGAGCCCCCGAAGTGGATCAAGGTCCCCGTGGAGCGGCTCGACAAGGATGGCCAGGCCATCGACAACGAGGGCGACCGCGTGCTGCGCGACGCCGCCAAGAAGAAGAAGCGCTGAGCGAGAGACCCGTGGCCAAAGGCGACATCGATCTCGAGAAGGAGCTCGCTTCAGGCAACCTGCGGCCGGTCTACTTCCTCGCCGGCGAGAGCTACCCGCGTGATCGCGCGGCGCGTGACATCCGCCAGGCCGCCCTCGGCGGCCGCGCCGAGAGCGCCTTTAACGTCGACGCCTTCGTTGGCAAAGAGGCTACCGCCAACCGCGTGCTGGCGGCTGCGCGCACGCTCCCGATGCTGGGGCCGCGCCGCCTCGTGCAAGTACGCGACGCGCACGCCGTGCCCGCTGACGATCTCAAGGCGATGCTGCCGTACATCAACGACCCGTCGCCTACGACGTGCTTGTTGATGATCGCCGACAAGATCGACGGCCGCGCCAAGTTCTTTCGAGACCTAAAGAAGCTCGGCGTGCTGCTCAAGTTCGAGCCGCTCAAGGAGCGCCAGATCGCCGACTGGGTCAGCGCCGAGGCTCGCCGCGCGAAGATCAAGCTTGGGCCAGGCGCCGCGCAGCGAATCGCCGAGACCGTCGGCAGCAACATGGGCGAGCTGGCCGACGCGCTGACGCGCCTCGATCTCTACGCCGGCACGGGTACCAAGATCTCGCGCGATCACGTCGACGAGGTGCTGGCCTCGACGCGCCAGCATTCGATCTTCGAGCTGACCAACGCCGTCGGGCGGCGCGACGCGCGCCAGGCGCTGCAGGTGCTGCACTCGATGATCGGCGCGCGCGAGTCGGGCATCCGCATCGTCAGCATGCTCGCGCGTCATCTGCGGCAGCTGTGGCTGATCAAAGAGATGTCGGCGGCGGGACGAGCGCGTGACGACATCGCGCAGGCGGCCGGGGTGCACCCGTACTTCCTGCGCGACATGCAGACGCAGAGCGAGCGCTTCGACGCGCAGACGCTCTCGCGCACGCACCGCGCGCTATTCGAGACGGACAGGGCGCTCAAGTCGTCGCCGCTGCCCGACGCGCTGCTGCTCGACGAGCTGGTGATGAAGCTGGTAGCTGTTCGGGGCTGAACAGCGCGAGGGCTAGCGCGGCTCGAGGGGCTACGCCCGCGCGGGCACTAGGCCTTGTCGACCGGCTGGTCGCTGCAGGCTTTGGTCAGGCGGGAGACGAAGCGCGACGCGCGGCGCTGGGGGATGATGCCCTTGCCGGCGAGCTTGTCGATCAGTGGTACCGCCTGCTCGAGCGCTGCCTTGGCCGCCGCGGTGTCACCCTCGTCGAGGGCCGCGCGCACGCGCTTGATCTGGGTGCGCATGGTCGACTTGAAGTGGCGGTTGCGTGACTGGCGCCTGATGCGCTGGCGGTTTCGCTTGGCGGCTTGCCTGTGATTGGCCATCTCGTGCTCTCTGACTTCGTAGTAGAAGCGTCTGCGCCTCGCTCACAGCTAAGGCGATGATCAGGCGCGGCATTTACCACCAAGGTGCAAGCAGCGTCAATGCATAGATTATTTGCTCGACCGGCGTCGGTCGGGCATCTTGTCAGCACAGCCCAGCATGAGCGAAAAAGGAAGCGAAAACAAAAGCATAGCGAGGTCTGCGGGCCTCGTTAGCCTGCTCACGCTGGTCAGCCGCGTGCTCGGCCTGACCCGCGACGCCGTCATCGCTGCGTTTTTCCGCAAAGGCGGCACCGACGCCTTCTTCGTCGCCTTCACCATCCCCAACGTGCTGCGCCGCCTGCTCGCCGAGGGCTCGCTGACCGTGGCCTTCATCCCGGTCTTCACCGAGTACCGCGAAAAGCACGGCGAGGACGAGGCGCGCCTGCTGGTGCGCAGCACGCTTGGCGTGGCGATGCTGGCGCTGGTGCTCGTCAGCGCCCTCGGCATGCTCGCCGCGCCGTGGCTGGTCCACGGCTTCGCGCACGGGCTGGCGCGCGACCCGCACAAGCTGGCGCTCACGGTGCTGCTCACGCGCGTGATGTTTCCATTCCTCATCACCGTCGGGCTCACGGCGCTGGCCATGGGTGTGCTCAACACCTACCGGCACTTCGCCGCGCCTGCCTTCGCGCCGGTGCTGCTCAACATCTGCATCATCAGCTGCGTGGCCGCGCTGAGCGGCTCGATGGCCGGCTGGGGATGGCCGCGCACGATGGCGGTGGCCTGCGGCGTGCTGGTCGGCGGCGTCGCGCAGCTGTTGCTGCAGCTGCCGGTCTTGCGCGGCAAGGGCATGCTGGTGGCGCCGCGCCTCGGCTTCAGCCACCCCGGCGTCAGACGCATCCTGCGCCTGATGGGGCCTTCGGTCTTCGCGCTGGCGATCTATCAGATCAACGTGATGCTGGCGCGCCTGCTCGCGTCGTTCCTCGCCGAAGGCTCGATCTCGTACGTCTACTACGCGCAGCGCTTGATCGAGTTTCCCATCGGCATCTTCGCCGTGGCGCTAGCCACCGTCTCGATGCCCTCGCTGTCAGCGCAAGCAACCGCCGGCGACATCGACCAGGTCAAGCGCACCTTCGGCTACGCGCTGCGCCTGGTGTTCTTCGTGATGCTGCCGGCCACCGCCGGGCTCGCGGCGCTCGGCTTGCCGCTGACGGCGATGCTCTTTCAGCGCGGCCGCTACACGCACGATATGGCGCAGCAGACGGCCTTCACGCTGCTCGGCTTCACGACGGGGCTATGGGCCGCCGGCGGCGTGCGACAGGCGCAGCAGGTCTACTACGCCATGCAGGACACGCGCACACCCGTGATCGTCTCGTTCGTCTCGCTGTGCGTGTTCAGCGCGTCGGGCTTTCTGCTCTACAAGCCCCTCGGCACGTTCGGCCTGGCGCTCGCCGTCTCGCTCGCCTCGAGCGTCAACTTCGTGATCCTTGTCGCCGTGCTGCGCCGCCGCATGGGCGCGCTCGGCCTGCGCAGCGTGGGCCTCTCGGCGCTGCGCGCCACGCTCGCCGCTGCGCCGTGCGGCGCCGCCGCCTGGGCCATCGCACGCCTCGGCGACTGGACCCTCGGCGCGCGCTCGCTGACCAACATCGCGCTGCTGCTCGGCGCGGTGGTCGCCGGCATCGTGATCTACATCGGTCTCGCGCGCCTGCTCGGCTCGCGCGAGCTCGGCGAGCTCTACGGCGCCGTGAGGCGCAGGCGCAAGCGCTAGGGGAAGGTCGGCGTGTAGGGGCCAACGAGGGCCGGATACTTCTTGGGGACGAGGTTGTAGTAGTAGGCGGATGCGATGAGCCCGTGCTGCGTGAAGTGGACCAGGCTGGTCGCGTACTTGCCCAGACTGCTGCTCCAGATGAATCGGAACTGCTGGTCGGGGATATCGCGACAGTGCCTTTGCCATACCTGCCTCACGCCGCCGACGACGGGGCCTCGCTCCACGCACATACCCGAGTGACGCGCGCGCAGCTGCACGCGGCCCGCGACGGAGGAAGGCACGAGCTCGAAGCGTTGATTTGTGGCGCCGTTGCACGGAACCGCGTGCATGCGCACGTCCGAGGTCCAGGGCGCGTGCCGAACCGCGGCGCGCGCAAGCGTACGGCATCACACGGGCGGCGCGCGCGAGCGGCGCGCGGCGACCATGGGACATCAGCGCTTGAGCGCTCGTGCCGCCTCGGCGATGGCGCGGTACTGCGCCGCGGTCGGCGCGAAGCTGAGCGGCTCGACCTCGACGACCTCGGCGCCGAAGGCGGGCAGGGCGCGCATCAGCGCGGCGAGCTGCACGTACTGTCGCCGAGGCAGCGCTCTCGCCGAAGATATCGGCCAGTGATAGTCGAAGCACGCGCGCCGCGTGACCCCGCCGGGCGCGTCGCGGGTGAGCGTCAGCTGCCAGCCGCCGCCGCGGTCCATGCCGCCGGGTAAGAGCGTCAGCGAGAGCAGGTGGCTGCCGACGTCGTTCCAGCGCGGCGCCAGCTCGTCGATGTTTTGCGGGCGCAGCACGAGCGTCTCGAGGCGCTCGATCAGCGGCACGCTCCACAGCGGTCGCAGCTCGCCGCTGGGCATGTCCTGGGCGTTGGTCTCGAGGTGGCGCAGGGCGGGCAGCAGCGCGCTGGCGCCGACCAGCTCGGCGATGTCGCCGCGCCGCAGATAGGACAGCCCGAGCGACGTCCACGGCCGCGCGCCGAGGCGCGAGAGCGTCGCCGCGTGGTGAATGCCTTCGACGTGGCGCAGGTTGTCGAGCAGCGGATCGCCGAGCAGCGCGACCACCGCGTCGTCGGGCCACATCGAGACATCGAGGCGTTCGACGGTGGCCCAGGCCTCGGCGCCGCGCAGCGCCGCGACCTGCTTCGCGGCCTTCTGCTCGAGACCCAGCTCGCGCACGAAGCCGCGCCGAAAGACGGCGCTGCCGCGCGCCATCGCGTCGTGCAGCGGGCCGAGCCAGGCGCGCAGGTTGGCCTTGATCAGCGCCTCCACGCGGCGCAGCTGTGCCTTGCTGGGATTGTCGACGAGCTGCAGCGCGATCAGCTCGCCGCGCGGGTCACCGTGCTCGAGCAAGCGGTCCGAGAGCGAGCGCAGCGCGTCTATGTTGTCAGAGCCGGCGATGGCGCGCGCGCGCAGCTCACCGACGTTGCTGTCAGCCTGCACGGCCGCGTCGCGCTTCTTTTCGGCGGGCGTCGGCGCGACGATGATCTTCTGGGGCGCCGGCAGCGGGCGAGCCCCGACCTCGATGGCGCGCCACGCGTCGCCCTGCAGGCAGTGGATGCGATCGCTGCAGACGAAGTAGAGCGCCTCGCCGGTGGCGAAGAGGCACTGGTTGCGCGCGATCTGACCGTCGACAGGGTGACGGCGCTCGCTGCCGTCGCGCCCGAGCTCGACCACGCCGTGAAAGTCGTAGACGAAGACGCGCCCGCCGAGCGTCGCCACCGACCAGAAGCCGTTGTCGGCGCGAGAGCGATGTACGCGCACCTTGCCGGCGCCGTCTGCGAAGTGCGCCTGTCCGCTGCCGCGGTAGCTGCCCGCGGTGACGACCTCGTCGTGCACCGCGTCGTAAGCGATCTGCTTGCAGCCATCGAGGCCCTGCGGAAATAGGTTCGTCCATCTGCCGGGCGCGTCGTCCAACCGCCGCGCGAAGAGGCCCTTGCGCCCGGTGAGGTAGAAGCGCGCCGCGCGCTCGGCTTCGCTGCGGGCCGCCGGCTCGTCGTCGAGGTTGACCAGCCCGTCGTCGTCGACGCGGTAGACGCGCGTGCCGTGGTCGACACCGACGAGATAGCGCGCCCCGGGTAGCGTCGCCGCCACGCGGTGCCAGGCGTAGAAGCGCGCCTCGGCGCCGGCGGCGAGCTTGCGCCCGCGTTTTTGGTCGTCGAGGGCGAAGGCGTTGATCGGGCCCACGCCGTCGTCGTCGCGCAGCAGCGCCTCGACGCCAGCGCCGCGCGTCAGCACGCGCAGCCACCACGCCTTGCCCACCTTGCGGATCGGCGCCAGCGTGTCGTCGTCGCCGAGCCTGCAGATCCAGTGTGCCGTGTCCTGGCGCATCAGCACGTAGGCGTTGCCGGCCTCGTCGAAGGCCATCGAGCGCGCGGTGGGCTTGGACATGCTCGCATCCTATCGCGCTCGCGCTCGCGATAGACTGCGAGCGTGCGCACGCTCGCGGACATCGACGGCATCGGCGTCGGCTCGACCACCGACGAACAGGGGCTCACCGGCTGCACGGTCGTGGTCTTTCGCGGCGGCGCCGTCTGCGGCGTCGCCGAGCGCGGCGTGGCCAGCGGCAGCCGCGAGCTGGCGGTGATCTCGCCGCGACACTCGGTGGGGCGCGCGCACGCGATCTGCCTCTGCGGCGGCAGCGCCTACGGGCTCGCCGCCGCCGACGGCGTGATGCGCGAGCTCGAAGCCGCTGGCATCGGCCACGAGACGCCCGCCGGCCGCGTGCCGCTGGTGCCTGCCGCCGTGGTCTACGACTTGGCCCTC
>JAGQIK010000722.1 GCA_020431405.1 Myxococcales bacterium
GAGAGTCACGTCAGCTCGCGCCACACGACGGCTCGCGGCGGGCTGTACAAAGACTTCGTCGAGTTTCCTACGACGAAGCGTGGTACCGGCGTCGGCTTCCGCTGTGCACGCGCGCCATAGCGCGGACAAGAGCAGCGCGAGGTTTGCCACCAGCAGGACGATCATCATCACGTCGACGACGACGCCGATCCTCAACCGTCTGTGCTCCTGATCGCTTACGTTCGCCATCTTGCGCGAGTAGCTGCAAGCCGTGCGCCTGGCAGCCGCACGCGCGACCGCCGCTGCGCTGACGTTGCAGGAGCGCGCGAGTGCGCGGCAAAACGCCACGCCGGGCAGCTGGGCACACCGCTGAGCCGGCAGCGGCGCGTGGATGCCCGTGTGCGCGCGCGGAATGGCGTTTGCTTTCCCGTCGCATCACAGGAGGGCACATGAAGCAGAGCCATTGGCGCTATGTCGCGAGCGCCGCGTCACACCCGGTGGGGATTTGCCTGCTGCTGACGGCGGTGTGCCTATCGGCCTCTATGGCGCAGCCGTGGGTCGCGCTGGTGGCGCTGCTAGGGCAGGGCGTCGGCGTCTTGGTGACGACACGCAGCAAGCGTTTTCGTCGGGCCTCCGACCTCGCGGCGCGTCGGCGCGCGCGCGCTCGGCGCCGCATCGCTCGCGCGCCGCTCGTCGCGCTGGCCAGCGGTGACGCGAGCAATATCGCCGAGCGTCTCGAGATGCTCGCGGAGGCCGGCGACGCCGTCGACGTCACCAGCGGTCTCGATGCACCCACCTGTGAAGCGCTAGCCGACCGCTACATAGAGCTCGCCATCGCGCACCGCAAGGCCACGGAGCTGCTGCGAACGGTGCCGGAAGACATCATCGAGGCTTCGCGCCGCGAGCTGCGCCGTTCGCTGGTGGCCTGCGCGCCGCACGTGCGACAGCACCGTGAACAGCGCCTGCAGGTCCTCGCGCTGCGACGGCGGCACCTCGAGGCGGTACGCCAGCGCGTCGAGAGCACCGCGGCTCGTATGGCGCTGATCCGCGAGCTCGTCGCGCTGGCCGAAGAGCTCACACGCTCGCCCGAGCGTCTCGAGCCCGACGGCGCCGAGCTCGAGCAGGCCGTCGATGTCGTCCAGCGCCAGGCGCTGACAAGCGTCGCGATGGCTCAGGTCGACGCGCTGGCGCTCGGATGGCAGAGCGGATAGATGCAGAGCGGATAGATAGAGCAGAGCGCAGAGCGGATAGAGCGGAGCGCACCGCGCGCGCGAGGACGACGCCGCGCGCGTCACGCGGTGCTGCTCGAGTCGCTCAGGTCTTGGCCTCCTGGCGCTCGCGCAGAGACTCGAGCTGGCGCCGCAGGCGCGCCGTGCGGGCAGCACGTCGCGCGCGCTGCCGTGGTTGCGTGAAGATGATGTCGTAGCAAAGGAGACCGACCATCGCGACGACGATCAGCGTCCCGACGAGCTCGTGGGTACTCATAGCTTCCGTCCTCCCCTACGGATGCGTTGCTCGCTCAGGCTTCGCGGTCTAAGGCGGTCCTTTCAAAAGCAATCGATATGCCGGCCGCGACGTCGCCGAAGTGCGCGACACTGCGATCACGTACCGTGCGGTTGCGCCACAGCGCGACATCCCAGCACGCACACACCGGCAGTACACACACCGGCAGTACACACACCGGCAGTGCAGCTGCTAACCGCGACTGTGCTCGCGCGAGCTTTGGCTCGGGGCGGCGAAGCTAGCGCGAGCTGGCCGAGATCGGCGGGCCGAACAGCTCGTCATGCGCGGCGCTGTCGCCCGCGCACAGCAGCGAAAGCAAGCCCAGCGCGTCGTGACACAGGCGCTCCCACGCGACGTCCGTGCGGTCGGCCTGTGCCGCGAGCATGCTCATCTGCGCGACGAGCCGCGTCTGTTCGTGGTGCAGCTGAGCGACACGCTCGGCCGAATCGTCTGGCGACCGGAGCGCGTCGCTGAGGTGTGCGCCTTCCTGCGCGCAGGCGAAGTGCACACACGCTGCCGCGTGCAGACGCTCGAGCTCGCGCTTGAGCTGCTTTCGTGGAGGTCGCTCGGTGCGCGGCGCGCTGACGATATCGCGCAGCCGCTCGGCGACCAGTAATAGATCTCGGCGTGCGTTTTCGACCTTTTCGATGAGA
>JAGQIK010000723.1 GCA_020431405.1 Myxococcales bacterium
GCCGCTGCCGCCGCCGCCGCCGCCGCCGCGCGGCGCGAAGCCTGGCATCAGACCCAGAAGTTTAAGGTCGAGCAGCACACCGAGGAGCTCGAGATCGACGAGGACGAGGTGGTGATGGCGCTCGATCGTGCCGAGGCGGCGCGCGCCGCTCGCGAGCGCGAGCTGGAGCTCGAGCACGAGCTCGATCGCCCGCAGAGCGACCTCACGCCGCGTGTCGAGCGATCCGACCTCTCGTCGCTGTTCGACGCGCCGGTGGCGGCCAGGCTGCCTCGCGACGATGACGACGACGCCACCGGCGAGCATCAGGCGGTGGGCGTGGCACACGCCGACACGCTGCCGGCGAACCGCTCGGCGGCGGCCGCCTCGATCGCGGCGACGGAGTCTTTCCGCGAAAACGCGGCGCGCACGTTGCTCAACATGCCGGCCGCTGTGGACGACGACGTCGCCGCCGCCGCCGCTGACGACGATGACGACGACGACGACAAGACGCCGCGTCCGACCACGGGCGTCGACGTGCTCGAGCCGGTGCTCGAGACGATCATGCACGACCTGTTCGGCGCGGTCGGCGTGCTCAGCTCGATGCTCGAGGAGCGCATCGATCCAGGCGGCGCGCTGTCGCGCGAGTACGCACGTATCTCGCGGCTCGTCGCGCGCCAGTGCGGCATGACGGACCTCGAGATCTCGCGCGTGGCCCTCGCGGCGCACCTCTGCGGGCTCGACGTGGCCCTGCGCAGCGAGCTCGGCGCGCCCGGCGCCGCGCGCGTCGCGGACGTGGCCTCGATCTTCGCCGCCAAGCCGAGCACGCCGGGGGGCCTCAACCCGACGCTGCGCTCGGTGGGCGCGCGCGCGCTGGGGCTCGACGCTTCGGCCTCGCCCGGCGACGACCACGATCCACGCGACCTGCCGTTCGCGGCGCAGCTGGTCAGCACGGTGTCGGACTACATCGAGCTGCGCGCCGAGTCCGAAGAGCAGGGCGGCGACATGGAGACCGTGCTGCAGCTGATGCGCGCCAGCGGCGCCGACCCAGAGCTTCTCGACGTGCTGCAACGCGCCGTCGAGACCGAGCACGAAGCGACTCAGACGTCACGAACGCCGCCCACGCGGCACGAGCAATAGGAGCACCGCAGTGGAACGCCCCAATAAATTCGCGCCGCGCCTGGCGCTGACCTTCGACGACGTGCTGCTCGTTCCGGGCCACAGCAACGTGCTGCCCAGCGACGTCGACGTGAAGACCGACCTGGCGCGCGGCATCCGCCTCAACATGCCGCTGATGTCGTCGGCGATGGACACCGTCACCGAGGCGGACACGGCGATCTGCATGGCCCGCGAGGGCGGCCTCGGCGTGCTCCACCGCAACATGAACCCCGAGGCGCAGGCGCGCGAGGTGCTGCAGGTCAAAAAGGCCGAGACGGGCATGGTGGTCAACCCGCTCACCGTGCACCCCGAGCAGAAGCTCGGCGAGGCGCTGGCGCTGATGCGCACGCACAACTTCAGCGGCCTGCCGGTGGTCAAGGAGCGGCGCCCGGTGGGCATCCTGACCAACCGCGACGTGCGCTTCGAGAAGAACCTCGAGCAGACGGTGGGCGACGTGATGACGCGCGAGCTCGTCACGGCGCCCGAGGGCGTGGCGCTCGAGCAGGCCAAGGAGCTGCTGCACAAGAACCGCATCGAGAAGCTGCTGGTGGTCGACAGAGAGGGGCTGCTGCACGGGCTGATCACGATCAAGGACCTCGAGAAGGCCGAGCGCCACCCGCAGGCGGTCAAGGACGAGCGCGGTCGGCTGCGCGTGGCCGCGGCCGTCGGCGTGGGGGCGGACCGCGAGGAGCGCGTGGCGCGCCTGGTGGAGCAGGGCTGCGACGTGATCGTCGTCGACACGGCGCACGGACACAGCCAGCGCGTCATCGACACGGTGTCCGACGTGCGCAAGGCGCACCCCGAGCTGCTGCTCATCGCCGGCAACGTCGCCAGCGCCGAGGCTTGCGAGGCGCTGGTCAAGGCTGGCGCCGACGTGATCAAGGTCGGCATCGGGCCGGGCTCGATCTGCACCACGCGCATCGTCACCGGCGTGGGCGTGCCGCAGATGACGGCGATCTTCGACTGCGCCGCCGCCTGCGAGCGGCTCGGCGCGACGATCATCGCCGACGGCGGCATCAAGTTCTCGGGCGACGTCGCCAAGGCGCTCGCCGCCGGCGCACACACCGTGATGGTCGGCAGCCTCTTCGCTGGCACCGACGAGGCGCCGGGCGAGCTGGTGCTCTACCAGGGGCGCACCTACAAGGCCTACCGCGGTATGGGCAGCCTCGGCGCCATGCGCGAGGGCAGCCGCGACCGCTACTTTCAGATGAACGTCTCGGACGAGGCCAAGCTGGTGCCCGAGGGCATCGAAGGGCGCGTGCCATACCGCGGCGCGCTGTCGGAGACCATCTATCAGCTGGTCGGCGGGCTGCGCTCGGCGATGGGCTATGTCGGCGCGCAGACGCTGTCCGACCTGCGCGACAAGGCGCGCTTCGTACAGATCACCAACTCGGGCCAGCGCGAGAGCCACGTCCACGACGTGATCATCACCAAGGAAGCGCCCAACTACCGCGTGGGCTGAGCCCAGCGCGGCCTAGGGATAGCCATGGAACACAAAGGCGCTGTCGTCGTCCTCGACTTCGGATCGCAGTACACCCAGCTCATCGCGCGCCGCGTGCGCGAGATGCGCGTCTACTCGGAGATCCACCCCTGCACGATCACGCTCGACGAGCTGCGCGCGCTGGCGCCGGCGGCGGTGATCCTCTCGGGAGGGCCGGCGAGCGCCTACGAGGAGGACGCGCCGACCTTCGACGCCGGCGTGTTCGAGCTCGGCGTGCCGGTGCTCGGCATCTGCTACGGCATGCAGCTCGCCGGCAAGCTCCTCGGTGGGCGCGTGGTGCCGGGCGCGCGCCGCGAGTACGGGCGCGCGCACATGGAGGTCAGCGACGCCGAGTGCCCGCTCTTCGCCGGCATCGACGTCCGCGAGCCGCTGCCGGTGTGGATGAGCCACGGCGACAAGGTCGAGGCGCTGCCCGAGGGCTTCCGCGCCTGCGGGCGCAGCCGCAACAGCGAGATCGTCGCCGGCTACCACCGCGAGCGGCGCGTGTATCTGGTGCAGTACCACCCCGAGGTGGCGCACACGCCGCAGGGCGTGGCGATGCTCGAGAACTTCGTGCACCGCGTGTGCGACCTCGGGCCCAACTGGACCATGGCGAGCTTCATCGAGAGCACCACGACCGAGATCCGCGCGCGCGTGCCGGCGGGCAAGCGCGTGATCTGCGGGCTGTCGGGCGGCGTGGACTCTTCGGTGGCCGCGGTGCTGGTGCATCGCGCCATCGGCGAGCAGCTGACGTGCATCTTCGTCGACAACGGCGTGCTGCGCGGCGGCGAGCGCGGCGACGTGGAGCGCATCTTCCGCGAGCACTTCCATATGGAGCTTCGCGTGGTGGACGCGCGCGAGCGTTTCCTCGGCGCGCTGGCGGGCGTCGACGACCCCGAGCAGAAGCGCAAGATCATCGGGCGCGAGTTCATCGCCGTCTTCGACGACGAAGCGCGCAAGCTCGATCCCGGCGCCGAGTTTCTGGTGCAGGGCACGCTCTATCCGGACGTCATCGAGAGCGTCTCGCCGCGCGGCGGGCCCTCGGTGACGATCAAGAGCCACCACAACGTCGGCGGCCTGCCCGAGCGCATGAAGCTGTCTTTGATCGAGCCGCTGCGCGAGCTGTTCAAAGACGAGGTGCGCCAGCTCGGTGACGAGCTCGGCATGCCGCACCACGTGCTGTGGCGCCAGCCGTTCCCCGGCCCCGGGCTGGCGGTGCGCATCCTCGGCGAGGTCACCGCCGAGCGCGTGGCGACGCTGCAGCGCGCCGACGCGATCATCGACGAAGAGATGCGCGCCTCGGATATCTACGCCAGCGTGTGGCAGTCCTTCGGCGTGCTGCTGCCGGTCAAGACCGTCGGCGTGATGGGCGACCAGCGCACCTACGAGTCGGTGCTCGCGCTGCGCGCGGTGCACTCCAGCGACGGCATGACCGCCGACTGGGTCAAGGTGCCTTACGAAGTGCTGGGCACGATCTCCAACCGCATCATCAACGAAGTGCCCGGCATCAACCGCGTGGTCTACGACATCTCGTCCAAGCCACCGGCGACCATCGAGTGGGAGTAAGGCCGGGCTCAGGGCTCGTCGATGCCGGCGCGGCGCAGGCGATCGCGCCAGCGTTGCCTGAAGCTCTCGATGTCGGGCACCTGCGCGGCGCCAGCGGCGCAGTCGAGCAGCTCGTCGAGACGCACCGCGTTCCCGTCGAGCATCTCGAGGCCGAAGCGCAGCCCCAGCTGCACGCTGCGCAGCGCCCAGCGCACGCGCTCGGTGTCGCCAGCGGGGGTCAGCTCGCTGGCGATCTGCTCGAAGCGCCGCGTGGTCTGCGCCGTCCACGTTTCGAGATCGGAGAGGTGGTCGCGACAGCGTGGCCGTGACCTGGCCGAATCGTCGGCGAGGCAGACGCTGGTGTCGATCAGCGCGGCGAGCACGCGCAGTGGCACGTTGTAGATGTCGCGCTCGACGCTGCCCCAACGGCGCAGCACGTTCATCGGCTCTTCGAGCGCAACCACGGCGCAACGAAGCTGGTGGGCGGCGAGCGGATCCCGGTAGTCGATGACCTGTTGCTCCATGACGCGCCTCACGAAGCAAGCGGCGGGCCGACAGGGCGGACAGGGTATCGAGAATCTGGACAGCCGCTGCAGCTGCCGTTAGGTGTAGAGAGTCACCGCGGAAGACTTCTCCTCGCGCTCTCGCGCGACCGTCCTACATGTCGCACCTGGCAACCGAACTGCACCCCGACGTCGTAGCCCTCGAGCAAAACGTGCTCACCGCGGAGCAGTCGGGCACCTTGCAGCACGTCGAACAGCTCGCGCAGGTCACGCCGCGCTTGCGCCTCGCGTGCGAGCGGCTGCTGATCGACCACGGCACGCCGTATCGGCCCGAGGTCGAAGAGGTCGAGCTCGCCGTGCTGTCGCTGGGCTTCGACTACGCGCCGGGCGCGGCGCGCGACGCCGGCTTCGAGGCGCGCGCGGGCCTGCTGCTCGAGAGCCTCGGCGCGGTGGATCTCGAGTGCCTCGATCACGTCGCGGGCGGCGGCACGCGCGCCAACTTCGTCATCGACACCGAAGGCGACGTCGACGCGATCTGCGCCTTCGGCGCCCACGCCGTGCCGCAGCTCGAGTCGCTCGGCTGGCGTGTCGAGGTGGCGCCCGGCTATCGCTGGCACGTGGTGCGCGGCGGCGAGTGGTTCGCCGACGTCAGCGCCGCCGACAGCGCGAGCGGCGACGACTGGTTCAACCTCGAGCTCGGCATCGAGCTCGACGGCGAGCGCGTCGATCTGCTGCCCGCGCTCGTCGCGCTGATCGAGCGCGCCTCGAGCCTGCGCGCGCTCAAGCGCGGCGCCAAGCGCTGCGTCGCCTTGCCGCTCTCGCAGGGGCGCTACCTCGCGCTTTCGCCGGAGCGTGCCGAGGCGCTGGTGGATGTGATCTACGAGCTCTACGGCGGGCGGCCCGCCATGGGCCCGCTGCAGATCCCGGCCAGCGAGCTTCACAACCTGTCGGGGCTCGACCGCGTGTTCGGCCGCGAGCTGCGCGCGCCGGCGGCCACGCGCGGCCTCA
>JAGQIK010000724.1 GCA_020431405.1 Myxococcales bacterium
GCCGCCGCGGCCGCGCTCGTGCGCGCACCAGCCGAGGCCAACTTGGCCTCCGCCTCTCGCAGCCGCCCCGTGACCTCGTCGAGACGCCACTGGTCGGCCTGCCGCAGCCCCTGCAGCTCGGCGAGGCGCTGGTGCAGCCGCGACAGCTCGGCCGCGTCCTGCTCGATGCGGTTGATCAGCGCGTCGCTGCGCCGCTCTGCCCCCTCGGCACGCTGGCGCTGGTAGTCGGTCTGCTTGCGCGCCTCGTCGAGCGCGCGCCCGACCTCGTCGCTGCGCGCGCCCGCGCGCTCGGCCTCGCCGCGCGCCTTGATCAGCTCGTCGCCTGCGGCACGCTGGCGCTGCCGCTCGCCCTCGAGCTCGCGCGAGAGCCCGTCAGCGCGCACGCGCTCGCGCTCGAGCTGCGACGTCAGCTCGCCGATGCGATCGAGCTCGCTGGCCAAGCGTTGCGTCATCCACTCGGGCACCACCATGTCCGGCGGCTCGGCGCCACCACCCGCCGGCCCAGGCGCCGTCACCGGCGCCTGCTGCGCCTTGCCCTCGGTGGCGGTCTTCGCCATCGCGGCCGCGCCCGGATCCTCGGTGGGCGTGACCTCCTTCGGATCGAAGGTGCCCAACGAGAGCCCGTTCTCCACGAGCATCGAGCGCGCCTCTTCGAGCGCCGACTTCGCTGCGCCGAGCTCCTCGGAGAGCGACTGGATCTTGTCGTCCTTCTTGCGCGACTCGCTGCGCGACTTGATCAGCTCCTGCCGCGACTGGCTGCTCTCTTCGAGCACGCGTCGCTCGGCGTCGGCGAGCTGCGCCTTGAGCCGCTCGACCGCGCTCTCGAGGTCTGCGTGCTCGCTGCGATAGCGCTCGAGCTCCATCACGCGGCGCCCGAGCGCCTCGCGCTGCTGACTGACCAGCTTGAGCTGCTCGGCGCTCTCCGACTCGCGCGCCTCGCTCAGCTCGCGCTCGAGCTGCTCGACGCGCTCGGTGAGCTGACCGACGCGACGCGACTCCTCGCGCGAGGCCCGCCCCGCCGCCGCCTTGAGCTCGCGCGCCGTGCGATCCGCGCGCAGCTTCTCGCGCTCGAGCTCGGCGCGCGTCTGGTCGAGCGCCGTCTGCAGCGCGGAGCTGCCCGACTCGCCGGCCCACGGCGTCTGGATGATGCTGTAGGCGATCGGCGTGAGCGGATCGAAGCTGCACAGCGCCAGGTAGTGGTGTGGGTCCTCGTCCTCCTCGATCAACGAGCAGTCGAGGTTCGGATCGAGCTCTTCGTGCTCCGGCTCGAAGTCGGCGACGATGGTGCCGTTGAAGCGGATCTCGCCGATCATGCGTACGTGCGGGAAGCTCTGCGCGAGATACTCGAGCAGGTCGCTGTACTCCATGCCGCCGGGGTGCTCTTCGCTGGGCACGGCGAACAGCGCCACGCCGGTGGGCCGCAGCAGCCGCCGCAGCTCGGGCATCAGCTGCCCGCGCGTGATCCAGCGCTCGAGCTCCGGCACCACCACCACGTCGAAGCTCTCGTCGGGCAGCTCGAGCCGGTCGGGCTCGGCGTGCACGAAGCGCACGTTGTCGCGCGTGACCTCGTGCTCGGCCTGCTGCACCTTGATGCGCGAGGTCTCGACGCTGACGACTTCTTCAGCGACCTCCCCCAGAAAGGCCGCTCCTCTGCCATTACCGCAGCCGATCTCGAGGATGCGGCGCTCGAAGCAGAGGTCCTCGATGTACTGGTAGTGAACCAGACGTTCGTCGAGGCGGTCGCGGGGCATAGGCGTAAGGTCCTCTCCAGGGTCACATGTGATCTACGACGCCGCGCCCTGCTTTGTAAACTGATTCTCTCAGGTTGGCTCTGACTCGCCCGAAACGACGAGGCGAACGGTAGTGCCGTCACCCGGCGCGCTCTCGACCTCCACGCGCCCGCCGATCTTCGCGGCGCGCTCGCGCATGTTGCGCAGCCCGTAGCGGCCAGCCTCCACCGCCGCCGGCTCGAAGCCAACGCCGTCGTCGCGCACTTCCACGCGCACCTCGTCGCCCTCGAACGTCAGCGTCACGCTGGCTTCGTCGCTGTCGGCGTGACGCGCCACGTTGGAGAGCGCCTCCTGCAGCACGCGAAAGAGCGCCAGCTGCTTGGCCGGCTCGAGCGGCGGCTCGCGCCCGTTGACGTTGCAGCTGACGCTGAGGTGATGGCGCGCGGCGTAGGCCGAGACGTAGTCGGGCACCGCGGTGGCCAGCTCGAACTCCTCGTGCAGCATCGAGACCGCGCGCCGAAGCTCGGCCATGCCTTCGGCCGCGGCCTCGCGCAGGTCGGCGACCTCTGCCGAGAGCTCCTCGTCGATCGGCTGCGCCGCGAGATACTCGGCCTGCAGCGCGATGCCCGAGAGCGCCGCGCCCACGCCGTCGTGGATGTCGCGCGCGATGCGCGTGCGCTGCTGGGCCAGCTCCGACGTGCGCCGCTCGCCGAGCACGCGCATCAGCTCGCTCTGCGCCAGCCGCTCGCGCCCCTCGAGATAGACGATCACGTAGACCAGCGTGACGTTTAGCGCCGAGTACCACAGCAGCAGCAACAGATCGCCGGGCAGCTGCTGGATGCCGAGGATCTGGTCGACCTTGGCGACGATGGGCAGCGTCAGCAGCGGCGGCAGCAGCGCCAGCGGCGAGGGGAAGAGCAGCGCGAAGAGCACGGTCAGCACCAGCTGCGTCGGCATCAGCTGGCTCTTGATGCCGCCGCTGGCGGCGACGAGGTACAGCAGCACCAGCACGTCGAGACAGAGGCTGATGAAGATCGCCACGCGCGCGTGGCGGCGCCCGAGCCACAGGAAGCTGCCCACGTGATAGGCCAGCACGCCAAGGTAGGCGTAGGCGGCCATCGGCATCGGGATGTCGAGCTTGCCGTGCCAGCCGGGCACCATCAGCACGACCAACCCGATCGCCATCAGCCCGAGGCGGGCGTAGACCAGCGCGCGCGCGCGCGCTTCGAAGCGGCCGCGCTCGAGCGTCGGCTGCTGCGCCGGTGACGTCTCGCTCTTGTCGTTGTTTGCGCTCACACCGAAGCGTAGCGCGCCCGCGTTGAGCTAGGCGTCGAAGTGGATCTGCGCGTGGCGTGAAACCGCGCGGCCTTCGGCGCTGCCCATGCGGCCGAGCGCGCGCCGTTCCTCGTCGACGAGACCGTCAAGGCGCACCGCCAACCCAGCGCCGCTCTGGCGATTGGCGACCACGCGCACGACGCGGCCCTGGCCGCGAACGGGGCGCGCGCGACCCGGGATGGTGAACTCGAGCTCGAGCTCTTCGCCGACGGGAAACAGAAGGTCGGTGCGCAGGAAGACGCCGCCCGGCGACAGGTCAGCGCTGTCGAGCCAGAACGAGTCGTGCTCCGGATCGCCGTCCTGCTGCAGCACGCGCACCGGCATACGGCATGGTCTGCGGTCGCTGTCGCGCCGCTCCATCGGTCGGATGTTGCGGGTGTTGAGCATGCGCCGATTGTCTCGGGTGCAGGATCGGGGGGCAATTTTTCGCTCGCCGCGGAGAAGTCTTCCGCCGCCTTTTCTACCCGCGAGTATGCTCCGCACTATGCTTCTTCACCTGCGCATCAGCGGCCGCGTCCAGGGCGTCTTCTATCGCGCCAGCGCGCGCGACAAGGCGCTGTCGCTGGGCTTGCGCGGCTGGGTTCGCAACCGCCGCGACGGCAGCGTCGAGCTCGTCGCCGCCGGAGACGACGAAGCGCTCGCACGCCTGGCCGCCTGGTGCGAGCGAGGACCGCCCTCGGCGCGCGTCGACATTGTGGAACGCGTTGTCGAGTCAGTCGATAGTGATATCGATGACTTTCCCGCGAGCTTCGACGTCCGCCCCACCGTCTAGCAACTTGTTGCTTGACACCTACCCCCGGTCTTGAGCACCTTTTTGCAAAGTCCGGGCGCTTCAGCCCTAACTCTTCCCGTCACCTTCACTCCCCGCCCCAAGAGCCGCTCGCGCTCGCGCGCCCCCAAGAGGACGACATGGCCAAGGACAAGGACAGCAGCAGCAAAGAAACTCAGCCGCTCAATCTCAACGAGCTCAAGCGGATGAACATCAAAGACCTGGCGATGATGGCGCAAGAGTACGGCATCGACGGGTCTTCCAACATGCGCCGCCAGGAGCTGATCTTCGCGCTGCTGCAGGCGCAGGCCGAGCGCAAGGGCGACATCTACGGCGAAGGCGTGCTCGAGACGCTGCCGGACGGCTTCGGCTTCCTGCGCGCGCCTGACTACAACTACCTGCCCGGTCCCGACGACATCTACGTCTCGCCCTCGCAGATCCGCCGCTTCAACCTGCGCACCGGCGACACGGTCTCCGGCCAGATCCGCCCGCCGAAGGACTCCGAGCGCTACTTCGCCCTGCTCAAGGTCGAAAAGCTCAACATGGAGCCGCCCGAGGCGAGCCGCAACAAGATCCTCTTCGACAACCTCACGCCGCTCTATCCCGAGGATCGCCTCGCGCTCGAGTTCGACACCAAGAACTTCTCGACGCGCATCATCGACCTGCTGTGCCCGATCGGAAAAGGTCAGCGCTGCCTGATCGTCTCGCCGCCGCGCGCCGGCAAGACCGTGCTGCTGCAGAACATCGCCAACGCGATCACCAGCAACCAGCCCGAGGTCGTGCTGATCGTCCTGCTCATCGACGAGCGCCCCGAAGAGGTGACCGACATGCAGCGCTCGGTGCGCGGCGAGGTCATCAGCTCGACCTTCGACGAGCCCGCCTCGCGCCACGTGCAGGTCGCCGAGATGGTCATCGAGAAGGCCAAGCGCCTCGTCGAGCACAAGAAGGACGTCGTGATCCTGCTCGACTCGATCACGCGCCTGGCGCGCGCCTACAACACGGTCGTGCCGCCGTCGGGCAAGATCCTCTCCGGCGGTGTCGACTCCAACGCGCTGCACAAGCCCAAGCGCTTCTTCGGCGCCGCGCGCAACATCGAGGAAGGCGGCAGCCTCACGATCATCGGCACCGCGCTGGTCGACACCGGCTCGCGCATGGACGAGGTCATCTTCGAGGAGTTCAAGGGAACCGGTAACTCCGAGATCCACCTCGACCGCAAGCTGATGGAAAAACGCATCTTCCCCTGCCTCGACATCAACAAGTCGTCGACGCGCAAAGAGGAGCTGCTGCTGCCCGAGGCGGTGCTGCACCGCGTGTGGATCCTGCGGCAGCTGCTACACCCGCTCAACGTCATCGACTCGATGGAGTTCTTGCTCGACAAGGTCGGAAAGACCCAGACCAACCAAGAGTTCTTGGATTCAATGTCAGGCTGAGACATGGGCCAGCCTCCTCCCCCCCCCCCCCCC
>JAGQIK010000725.1 GCA_020431405.1 Myxococcales bacterium
CGCACGCACAGCGCCCCGAGGCGTCTCGCCACGGCCCGCGAAAGGCACGCCCGCAGCGCCTCCCACGTCCGCCAACCGCGCCAAACGCCCTCAGGCCACCAGCCTCCCCATCCCCTCTCAGCCCAGCCGCGCCCGAACGCGCCCCAATCACCAACGCACGAGGCGTCCTCCCACGCTCGCGCCCCCCGCGCCCCGCGCTCCTGCGCGCGCCGGCGTTCAGCAGACTAGAACGCTGCCCGGCTCAGCCGTGGTCGAACGCGCGGCGTGTTCCCGAGGCGGCGGGCTTGTAGCCTTCGCGCTGGGCGATCCAGCGCAGCAGGTCCACCGACGAGAGCATGCCCGTCACGGTGCCGTCGTCGTTGACCACCGGGGCGTGATGAATCCCCTCGAAGCCCATGGTGGCGATGGCGTCGGCGATGCTGGTCGACTCTTGCAGCGAGTAGGTCGTCGTCGTCATCAGCTCGGCGACGGTGCGTGCGCCGCAGTCGCCCAGCTTGACCAGATCGGTCTTGGTGATGATCCCGATGGGGCGCCGCGCGTCGTCGAGCACGGGCGCCGCGCTGACGCCCTCGTCGATGAGCAGGGCGGTCAGGTCGGCGATGGGCATGCTGGCCTTGGCCCAGGAAAGCTTGGTGCTCATGACCTCGCCGACAGTGGTCTTCTGCATGTCAGACATTGTCATCGTGGCCTCCTCGAGGGCTTATTTGCGTCGAGGATTCTAGTGCGCCTGGAGAAGGCGCGCCACGGTGCTGTGCGCCCCAGCGCTAGCTGCTAAGCCCTAGCCGCCGAGCTCGGCGAGCAGCGCCGCGTGACGCTCCGGATCGAGCGCCGCCATCACGTCTTCGGGCGCAGCCGGTGCCGCGACCACGCGCGCCTGCAGCGCCTCGACGCGCGCCGCCGCCTCTGCCAGCCGCGCCGCCACCGCCTCGTCGGCCTTGGCCGCCTCGACCAGCCGGCGGTAGGCCGCGCGCTGGCGTGCTTCCGTATGACAGATCAGCAGCAAGTCGACGCCCGCCATCAGCGCCGCGAGCGCCGCCTCGCCGAAGTCGTCTCTGCCGGTGAGCTTCTCGACGTTGTCACTGATGGCGCGCATCTCGAGGCAGTCCGAGACCAGCACGCCCTCGAATCCCATCTCCTGGCGCAACAAATCCGTGCACACGGCGCGGCTCAAGGTGCCGGGCACCTCGCTAGCGCCGAGCGCCGGCACGAGGATGTGCGCGCTCATCAACAGCGGCAGCTCGGCCTCGATGGCGCGCGCGAAAGGCACCAGGTCCACCGCCCGCAACGCGTCGGCGCTGCGCTTCTCGAGCGGCAGCTCCATGTGCGAGTCGGCCACCGGCCCGCCGTGCCCTGGAAAGTGCTTGCCGCACGGGATCACATCCACCGCGCTGAGCCCGCGCGCCACGGCGAGCGCCATCTTGGCCGCCTGCTCGGGGTCGCTGCCGAAGCTGCGGTCGCCGATCACGGTGTTGACATCGCTCGACACCACATCGAGCACCGGCGCGAAGTCGACGTTGAAGCCTAGCACGCGCAGGTCCGCGCCGATCGCCGCGCCCACGCGCTCGCACAACCCTTCGTCGCCGCGCGCGCCGAGCTCGCGCATCGCCGGCCAGCGCGTGATCCCCTTGGCCACGCGCTGCACCGCCCCACCCTCCTGGTCCACCGCCAAAAGCAGCGGCCACGGCGCCGCCTGCGACAGCGCACGCGTCGTCTCGCACAGCGCCTCGAGCGACGTGGCGTTGCGCGTGAACAGGATCACGCCGCCCACCTCGCCTGCGCGCACGCGCTCGAGCACCTGTGCCGGCGGCGTCGGATCGGTAAAGCCGATGCACAGGCAGCGCCCCGCGTCGCGCTCGATAGAGCTCATCAGGTGGTCCTTATCCTGGCAGCAGCGCCGCGTAGGCGCGTCCGGTCTTCTCCCAAACGCGCGCGCGCTCGGCGAAGGCCTGCTCGTCGAGGCCGCTGGCGTCGCGGATCTCGGCGAAGAAGTCGGTGGCGGCGACGAAGTGCAGCGTGTCGCCATAGAACAGGCTGACGAACACGGGTGCGCACGACGCCACGTTCATGCGCTTGCTCTTGAGATAGAGCGCCAGCCGCGGCGCGACGACGCGCTCGAGGTGCGACCACGCCGCGCTGGCGTCGTCTATCTCGAGCAGCGAGACCTCGTAGTTGAAGCTCGCACCGAGCGCGCTGCGCACGCGGCCGCGCGTCTCGGAGATCAGCGTGTTGGCCTCGCGCGCGGGGCCCGTGTCGAAGGCCGCTTCGAGCAGACGCGTGAGGTGTGCTTCGGGCGACACGTCTACGTCGGCGCGGCTACTGGCACACCAGCGGCATGGCGCTGCAATCGGCAACGCGCTTGACCTTCAACGTGACGTCGTAGAGCGCGGCGCCCTTGCTGCTGACCAGCGACACGGTGCCCGTGCCGTCGACCGGCTTGTCGACCTCCGGCACCACCAGCAGGTCCACCGCGCAGCCGTCGACCAGCCGTGCGGGTCCCGCGGTCTCGCTCTTGAGCTTGAGCGCCAGATTGCCGGCGCCGGTGCTCTGCCAGGTGCACTCGGCGGCGCCTGCCTGCGCGCTGAGCGCGTGCGCACCGCCGGGGCAGACCTGGTCGAGGCTGTCTTTGACCTCGATGGTGCAGCTCAGCTTGTGACGCGCGATGGCGTTGACGCAGGCCATCGGGTCCGGCGCCTTGCACTCGGTGTAGGCGCGGCAATAGATCTCGGGCTGCTCGCTGCCGCTCGGCACGCAGGTGTCCGACAGCCCCTGGCCCTGCGCGTCGCCGCACGCGCGCGTGCCGGACAAACAGCGCGCGCCGTCGACAACGTAGCAAGGCACGCTCGCCGGCGCGAACTTGCCATCGCAGTTGTTGTCCTTGCCGTCACACAGCTCGCGCGCGCCAGGGTACATGGTCGGGTCGTTGTCGTTGCAGTCGGGCACCTGCGCGTTGGTCGACGAGCCGTCGCAGTCGCGATCGACCACCGAGACCACGTCGAAGCGCTCGTCGCCGACGCGCACGCGAAAGCAGCTCTCGCCGAGGGCGCTGATGCTGGCCGTACCCGAGAGCGCGGCGATGCCGATCGGACGCCGCACCACCTCGCCGTCGATGAACTTCTGCGGCGGCCTCATCACTGCGAAGCCGTAGAGGTTCTTGTTGTTCTGATCATCGAAACGGTAGGCCAGCGCCAGCACGCGAAGCTCGGTGTCGGCGCCGGGCGGTGAGGGCTGCTTGACGAGAAGCTCGTAGGGGCGCGTGCGCAGGCTGCGCCCGCTCACCGACGCCTCCATCCCCGAGCTGCGCTCGTCGACGACGAACTCGTTGCCGTCGCGAACGCCGACGAAGAACTTGAGCTGGTCGACGTTGTTTCCAGTGACCGCGACGAGGATGCCCGTCTCGGAGTTGCACGCGCCGAGCAGCATCACGAGGCTCAGCGCACCGATCGTCGCCCGACTTCTCGACGTCACTCGCAGACTCCCGTGGTCGTGTTGCAGGTCGGCGTGGCGCCCATGCACGCCACGCAGTCGGCGCCATTTGTACCGCAGGCGCCGTTCGTCGAATCGACGCAGGCCGAGCCGTTCCAGCAGCGCGCCGTGCCGCCCTGGTTCTGACAGCAAGCGCCGCTCTTGCAGATGCCGCCGGCGCCGCACGATCCGTTTTCGTTGTCCGGCGTCGAGCCGCACGACGTGCCGTCGCAGGTCGGCGCCTGACAGGCGCCCGGATCCGTGCACGTCGTGCACGACCCACCGCCCGATCCGCAGTTGGCGACGGTGTTGCCCGCCACGCACTGGTTGCCGCTGGCGACGCAGCCGCCGCACACGCAGCTTCCGCTGCTGCAGGTCCGCCCGGTGGCGGTGCAGTCGACGCACGATTCGCCTGCGCTGCCACAGCGGTTGTTCGAGCTCTGGCCGTTCTGGCACATGGAGCCCGTCCAGCAGTTGTTGCCCGAGCAGCAGGCGCCGCCCCAGCATGTGCCATTGCCGCTGCTGCACGAGCCGGGCGTGCCGTTGCTAACGTTGGTCAGCCCGCACGTGCCGCTGTTGCAGGTCGGGTTCTGGCACTCGGTTCCCGTCGGGCAAGTGATACAGGAGCCACCGCTGGCGCCGCACTGCGTGACCGCCGTGCCCGAAACACAGTTGCTGCCGTTCCAGCAGTTGCTGCCCTGACAGCAGTTGCCCTGTCGGCAGGTGCCGGCGCCGCTGTTGCACGCGTTGCCCTCGTTGGCGTCCGTCAGCTGACAGGTGCCCGAGCCGCAGCTCGCGCTCTGGCAGGTGCTCGGCGCCGAGCAGGTGCCGCAGTTGCCGCCGTTGAGGTTCGCGCCGCAGGCCCCATTGGTGGTGCCGGGCTGGCAGTTGCCGCCAGAGCGACACGTCGTACAGCACGCGCCGTTGAGACAGCGCCCGTTTCCGCCCTGACACTGCGTGGTCGGCGTGAGGTTGGGGTTGTTGCAGGTGCCGTTGCTCTGACACTGGTTGCTCGTGCACTCGTTGCTGTCGTCGCAGTTGTTGCACGTGTTGCCGTTGCGGCCGCAGGCGCTGACCGCGGTGCCGGCGACGCAGGTGTTGCCCTGGCAGCAACCGTTGCAGCGGCCGTTCTGGATGCAGCGGCACTGGCCGTTGACGCAGTTGAGCCCAGCGCCGCAGGCCGGCCCGCCGCCGCACGTGCACTGCCGATTGGTGCAGCCGTCGGCGACGGCGGTGTTGCACACGTTGCCGCAGCTGCCGCAGTTGGCCGCGTCGGTGGCGAGGTTGCGACAGGCGCTTTGCGTCGAGCAGCAATCGGGCGGCTGCCCGCCTTGGCCGCACTGGCCGGCGCCATCGTCGCTGGTTCCGTTGGCGCAGTTGTCGTCGCGGTTGTTGCAGATCTCGGTAGCGCCCGGGTAGACGGCGCCGACATTGGCGTTGCAGTCGCCGCAGCCGAGCAGCCCGTTGAGCAGCGCGTACTGCGCAGTGCCGTTGCAGTTGTTGCACGCGATGTACTGGTCGCCGTCGCTGTCGATCTCGTTGTTGGGCGTGGTGCCGTCGCAGTCGTCGTCCTTGCCGTTGCAGACCTCGGGCACCGGCAGCCAGTAGTCCGGCTGTCCCTGCACCGGGCCGCAGACCCAGTTGGGGTTGAACTCGATGCTCTGCGCCTGCAGCACGCTGGCCACCAGCGTCGCGTTGGGCAGCGTACGGCTGAGGTCGCAGCCCGTCACGACGCCCGCCTTGCAGTTGCCGACGTTGGTGCCGCAGGGCTTGCCCTTGTCGACCAGCGGGTTGGCGCCGGTGGGATCATCGGGTCGGCCGTTGCAATCCCAGTCGCGGTTGTCGCAGCGCTCGTTTTCTGGCTGCTTGGCCTGAAAGCAGCGCGCCGAGGCGTCGATGGCGAGGTTTTCGCCGCTGCACTTGACGCGGTTGTTCTCGTTGCGCAGCGTCTGCGGCACCTGACGGCTGCAAGCGCAGGTGCCGCTCAGCGCGCGCCCGTTCTGCGAGCAGTTGGGTTGGCCCACCGTGCAGTTGTTGTTGCCGCCGCCGCACTCGCCGTCGTTGCTGTCGTTGCACAGATAGACGGGGTTGTTGCCGTTCTTGGTGGGGATCAGCGCGCCCGTGCTGTCGGGGTTGCCCTCGTCGACGAGGCCGTCGCAGTCGTTGTCGCGACCGTCGCAAACCTCTTTGGCCCACGGGTGAATGTTGGGGTTGTTGTCGTCGCAGTCGACGCTGTCGGCGTACTTGTCGCCGTCCTTGTCGGTGATCTGATCGCACGGCGTGTCGGAGATGCAGTTCTGCGCCACGCCGTCGCCGCAGACATCCGGCGCGCCGGGGAAGATCTGCGGGTTGTTGTCATTGCAGTCGAGCTGCGAGGCGGGCGGGTTGCACGACGCGTTCATGAAACCGTCGCCGTCCTGATCGCAGGCCTTCGACGGGCAGCCGTCGGCGCTCGCCGGCATACCGTCGCCGTCGTGGTCGACGTCGCGCACCGAGACACCGTTCTTGTCGGGCTCGTCGCGGCAGAAGCCGCGCAACGCGCCGAGCAGCGTGCCGCCCTCTTTGCCCTGCGTCGTCGCGGTGACCTTGGGGAAGATGCCCGAGTCGAAGTCGTCGGGATCGTCTTTGGGCAGCGGCTGGCCCTTGTCGTCTTTGCAGTCGGCGCCCGCCGTCGGCGCCGCGTGCCCGTCGCCGTCGACGTCGCACGGCGCGCAGCCCTCGTCGATCACGCCGTTGCAGTTGTTGTCGATACCGTCGCCGCACTTCTCCTTGGCGCTCGGATTGACGTCCTTGTTGTTGTCGTCGCAGTCATCGGGCGGCGACGTGCCGTCGCAGTCCTTGTCTTCCTTGCACGCCAGGTCTTGGCCGTTGCAGTCCTGGTCGATGCCGTCGCCGCAGAACGGCGCCTTGGCCGACTTGCCCTCGCGCGCCAGCTTGTCGAGGCACGCCTTGGGCAGCATCGGGAACGTCGCCTCCGACGTCTTGCAGAAGTTGGGCTCCTCGACGATGTTCGGCGAGCGGCAGGGGTCGTTGTCGTCGCAGTCCACCGGCGCCGGCACGCCGTCGCCGTCGTTGTCGACGCACGCCGCGTCGCCTTCGGCCGGCAGCGCGCCGCACTGCGCCGAGCAGTCGTCGTCGCGCCCGTTGCCGCAGACCTCCTGCGCGAACGGATGCACGTCGGGGTCGTTGTCGTTGCAGTCGAGGAACTTGTTGTTGCCGCCCGTGCCGCACGCCGGGTAGCCGTCGCCGTCCGCGTCGGTGCCCAGCGGCACCAGCGTCAGCGACGCCTCCTCGACCTCCTTGATCTGGAAGTCACGCAGCGCGTACTGCTGGCCCGCGCTGCCCTGCCCCGCGCGCCCGAGCACGTAGACGACGTAGTTGCCCGGCTTGTCGAACTCGATCGAGATCGTCAGCGACTCGCCCGGCTTGGAGATATCGCGCGTGATGTCCGTGCGGTCGACGGGCTGCCCCGTGCGCTCGAGCACGATCTTGCCCATGGTCGTGCGGTCGCCGCGCTCGCGCACGCGCAGGTCGAAGGTCTCGACGTAGCTGGTCGACTTGATCGTCAGCAGCAGCGCGTACTGCTGATTGCAGCGCGGAAGCGAAGCGAGGACGACGACCGTCGCCACCAGCAGACCGGCGGACGAAAGATGTCGCGCCAGCCAGCGCAGGGTCGAGCCGGCCTTCATGAGCGAGGCGATATCATATTCGTAAGGGCGTTCAGACGTTCATTATAGAAGGCGCTTCGCGGCGTCACAACCAGCGCCGCGTTCGTCGCCGCGCTCCGCGTGTGACCGCGAGCAACCCGCTGGCAGCGGGGCCCGTCAAACGCGTTGACCGCCTCAGGGGCCGTCGATATAGTCGCGCCGTTTTCGCTGGCAGTACCGCTACTTCTCTCGCTCGCGCGCCGCTCGCGCCTACCTTTTGTCACTCGCTCGATGGAGCTGCTCTTGCTTTCCCACCTGCGCATCCTGTCCGTGGTCGTCGCCGGCGCGCTCGCGCTGCCGGCCGTCGCCGCCGCACAGGGCCTGACACCCGGACGCCCGGGCGGCATGCCGGGCCAGCAGCCAAAGGCCCCTGACAAGCCCGCCGGCCCAGCCGAGGCCGCCAAGAAGTCCGGCGGCGGCGACGAGCCCGATCTGCCGCCGCTGCCCAAGTGGCCCGGCCAAGAGCACAAGAAGCTGCAGTTCTTCCAGCTCAAGGGCTACTTCCGCCTGCGCGGCGACCTGATGCACAACCTCAACCTCGGCCAGGCCGACTACGGCAGCGCCATTCGTGCCCCATACTTCACGCCGATCGTCGAAAACGACGCGTCGACCCAAAAGTGCGTCAACCGCGTGGGCACCGCGCCGCCCGGCGGCACCGCCGCCGACCGCGACATCCAGACCGACGACTGCCCCGACAACACCCTCGCCGGCGCCAACATCCGCCTGCGCCTCGAGCCGACGATCAACGTCGCCGAGAAGGTGCGCGTCAAGATGCAGGTCGACGTCTTCGACAACCTCTCGATGGGCTCGACACCCGACGGCCAGTACCTCGACGGCGGCCGCTCGCCCTACGTGCCGCTCACCGCCTTCGCACAGACCCAAGCGCCGCCCATCGTCGGCCGCAACACGCGCACGCCGGCGCTGCTGGTCAAGCGCGTGTGGGCCGAGATCGACACGCCGCTCGGCCAGCTGCGCTTCGGCCGCATGCCCTCGCACTGGGGCCTCGGCCTGCTCGCCAACAACGGCAGCTGCTGGGACTGCAACTACGGCGACAACGCCGACCGCATCATGTTCGTCACCAAGCTGTTCGGCCACATCTTCGGCATGGCCTACGACTTCGCGGCCAGCGGTCCGAGCAACCTGACGGTCAGCGACGGCCGCGTCTATTTCGATGGCCCGGTGATCGACCTCGAGCAGCTCGACGACGTCGACCAGCTCGTCTGGGTCGCCGGCAAGATCGACAAGCCCGAGGTCATCAAAGACAAGGTCGAGCAGGGCCAGCTGGTCCTCAACTACGGCGCCTACCTCGTCTACCGCAAGCAGGACTTCGGCTACTTCGGTGGCGCTGGCTCGGGCGATCCAATCGCGACGCAAGCTGCCAACCTCATCGAGCGCAAGGCTTGGGCGCTGATCCCCGATCTGTGGTTCAAGCTGATGTACAAGAAGTTCTACTTCGAGTTCGAGGGCGTGCTCATCGGCGGCAAGATCGGCAACGCATCGGACTCGCCCAACGCCAACGAGTCGCTCGACATCCTGCAGTTCGGCTTCGTGATGAAGTCGAGCTACAAGCTGCTGCGCGACCAGCTCAAGATCGGCCTCGAGATCGGCATGGCCTCGGGCGACCAAGCCGAGGGCGCGAGCTACAACCGCCGCAACTTCCTGGTGCTGCAGGACAACAAGGACACGGCGCTCAACCAGTTCAACTTCGACTTCGACTACCTCGTCGATCTGATCCTCTTCCGCGAGCTCATCGGCACGGTCAGCAATGCGATCTACTTCAAGCCCTCGGTGCAGTACGACCTGCTCGAGAGCCTCGGCGCCAAGCTCGACATCATCTACAGCCTCGCGCACAAGCCCGTCGCGTTCCCGGGCAACTCGCCGCACCTCGGCCTCGAGTTCGACCTCGACGTCTACTACCGCAACGTGCAGGAAGGTTTCTACGCCGGTCTGCAGTACGGTATTCTGATCCCGTTCGCCGGGCTGGATCGTCCCGCAACGGGCATCGTCAACGGCGCGCAGACGTCGTTCTTCGGCTCGCGCGCCGGCAACGCGTCGGTCGCACAGACGCTGCAGGCGAGGTTGATCGTCAAGTTCTAGCGCCGATGTGAAGGGCGAGGAGGTCGCGCGCCGCGAGCCGCGCGAAGAAGCAGGCATGGAGCGCTACACCGGACCACATCCTCCCACCGAAATGCCCCCCAGCGCTGAGAAAAACTACCTACCGGGGTGGTACTCTTCCCGCCGGCCGCTAGCATTGTTCAATGTGAGCAGAGCGGTATCCGTACTTACGATCCTCGTTGTCGTTATTTCCCTCGGTGCTTGTAGTCATCGCTTCGATCCCCCCTTCGGCGAGGCTGGCCCCACCACCGATCACGACCGTGACGGCGGCAAGCGCGACGTCGGCAAGGACGCCGCCGTCGAGCAGCCCTTCACCGTCGACGCCGAGCTCAACAGCGGCTGCGGCGCGGCGGCCGTCCCCGAAGCAGGTCCCGGCGGCGATTCGACAGCCGGCCAGCCCTGCAGCGTCTCGGCCGCATGGGTCTGTGCCTCGCCGTGCGGCCCCATCCGGCGCCTCGCCTGTTTCGAAGCGCCCGGCGTAGTGCGCGAGATCCGCTGCGACAGCAACGACAACTGCGCCTGCGTGATCAACAACGGTCCAGCCACGCCCTGCGCCACGCTGCCTGGACACGAAGGACGCACCGGCTGCGGTCGCGCCCGCGAAGCGCTGCTGACCTGGGGCTGCTGCGCGCCATGAAGGGGCTCGCGACACTGCTCGTGTTGGCGATCGCCATCGGCGCACCCGTCGCGGCGCGCGCCGACGCTGCCGACGATCTGATCAACCAGGCGATCACCGAGTACGGCCTCGGCCGCTTCGAGGCCTCCAAAGCGCTGTTGAAGAAGGCGCTCGCGGCGTCGAGCCGCGCCGCGCAAAAGGCGCGCGCCGAGCTCTACCTCGGCGTCAACGCAGCCGCACAAAACAACCGCAAGGCGGCCATCGCGCACTTCGAGCGCGCGCTCGGCCACGACGCGGCCCTCGAGGTCAACGCCAGCGCGGTCAAGCCGCGCGTGATGGCGCTCTTTCGCCGCGTGCGCGCCCGCGTCACCGGCAGGCTCTCGGTCTCGCTCGCGCAGCCGCCGGCGGTGGTCGTGGTCGACGGCCGAGAGATCGGGCCTGCGCCGCAGATCCTGCGCCTCAAGGCCGGCAAGCACAGCCTCACGCTGCGGCTGGCCAGCGGCAAGGTGCTCTACGCGCGCACGATCAACGTCGCCGCGGCGCGCACGCTGCGCGTCGAAGCGCGTCCCGTCGAGCGCACGCCGCGCGGCACGCTCGAGATCGCCGTCTCGCGCTCGGACGCCCACGTGCTGGTGGACGGCAAACCCGTCGACAGCCGCAAGCTCGAGCTGACCGTGGGCGAGCACCACGTCACCGCTTGGGCGCCCGGCTTCGAGCAGGCGACGCGCACCGTGCGCGTCAGCGCGGGCAGCACGGCGCGCGTCGAGCTCGCGCTCTCGCGCGACGCCAGCGCCTCGAGCAAAGCGCCCGCGAGCGGCGGTCGGCGCATCTTCACCTGGGTAGCGGCCGGCGCAGCCGTCATCGCGCTCGGCGTCGGCACCGGATTCGCCATCGCGTCCAACGGCGACTACGCCGCCTACCAGGACAACTGCAGCGAGTCACGCGCCGGCGACGTACGCTGCGTCGACCTGATGCGCCGCATCGACAACCGCGACCTAGCGGCCAACGTGCTCATCGGCGTCGGCGCCGGCCTCGCCGCCGCGGGCGTCGCGCTGTGGTTCATCGAAGGCGCCATGCTGCGCAAAGAGCGCCGCCGCGGCCTGAGCAACAGCACGGCGCGCACGCGCTTCACGCCGCTCGTCGGTCAGGTCAACGGCGGCAGCCTGCGCGTCAGCTTCTAGCTACAACGATCGCAGCTTGAAGACGGCGGTGCTGCGGCGGCCGCTGCGCACGTGCACCCAGCGTCGGCCAAGACGCGAGCCCTGGCGGCGCAGCTCGACGACGTGACGCCCGGGACGCAGCCGGTGCACGACCAGCGGCGTCTGACCGACGAGCTTGCCGTCGACAAAGATGTCGGTCCACACCGGGCGGCCGCGATAGAGGCTGCCGATGCGGATCGAGCCGGGCCGCTGCGGTCGCTTGACGATCACCGGCGTGGCGCTGCCCGTGCCCGCCGCCACCGAAGGCGCCGCCGTACCGGCCGCGGAACCCGACGTGCCGACCGCCGACCCCGACACGCCGACCGCCGACCCCGACCCCGAAGCCGAGCCCGACACGCCGACCGCCGACCCCGACCCCGAAGCCGAGCCCGACATGCCGACCGCCGACCCCGTACCCGAAGCCGACGTGCCGACCGCCGACCCCAAAGCCGAGCCCGACGTTCCGACCGCCGACCCCGACGCCGATGTCGACGTCCCCGCCGCCGTCGCCGACCCAGCGCCCGCGACCGCCACGGCGCTACCGTCGCCCTGCGTGGGCACCGGCGCCACCAGCCGATAGATCACGAAGGCGCCCGCGCCGAGCAGCACGAACACCACGGCCACGACGATCATCGCCGCCGAGCGCTTGCGTGGCGGGTCTTGTCCGATCTCGCCCACGCTGCTCGACAACGTGGTGCGGGTCCTGTCGAGCGCGCGCGGTGGCGTCGTGCGCCCTGGCGCCACCACCACGGGCGGCGACGGCGTAGCGCCGAGCAGCTCGGTGGGAAACGCGGGCGGGATGATCGGTGCGCTGGGCGTGGTCGGGCGCTGGTCGAGCGCCGACTGCGGACCGCTCGCGATCGGCGACACGTACGTCGGGTGCGGTCCGGTGAGCTGCCCGAACACGTCGAGCACCTCGGCGCCGCTGCTCTCGACGTCGGTGGCCACGGGGCTCAGCGCGCTGGCGCTGGCGCTGGCATCTCGCTGCGTCGGCGGATCGGAGGCATCCGGCCACGCCGTGTGCGAGATCTTCGTCGGCTCCGACTCGAGCCCTTCGACGGCCTCGTCGAGCGCCAGCCACAGCTCGGCCATCGTCTCGTGGCGCTGCGCTGGATCCTTCGACAGCGCCCGGTCGATCACCGCATCGAGCGCCTGCGGCACGTCCGGCCGCCGCGACGAGAGCCGCGGCGGCGCGTTGTGCACGATCTTGTAGAGCAGCGACGGGATCGTCTTGGCGGTGAAGGGCACGTCGCCCACCAGCATCTCGAAGATCAGCGTCGCCAGGCCGTAGATATCGGTGCGCGCGTCGACCTCCGCCGCCCGCTCGTCGGCCTGCTCGGGCGACATGTACGACGGCGAGCCGACCAGCGCCTGCGCGCGCGTGACGGCCGTCTTGGCGTTGAGCACCTTGGAGATGCCGAAGTCGAGCAGCTTGACGTAGTCGTCGCGCGCGCCGCGACGGCAGAGGAACACGTTCTCGGGCTTGAGGTCGCGATGAACCACGTCGCCCTGATGCGCGGCGTGCAGCGCCGAGCTCGCCTGGCGCGTGATGGACATCGTCTCTTCGAGGGTGAGCCGTCCGCGGCGCTCGAGCCGATCGGCGAGGCTCTCGCCGTCGAGCAGCTCCATCACCAGGTACGGCCGCCCGTCCTCGGTGGTGTTGAAGTCGATGACCTCGATGATGTGCGGGTGGCCGAGGCCGCTGGTGACGCGCGCTTCGCGCTGGAACCTGAGCAGCGCGGCCTCGTCGGCGGCGGCCTCGCGCACGAGCACCTTGACGGCAAAGCGCCGGTCGAGACGCGCGTGCGACGCCTCGTAGACCGTGCCCATACCGCCCTGACCGATTTCACGCTCCAGGCGATAGGTGCCCTGAAGCAGCTCTCCGATGGCGCTCACGTCCGCCGCGTCCGCTCCTCCCGGCGGCGATCATACCACCGCCGTGACTCGTGGACCGACTACGACCGCCAGCGCGAATCGATACGCTATTTCTTCTTTCGAAGGTCTTTGAGCCGCTGACGCGCGACCTTGGCGTCCTTCGCGCTCGGGCGCAGCGCGAGGTACTTGTTGAAGGCCGCGATGGCCTCGTCCGCGCGTTTTTCCTGGGTGTACATGTGGCCCAGGTCCCAGTAGGCCGAGGCGAACTTGGGATCGAGGCGCACGGCCGCCTCGTAGTGACGGATAGCGCGACGCGCCTCTCCCAGGCGGCGGTAGACCACCGCCAGATCGAAGTGGCGGTTGGCGCTCTCGCCCATCGCCAGCGAGGACTTGATCAGCCCTTCGGCCTTGCGCAGATAGCTCTCGCGGCGCGCCTTGTTGCCCTTGCCGGGCATGCGCATGGTGGCGCGGCGATAGGCGAGGCCCAGCTGGTGCGTGATGTCGGCGTTCTTCGGCTGCGCGCGCCGCGCCTTCTCGAGCATCGCGATCGCCTTGGCCGGATCGCGGCGGATCTGCAGGATCGCCCACTGCGAGACGTACTGCGTGTTCTTCGGATCCAGCTCGGCGGCCTTGCGCAGCGCCGCGATGCCCTTCTTCTTCTGACCCGCCTTGTAGTAGGAGAGGCCGAGGCTGTAGTAGACGCGCGCGTGCGGCGAGAGCTTCGCGGCGCGCTCGAGGTGGATGATGGCGCGGAAGTGCTGCTGCTTGCGCCGGTAGAGGATGCCGATGCTGTAGTGCGCGGCAGCGTAGTCGTCGCGCTCGGCGAGCGCCTTCTTGAGCTCGGCGATGGCGTCGCCGATGCGGCCGGCGCGCTTGGCTGCCATCGCTGCGTGATAGTGCGCGCTCGCGCGGTCGGCGCGCGCTTCGCCGGCGCCGAGGACCAACGCCGCCAGCAGCGGCAGGATCGCTAGGGCTTTCGTTGTCATCGCGAGCTCCCCTCGTCGCCTTCGACCGCCGGCGGCGCTCGATGATTCACCGAACAAAAGACGCGGACGGCGGCTGATGTTACAGCGACTGCTGGGGTTTTGGGCCAAAACGACGACTGCCGCCGAGCGGAGGGTCGGCGGCAGTCGAACGCTTGGCTAGCTGTGCTCGGGGCTTACTTGGCGAAGCCGCCCGTCACGAAGTAGATGTCGACCATCGTGCCGCGACGTCCGTCGTTGCGGATGAAGCTGCCGCGCACGCCGAGGTCGTTGCCGTTGAGGTCGAAGTCCGAGCCGCTCTGGTGCTTGAGCTCGAGCGACTTGATGCCCTCGGCCGCGAGGCTGGTCAGCTCCGACGCCTGCGAGATGCCGTCGCCGTTCTTGTCGCGCCACAGCTTGAGCTGCTTGAAGGCGGCGTCGCCCGCGTCGATGCGGCCGTTCTTGTTGGTGTCGAGCGCGGCGAGCGCGGCGAAGCCGTCGCCAGCCTCGACGCCGTCGACCTTGGTGACGTCGCCGAACAGCTCGCTGCCGTTGTCGATGCGGCCGTTGCCGTTGCGGTCCATGGCGAGCAGCGCGTCGTCGCCCTTGACCCACGCGGTCTTCATCTTGCCGAGGCCCATCAGGTCGAACTTGGTGCCGTTGGCAGCCGAGGTCGCGGCGATGCCGTCACCCGCGAGGTCGAGCACCAGCGGCGAGCCGAGCATCTTGGGCACGGGCGGCTTGAAGCCGGTGGGCGGCGTGAGCGGCGGCGTCTGCGTGGGCGGATTGGTCGGGGGCGGCGTGTTCGGCGGAATCGAGTCCGGCGGAACAGCGCCCGGCGCGAACGAGAACAGCCACTGCGAAGCCGTGCGGTACGAGTAGTTGATGGCCGCGGTCCAGGCGCCGGGGTTGCAACCCGCGGGGACGCCTTCCTGGCAAGCGCGCATGGCCGGCTGCATCGCGACGCGGTAGCCACGGCAGGTGCCGTTGGCGCCGCCGCCGATGAGGCCTAGCAGCGAGCCCCAGAAGCCGCCGCCGCCACCGACGTTGGAGGTCGTGCAGTTCTTGTTGCCCCAGGCGTACTGCTTGATGTGGCTCGGACCCTCGGCGCAGCTGCCCTGACCGCCGAAGAAGCCGCTGTTGAAGTCAGGCAGGTTGGCCGCGTTCACGCCGGGGTGACGGAAGCCGAGGCCCTCGCGCGCGAGCTCCTGGTTGAAGCCGCCGTTGGGGGCGAAGTACTTGATGACGGCGTTGCGCGGGTCGCACAGGTCGAGCGGCGGCGCGGTCGGCGTCTGCGGCGTGGTGCCGGGGTTCTGTGGCGGCGTGCTGGGGTTGCCAGGGGTCGTGCCCGGGTTGTCGGGCGTGGGGCCGTTGGGGACGCTGACGCCGGGGATCGTCTGAGGTGCTTCGCCCCAGGCGCCGGAGCCCGTCTTGCGGAACAGCTGAGCACCGCGGTCGTTGCACGTGTCGACGGCGACCGTGCCGCGGTTGTCGTAGCAAAGCACGCAGCTGAGGTCCTTGTTGGCGCGGCACTCGATGGGCGAGGCCAGGCCGGCGTTGGGACCCTGGTAAACGATCTTCGCGCCCTGCTTACAGGTGTAGTTCATCTTCGCGTCGGCGCGGATCGTGATGTCGAGCGTCTCGCACTCCATCACGTTCGGCACGGCCTCGCACGTCGCGGGATCGTTGGGGTGCAGCTTTCTGCAGGTCTGAGCGACCAGGCCGCCCATCTGCTCGACGTCCGCGATGTAGTGCAGGCTCGCGACCTGGGTGCTGGGCTCGTTGACATAGCCCGTGCAGCCCACCGCGATGATCGCCAGCGCGCTAGGCCAGCTGATTCGGTGCAGGGTCCGTAGACGTTTCATGGCTTTCTCGATCCTCCGCGTGCTTTACCCGGCTAGGCGACCCCAAGCGGTGCAAGCTGTCTGCCATATGAAAAAGGGCAGTGATTCCGGATCGGAGCTCTGAAGGACCTTCGCTAACTGGTTGTTTTCGCGGCGGGAGGCTGGATCGAGGGGCGGGGAATCTCCCCCCGGTTCGGGGGGGTCAAATCACCCAGCCTGTGCTGTGGGGGGAAGAGGAGGAAGGACCAGGAGTTACAGCGAGTTAGCCTAGTTGAAGGCCGACTTCATCAGCTCTGCTTCGCCGTCGTTGGAGCCCTCAGCTGGGATTTTATCCTCAGACGAGGTGGGGGCGATCTCCTCGGCAGCGCGCTTGTGCTGTGCCTTCATCTCAGCGCGCGTAGGCGGTCCCTCGAGCGGGGCGTCGGTCGGCGCGGTGGGAATGCTCTCGCCCAACGTCACTTCAGCAACCTCGGCCAGCGCGGCGGAGGCGATGTCCATCTCGGCGCCCATGTCGTCGATGCTCTCGAGCAGCGGCGACAGCTCGTCGGAGAACTTGGCGGTGTCGGCGCCCTGGTGGTTGAGCACGGCGAGGTGCACGCGCTCGAGCACGGCGAGGTAGCCGTGCACGCGGGCGAGGACGCGCTCGCGCGAGGTGGCGATGCCGGTGACGTACTTGAGCTGCGAGCGCAGTGCGTCGCGCGCCATCTCGTACTGGCGGCGGGCGACGGGGTCGGTGGCGGCGGCGACCTTGGCGTCGAGCTCGTCGACGCGACCGCTGAGGGCGGCGGCGCTGGTGCGGCTCGCCTCGCGCTCGACCTCCTGCCAGCGTTTGCCGAGGGCCAGCACCTTGAGCATCAGCGTCTCGACGCCGCGCGTCAGCTCGGGCTCGTCGGCCGAGCGGTTGGCGCTGCGGTCGCGCAGGGCTTCGTTGATGCGCTCGTAGGTGACGATGGCGCCAGCGGTGAGCTCGCCCATCTCGCCCGCGAGATCGTCCTTGATGCGGTCGTACTCGACGAGCACGGGGTCGCGCGCGAGACGCAGCTGGCGCACGACGAGGCCGATGCTGACGAGGAAGCCGAAGACGGCGCCGCGCAGCGGGGCGGCGACGAAGCCCGGCACGTAGTCGGTGAGCGGCAGCCGCGCGGCGAAGGTGCGATCGACCCAGGTGGCGAGCACCATCGTCAGCGCGGTGGCCAAGGGCAGCGCGAAGCGCTGGTAACCTTTGAGGTCTCGGCCAGCGATGATGCCGACGGTGAGGCCGTAGACGCCGAGGCCGAACCACGGATAGGCGTGCGTGGCGGTGGACAGCGCGTGCATGCAGAGCGTGCCGAGCAGCGCCAGCCCGAGGCCCAGGGGCAGCGTGGAGAACAGCTCGCTGCGCTTGAAGGGCTTGGCTGCGAAGGCCAGCGCGGCGGCGGTGATGGCCAGCTGCGCGAGGGAGACGGCGACGCTGGCCCGCGGGTTGATGATCAGGGCGGTGATGTGGCCGATCAGGCCGAGCGCCGCGCCAGCGAGCGTGACCCTGAGGACCTGCTTGTGGAAGGCCCCATGGTCATCGAATCGCAGCTGCTTGGTCATGGGCTGACTCCTGGATGGATGGCAACGTGGATTTGGCAGCTAACAACGCGCCAGGTTCCGAGCCGGTCTACCGGCGCCGCAGTTTTCGCGTCGGCGCCCGCACCGGCCTTCGCCTCGGAGCACCGCAGCCGCGCGGAAGGATTAGCGCTCGGCGCGGGTTGCGCTTGCCGAGCACGTCATCTATCTTCGGCGCGCTCTACGAGACCCGCTGACACCCACGGCGCGCAACCTCGCGCGATAAGTAGTGAAAGGGTGTCATCACAAGGAGACCTACGGCTTATGATCGCCGCGCAAGGCCTGACGAAGTTCTACGGCGAGACCTGCGCGATACGCGACCTCGACTTCGAGATCGACGATGGAGAGATCGTCGGCATCCTCGGCCTCAATGGCGCCGGCAAGTCGACGACGCTGCGTATCCTCGCCTGCCTGTTGCTTCCCTCGAGCGGCACCGTCCGCATCAAGGACCGCAACATCGTCGAGCACCCGCATGACACGCGGAAGCTCGTCGGCTTTCTGCCCGAAACGCCGCCGCTCTACGACGAGATGACCGTCTCCAGCTTCCTCGTGTTCGCCGGCGAGCTGCGTGGGCTGCGACGCCAGCAGGCCGAAAAGCGGCTCGGCGAGGTCATCGAGCAGACCGAGCTGACGGATGTGCGCGACGCGCCGATCGACAGCCTCTCGCACGGCTTTCGCCAGCGCGTGGGCATCGCGCAGGCGCTGATCCACGATCCGCCGGTGCTGATCCTCGACGAGCCGATCTCGGGCCTCGACCCGGCGCAGATCAAAGAGATGCGCCGGCTGGTGCGCAGCCTCGGCGGCCAGCACACCGTGCTGGTCTCGAGCCACATCCTCTCGGAGATCAGCCAGACCTGCGATCGCATCCTCGTTATCCACGACGGCGAGCTGGTCGCCTCGGGCACCGAAGAGGATCTCGCCACCAAGAGCGACAGCCACCACCACCAGCTGACGGTGCGCGGCGACGCCAAGAAGGTGACGCAGACGCTGCAGAAGGTGGACGGCGTGATCGCCTGCGCCACGCTCGGTCAGGCCGAGGGCGCGCCGTTCCGCGGGACGCCGGCTGGTCTGGTCAATCACTTCCAGATCGAGGCCAAGGGCGACCGCCGCGAAGAGCTGGCGCGCGCCGTAGTGGAGGCGGGCTTCGGGCTGCTGCAGCTGACGCCGGCGGCGCCGGAGCTGGAGTCGGCGTTCCTCGCGCTGACCCGCCGAGGCGCGGCCAAGGGCGCGCTCAAGGCGCACGACGTTGGCGCTGACGAGGGCGACAAGCGCGACGAGGCCGGCGAGCGCGACGAGGCCGGCGAGAGCGACGAGCCCGAGCAGGCCAAGGCCGAAGAGAAGGCCAAGGCTGAAGAGAAAGCCGAGAAGAAGGCCGAAGAGAAGGCCGACAAGGCCGAAGAAAAGGCCGACAAGGCTGAGAAGGCCGACAAGGCCGACAAGGCCGACAAGGCCGAAGAGACAGCCTCTAAGGGCGCCGACGACGACGCCAAGAAGGAGGACGGCAAGTGAGAAACGCCTGGTTGCTGGCCCGGCGCGAGCTCGGCGCCTACCTCAAGTCACCGATGGGCTACGTCATCGTAGCCATCGTGCTCTTCGTCGACGGCATGCTCTTCAACGTCTGGGCCATCGGCTCGACGCCGCGCCTGTCGTCGCACGTGCTCAAGGACTTCTTCGCCATCGCCACCTTCATGTCGATGGTCTCGGGCGTGCTGCTCTCCATGCGGCTCATCGCCGAGGAGAAGCAGCTCGGCACGCTGACGCTGCTGTTGACCTCGCCGATCCACGACCGCGAGATCATCCTCGGCAAGTTCCTCTCGGCGCTGATCTTCTTCACCGGGATGACGCTGCTGACGATCTACATGCCGGCGCTGATCTTCTGGCACGGCAAGGTCTCGTGGGGCCACATCTTCGGCGGCTACCTGGGGCTGGTCATGCTCGGGGCGCTGTCGATCTCGATCGGCCTGTTCGCCTCGTCGATCGCGCGCACGCAGATCGTCGCGGCCATCGCCGGCGGCGCGATCATGACGGCCGTCTACCTGTGCTACCTCGGCGCCAACGTCGCCGACCCGCCGGTGCGCTCGCTGATGGCGTTCATCTCGCCGCAGAAGCACCTGCAGTGGCAGACAGGCGTGCTGCACCTGCGTGACGTGATCTACTACGTCACGGGCACGTACCTGTTCCTGCTCGCCTCCACGCACATGCTGCAAGCGAGGAGGTGGCGCTAATGTCCTTCGAGAAACGACAAGCCGCGTCCAAGGGGCGCGTGCTCGGAAAGAGCGGCGTTCGCCTCACGGCGGTCTACTTCGCCTCGATGCTGGTGCTCTACGTCGGCGAGCGCCTGATCGTCGAGTCCAAGGGGCTGCGTGTTGGCCTCGGCCTGCTCGCGGCGGCGGGCGTTCTGTTCGCCATCATCGGACGACTCGGCCGAGCGCGCACGCTCGCCGAGGGTGCGCGCCCCATCGAGCGCCGCTTGCTGATGTTCTACGCCCTCGGCGCCGTGGGCCTCTTGTTCTACCTGGCGCAAGCAGACTTCGTGATGGAGTGGCTGCGCGTCAGCTTCGACAACCCCAAGACACCCGACCGCTGGCAAGGCGTGTTCGGCGTGTTGTGGGTGGTGACGGTGATCTGCGCCGCGCTGCCGATCATCTTCATCGAGATCTCCTACGCCGACATGGACACCAAGCGCACCGTCGACGCCGCGCGCGTCGAGCGCTCGATGGCCAGCGCGCTGGTGCTCGCGATGTCTTTGTGTCTGGTGTTCCTGCTCAACTTCATGGGGCAGAAGCACAACAGCAAGGTCGACCTGAGCTACTTCAAGACGACGCGGCCTTCCGAGTCGTCGATGAAGATGATCGAAAACCTCAGCAGCCCGCTCGAGGTCTACATGTTCTTCCCGGGCGCCTCCAACGAGGTGCTCGAGCACGTCGAGAGCTACTTCAGCGAGCTCAAGTCGCGCTCCAAGTACGTCAAGATCGTCAAGGCCGACCACGTGGTGCAGCCCGACCTGGCCAAGAAGCTGTCGGTCACCAAGAACGGCGTGGTGGTGCTCAAGCGCAAGGGCAAGGCGAGCCAGGTGATCCGCATCGGCACCAAGCTGCGCCGCGCCAAGCGCAAGCTGCGCAAGCTCGACAGCGAGTTTCAGGCCGCGTTCCTCAAGGGCGCGCGCACGCAGAAGATCGCGTGCCTCACGGTGGGCCACGACGAGCTGACCAACCGCGCGCGCGAGGGCGAGCGCGGCGCGTCGATCCGCGACCTCAAGACGGTGCTGCGCAAGCTGCACTACCGAGCCAAGGACCTCGGCGTGCAAGCCGGCCTGGCGAGCGAGATCCCGAAGGACTGCACGGTCGTGATCGTCGCCGACCCGCGCAAAGCCTTCTTCGAGGCCGAGATCACAGCCATGCGCAAGTACCTCGACGACGGCGGGCGCGCGCTGGTGCTGCTCGATCCCGACTCGGAGTGGAACGGCGCCGAGCTGATCGGGCCCTACGGCCTGCAGATGAACAAGAACCGGCTGGCCAACGACAAGTACTACGTGCGGCTTAGCCGCACGATGGCCGACCGCCACTTCATCCACTCGGCGCGCTTCTCGTCGCACCCCAGCGTGCGCACGCTGTCGCGCGCGCGCGGCAAGGTCGTGTCGCTGTTCTACCGCGCTGGCTCGCTGAGCGAGATGCCGTCGACCGCAGGGCTGCGTCCCAAGGTGCGCTTCGCCATCCACGCCATGCCGTACACGTTCGAGGACAAGAACTCGAACTACCGCTTCGATCCCAAGACCGAGAAGCGCAAGTCCTTCGAGCTGGTGGCGGTGGTGACGCTGCCGGGCGCGAAGAAGGACAAGAAGGACAAGAAGAAGAAGCCGAAGTTCAAGAGCGACGACGGCATGCGCATGATCGTCATCGCCGACGGCGACATCTTCTCGGACAAGATCTTCCGCCACCCCGGCAACGCCTACCTCTTCGTCGACATGATCCGCTGGCTCGGCGGTGACGAGCAGTACATCGGCGGCAGCACCAGCGAGGAGGACCAGCGCATCCGACACACGCGCAAGGAAGATCAGATCTGGTTCTACCTCACGATCTTCGCCGTCCCGCTGATCGTGCTCGGCGGCGGGTTGCTCTACACCCGGCGCCGAAGGAGCAAGTCATGACCCGCTCGGTCAAGGCACACGCCGGGCTTCTGCTCGCCGCGCTCGTCGCCTCGTACTTTGTCTGGACGCGCGAGCCGTCGCCGTCCGATGACGTCGTCAAGGTCCTCAGCCTCGGCAAGCTCGACAAGCTCGTCTACGAAGAGCCCGATCACAAGGTCGTGATCCGGCGCCTGAAGGACAAGAAGGGCCCGTACTTCTGGGTCAAGGTTGACCGCAACGAGCGCAAGCGGCCGCCGCGCGGGCTGCGCGGTCACTCGCGCTTCAGGCGCAGGCATCCGCTGCGCACGCGGCCCACGCTCAAGGTCGGGCCGGCCAAGACGCGCGTGCCGCCCACCAAGGCGGGCGCCAAGCCACCCACGGGCAAGAAGCTGATCAAGCTCAAGACGCGTGGTCCGCTCAAGAAAAGGAAGGCGCCTGCCAAGAAGGCCGCGCCGAAGAAGAGCGGCGCGCTGACGCCCGCCGGCGCCGAGCGCCTGCTCGCCAGCGCCAGCCTCGCGCGTGATCCGAAGGCCGATCCCAAGAAGAAGGCGCCGGCCAAGAAGAAGGCGCCCGCGGCGAAGAAGGCCGAGAAGAAGCCGGCAGCCAAGACAGCCAAGGGCAGCGCCGCCGGCACGGCGGCAGGCACCGGCAGCGGGAGCGGCAGCGCGGGCACGCCCGCCTCGGCCCCGACGAGCTTGCCGGCCAAGCCGAAAAAGCCCGAGGTCAAGAAGGTGCAGAAGGTCACCGAGTTCAAGGGCAACGCGTCGGCCGAGGAGGTGATGGACAAGCTCGGCGACATGACGGCGATCCGCGCCCTCGGCAAGATCGACGACAAGCAGCTCGAGGCCTTCGGGCTCAAGGACAGCAAGAAGCGGCTCGAGCTTCACGCGGGCAAGTCCAAGCGCGTGTTCATGATCGGCAACAAGACTTACGGCAGCACCGACTACTACATCCAGGATCAGGCCGACAAACGCGTCTACGTCGTGCGCCCGCGCCAGCTGCAGTCGCTGCGCTTCGCGCACTATCGCCTCGTCGATCGTTCGCTCTACGACTTCACGCAGAGCGACGTCGAGCGCGTCGTCGTGATCAGCAAGAAGGGCCGGCGCGAGCTCGTGCAGCACAACCGCCGCGCGCGTCGCGGCGGCTTCTGGTCCAAGCTGGGCGAGGACAAGAAGAGCGACCAGCACCACACCTGGATGAACAAGGTCATGCGCCTGCGCGCGCGCGACTACGTGCAGCCCAAGGACAAGCCCGCCTCGCAGCAGAGCGTGTTCAAGGTCGAGTTCTACCGCGGCTCGACGAAGCTAGGCTGGCTCGAGATTCTGCGCGCCACGGAGGCCAAGGGCTGGCAGCTGACGGGACCCAAGAGCGGCGAGGTGCTGCTCGGCCGCAGCGACAACACGCGCGCGCTGGTGCGGCTGCCCAAGCGCAGCGCCGATGCCATCGCCAAGGACATCGACGCCATCATCAAGGACTGAGTGGAACGCCGCGCTGCCGCGGCGTTCCTTACCGCATCTACTTGCCTTTGGCGGCCTTCTTGCTGATCGGCGTGACCTTCTCGTCCTTCGCCTCGGCCGCGCCGCCGTCGCCCTGCGCCGCCGCCGCGTCCTTCTTGCCCCCATCCGATTTTCCCAGGCCCATCTTGTCGAGCACGCGCTGGCGAATGCGCTCGGCGATGTCGGGGTTGTCGGCGAGGAACGTCTTGGCGTTCTCGCGACCCTGACCGACACGCTCGCCATCGAACGAGTACCAGGCGCCGCTCTTCTCGACGATGTCGTTGTTGACGGCGAGGTCGAGGACGTCGCCTTCGAAGCTGATGCCCTGGCCGTACATGATGTCGAACTCGACCTGACGGAAGGGTGGCGCGAGCTTGTTCTTGACGACCTTGACGCGCGTGCGGTTGCCGAGCACTTGGTCGCCCTGCTTGATCGCGCCGATGCGGCGGATGTCCATGCGCACCGAGCAGTAGAACTTGAGCGCGTTGCCGCCGCTGGTGGTCTCGGGGCTGCCGAACATGACGCCGATCTTCATGCGGATCTGGTTGATGAAGATGACGATGGTGTTGCTCTTGGCGATCGTGCCCGTGAGCTTGCGCAGCGCTTGGCTCATCAGGCGCGCCTGGAGGCCGACGTGCGTGTCGCCCATCTCGCCTTCGAGCTCGGCGCGCGGCGTGAGCGCAGCCACCGAGTCGATGACGACGACGCTGATGGCGCCCGAGCGCACGAGCATGTCGGCGATCTCGAGCGCCTGCTCGCCG